>NZ_JBSFTV010000018.1:0-154346 GCF_053591455.1 Streptomyces sp. NPDC003016
CCGCCGTGGCGGGCCATGCCGCCGTACGTGTCGATGATGATCTTGCGGCCGGTGAGGCCGGCGTCACCCATCGGGCCGCCGATCTCGAAGCGCCCGGTCGGGTTGACCAGCAGCCGGTAGCCCTCGGTGTCCAGCTTGATGCCGTCCTCGACAAGACCGTTCAGTACGTGCTCGACGACGAACTCACGGATGTCGGGAGCCAGCAGCGAGTCCAGGTCGATGTCGGAGGCGTGCTGCGAGGAGACCACGACCGTGTCGAGGCGGACCGCCTTGTCGCCGTCGTACTCGATGGTGACCTGGGTCTTGCCGTCGGGCCGCAGGTACGGGATCGTCCCGTTCTTGCGGACCTCGGACAGACGGCGCGACAGGCGGTGCGCGAGGTGGATCGGGAGCGGCATGAGCTCCGGGGTCTCGTCGCACGCGTATCCGAACATCAGGCCCTGGTCGCCCGCGCCCTGCTTGTCGAGCTCGTCCTCATCGCCCTCGACCCGGGTCTCGTAGGCCGTGTCGACACCTTGCGCGATGTCCGGGGACTGCGCGCCGATGGACACCGACACACCGCACGAGGCACCGTCGAAGCCCTTCTTCGAGGAGTCGTAGCCGATCTCGAGGATCTTGTTGCGCACCAGCGTGGGGATGTCCGCGTAGGCCTTGGTGGTCACCTCACCGGCGACGTGCACCAGGCCGGTGGTGATCAAGGTCTCCACGGCGACCCGGGAGGCCGGGTCCTCCCGCAGGAGCGCGTCGAGGATCGTGTCGCTGATCTGGTCAGCGATCTTGTCGGGGTGGCCCTCGGTCACGGACTCCGAGGTGAACAGACGGCGGGACACATCGCTCCCTGGGGTTGCAGCGGCTGCTGGCTGAGCATTGATGGAACGGTCCGGGAGCTGCGCCCGGCGTCGGTCCGCGACCAGTTTATCGGTCACTTCCGGTCGGCGGACCACGTGTCTCGCTTCGTGGGAGCCCTGTGACCAGCGGCACTGCGCTGCGCAGTACGGTCGTCACCCTCCATCACAGGGCAAAATACCGGATTCGCGAGGACATTTGCGGTGTTTTGGGATGCCCGGTGGAACAGGCCGAGAATTAACCGAGTCGACTTGTCACCACGTCCCAGACGGTGTCGGCGAGGGCTTCCTTGGGGCCGTACGGCACCGGGGTCTCGCCGCCGTCGATGTCCAGCACCACGGCTTCGTTCTCCTCGGAGCCGAACGTCTTGCGCTCCCCCACCTCATTGACGACCAGCAGGTCACAGCCCTTGCGGCGCAGCTTCTCCCGGCCGTTGGCGAGGACGTGGTCGGTCTCGGCGGCGAAGCCGACGACCACCTGCCCCGGCTTTCCGCGTTCCGCCGCGATCTCCGCGAGGACGTCGGGGTTGCGGACCAGCTCGACGGCGGCGGGCTCCTGGCCGTCCTTCTTCTTGATCTTCCCCGTGGAGTACGCCGCCGGACGGAAGTCGGCCACGGCGGCCGCCATCACCACCACGTCGGCGTCCGCCGCCGCCTTCAGCACGGCCTCGCGCAGCTGCACCGCCGTTCCGACGCGGACGACGTCGGCGCCCGCCGGATCCGGCAGACCGGTGTTGGCCTCCACGAGCGTGACCCGCGCGCCGCGCGCGACGGCGGTACGGGCCAGGGCGTACCCCTGCTTGCCCGAGGACCGGTTCCCCAGGTAGCGGACCGGGTCGAGCGGCTCGCGCGTACCGCCCGCGCTGATCACGACGTGACGACCGGCGAGGTCGGGCGCGGTCGCGCCGCGCGCGAGCACCCGGCGGCAGACCTCGAAGATCTCGTCCGGGTCGGGCAGCCGGCCCTTGCCCGTGTCCACGCCGGTCAGCCGGCCCACCGCGGGCTCGATGACGACCGCGCCGCGCCGGCGCAGCGTCGCGACGTTCTCCCGGGTGGCCGGGTGCTCCCACATCTCCGTGTGCATCGCGGGCGCGAAGACCACCGGACACCGGGCGGTGAGGAGGGTGTTCGTGAGGAGGTCGTCGGCGAGCCCGTGGGCCGCCCTGGCCAGCATGTCGGCGGTGGCGGGGGCGACCACGACCAGATCGGCGGACTGCCCGATCCGTACGTGCGGCACCTCGTGCACCGACTCCCAGACCTCGGCCGAGACCGGGTTGCCGGAGAGCGCCGACCAGGTGGCGGCGCCGACGAAGTGGAGGGACGCCTCGGTCGGCACGACCCGCACGTCGTGGCCGGATTCGGTCAGCCGCCGCAACAGCTCGCACGCCTTGTACGCGGCGATGCCTCCGCTGACTCCCAGCACGACCTTCGGCCTGGTGGCCTTGTCGTCCGCCTTGCCGTCCGCCTGGTCCACTGCGTCTCCCCGCTCGCTCCGGAATTTACGTCCCTATGACACACCACAGGCCCGGCAGTCGCGCTGCCGGGCCTGTGACGAAAAAGATTCCTGCGCCTGCTGACTACTGCGCCGGGCCCTCAATGGCCTCGGAGGTCAGCAGACCCGCGTTGATCTCGCGCAGGGCGATCGAGAGCGGCTTCTCGTGGACGTGAGTGTCCACCAGAGGACCGACGTACTCGAGCAGACCCTCACCGAGCTGCGAGTAGTACGCGTTGATCTGACGCGCGCGCTTCGCCGCGTAGATCACGAGGCTGTACTTCGAGTCAGTAGCCTCGAGCAGCTCGTCGATCGGCGGGTTGATGATGCCCTCGGGCGTGGAAATGGAAGAGGACACGCTCTACCTTCCGATAAGTGAACAGAGATCAAGCAACTTCCATCAAGGCTAGCAGCTCACGCGCTACATCCTCGACGGAGGTGTTGACAAGGGTGGTGTCGAACTCCGCCTCCGCGGCGAGTTCGATCTTCGCGGCCTCGAGGCGGCGCTCGATGACATCGGGCGCCTCCGTGCCGCGGCCGGTCAGCCTGCGGACCAGCTCGTCCCAGCTGGGCGGGGCCAGGAAGACCAGTTGGGCCTCCGGCATCGACTCACGGACCAGCCGCGCGCCCTGGAGATCGATCTCCAGGAGCACGGGCTCGCCCGCTTCGAGCCGCTCGGACACGGCACGCCGGGGCGTGCCGTAGCGATTGCCGGCGAACTCGGCCCATTCCAGCAGCTCACCGTTGGCGACGAGCTTGTCGAACTCCTCGTCGCTCACGAAGAAGTACTGGATGCCGTGGCGCTCGCCGGGTCGCGGCTTGCGTGTGGTGGCCGACACCGAGAGCCATACCTCGGGGTGGACCTTGCGCATATGGGCGACGACCGTGCTCTTGCCGACCCCGGAGGGGCCGGAGAGCACGGTCAGCCGCGGACGTACGTCCGGGGGCACGGGGGTCGTCCCCCGGGATGTTGCAGCCATGGATGCGATTATCCAGGTTCTCGGGGGTGCCCGAGAACGTCAGGCGGAGCCGCCGCCGAACTCGCGCTCCAAAGAGGCGATCTGGTTGGAGCCGAGACCGCGCACACGACGGCTCTCGGAGATGCCGAGCCGCTCCATGATCTGCTTGGCCCGGACCTTGCCCACGCCCGGCAGAGACTCGAGAAGGGCGGAGACCTTCATCTTGCCGACGACGTCATTCTCCTGTCCCTGCTTGATGACCTCGTGGAGCGAGGCGCCGGAGTGCTTGAGTCGATTCTTGACCTCGGCCCGCTCCCGGCGAGCCGCGGCGGCCTTTTCGAGCGCGGCTGCGCGCTGTTCAGGGGTAAGGGGCGGAAGAGCCACGCCTACGTCACCTCGGATGTCGAACTGTCGGATACGGACCGGTGAGGAAGCTGGTCGCTCCACACCAGGCGAACAACGAACAGCGGGTCGCGAACGACAAGCTGCACGTTTGCTCTCGACGGAGACTAGCGGCCTGGGCCGCTCCAGTCAGCGAGTAGCGACGAAAAGTCCTGGTCAGCCTCGGTCGAGTACGGCATAACAGACATAACACCCTGGTTTTGGGTCAGGATTCCGTCAACATGGACCGTCCGCATGACGGAAGCCGTCGCGCGGGCGGGGTGTCGGCGCCGTGCGGGCGTCCCGTCACGCCCCCGAGACCGCCACCCTGACCTCGTCGGCGAAGCGCGAAGCGGACTCTCGCAGTCCGGAAACATCCGGACCGAAGCGGAGCACACCACGGCTCACACTCGGTACGACGTTGCCGACGGCCGCCCCGAAGACGCCCGGCAGGTCCGCAGGCGTCGCGCCCTGCGCGCCGATGCCCGGAGCCAGCAGCGGACCGTTGATGGCGAGATCCGCTCCCGCGTCGCCGAGCGTCGCGCCGACCACCGCGCCGACCGACCCGAGCGGCTCGGCGCCCTCGTTCTCGGCCGCCATGTGGTCGAGCATCAGCTGCGCGAGCGACCGGCCGTCGGCGGTGGTGGCCCGCTGGACCTCGGCGCCCTCCGGGTTCGACGTCAGGGCGAGCACGAACACGCCCGCCCCGCCGGCCCTGGCCGCGTCCAGCGCCGGACGCAGCGATTCGAAGCCGAGGTACGGCGAGACCGTGACGGCGTCCGAGAAGAGCGGCGAGTCCTTGTCCAGGTACGTCGCGGCGTACGCGCCCATGGTCGAACCGATGTCGCCGCGCTTGGCGTCCATCAGCACCAGCGCGCCGGCCGCCCTGGCCTCCTCGACCGCCTTCTCCAGTACGGCGATGCCGCGCGAGCCGAAGCGCTCGAAGAACGCCGACTGCGGCTTGAGTACGGCGACCCGGTCGGCCAGGGCCTCGACGACCGTGCGGGTGAAGGTCTCCAGGCCGCGGATGTCGTCGTTCAGGCCCCAGGAGCTCAGCAGCGAGGCGTGCGGGTCGATGCCGACGCAGAGCGGGCCGCGGGTGTCCATGGCGTGGCGCAGGCGGGCGCCGAAGGGGGCGAGGGTCACTTGGAGGTCTCCCGGGTCTCGGCGCCGACGGCGTCGGCGAGCGTGGCGTACGGGCTGGCCGCGAGGCGGGCCGCCAGGCCCCGGTGGATCGCGCGGCCCCAGAACGGACCCTCGTAGATGAACGCGCTGTAGCCCTGCACGAGCGTGGCGCCCGCGAGGATGCGCTCCCAGGCGTCGTCGGCGTTCTGGATGCCTCCGACGCCGACCAGGGTGATCCGGTCGCCCACGCGCGCGTACAGGCGGCGCAGGACCTCCAGGGAGCGGGCCTTGACGGGCGCTCCGGACAGTCCGCCGGTCTCCTTGACGAGGGCCGGGTCGGACTTCAGACCGAGGCCCTCGCGGGCGATGGTGGTGTTGGTGGCGATGATGCCGTCCAGGCCGAGCTCCAGCGCCAGGTCGGCGACGGCGTCGACGTCCTCGTCGGCCAGGTCGGGCGCGATCTTGACGAGGAGGGGGACGCGGCGGCCGGTGACCGTACGGTCGGCCGCCTCGCGTACGGCGGTCAGCAGCGGGCGCAGCGACTCGGTGGCCTGGAGGTTGCGCAGCCCCGGGGTGTTCGGGGAGGAGACATTCACCACCAGGTAGTCGGCGTGGGCGGCGAGGCGCTCGGTGGAGGTGACGTAGTCGGCGACGGCCTCCTCCTCCGGCACGACCTTGGTCTTGCCGATGTTGACGCCGACGACGGTCCTGAAGACGGGGTTGCGGGCCGCCAGGCGGGCCGCCACGGCTTCGGAGCCCTCGTTGTTGAACCCCATGCGGTTGATGAGCGCGCGGTCCTTCACCAGGCGGAAGAGGCGCTTCTTGGGGTTGCCGGGCTGCGGCTGGGCGGTGACCGTACCGATCTCGATGTGGTCGAAGCCGAGCATCGACATGCCGTCGATCGCGACGGCGTTCTTGTCGAAGCCGGCGGCGAGGCCGAACGGGCCGTGCATGCGCAGGCCGAGCGCCTCGGTGCGCAGCGCGGCGTGACGCGGCGCGAGGACGGCGGCGAGGAAGGTGCGCAGGACCGGGACGCGGGCCGCGAGGCGGATCCAGCGGAAGGCCGTGTAGTGGGCCCGCTCGGGGTCCATGCGCTTGAAGACGAGGTCGAAGAAGAGTCTGTACATGGGTGCTTTCCTCGGGACGGCCGGGAGGGCTGGGCTCATGAAGAGGGGGACACCGCATCCGGTGTCCCCCTCCTGTGCCGACTGCTAGACCTCGCGGGCCGCGGTCAGGTGCTGCGCGTGTTCCTGGAGGGAACGCACGCCCACGTCGCCGTGGGTCAGCGCGTCGATGCCCTGGACGGCGGCCGCGAGGGCCTGGACCGTCGTGAGGCAGGGGACGCTGCGGGCCACGGCGGCCGTACGGATTTCGTAGCCGTCGAGGCGGCCGCCGGTGCCGTACGGCGTGTTCACGATGAGGTCGACCTCGCCGTCGTGGATGAGCTGGACGATCGTCCGCTCGCCCTGCGGGCCCTGGCCCTCGCTCTGCTTGCGCACGACGGTGGCGTTGATGCCGTTGCGCTTGAGCACCTCGGCGGTGCCGGAGGTGGCGAGCAGCTCGAAGCCGTGGGCGACCAGCTCGCGCGCCGGGAAGATCATCGAGCGCTTGTCGCGGTTGGCGACCGAGATGAACGCGCGGCCCTTCGTCGGCAGCGGACCGTACGCGCCGGCCTGCGACTTGGCGTACGCCGTGCCGAAGACCGAGTCGATGCCCATGACCTCACCGGTGGAGCGCATCTCCGGGCCGAGGACGGTGTCCACGCCGCGGCCCTGGATGTCGCGGAAGCGGCTCCACGGCATCACGGCCTCCTTGACGGAGATCGGCGCGTCGAGCGGCAGCGTGCCGCCGTCGCCGGTCTTCGGCAGCATGCCCTCCGCGCGCAGCTCGGCGACGGTCGCGCCCAGCGAGATGCGGGCGGCGGCCTTCGCGAGCGGCACCGCGGTCGCCTTCGAGGTGAAGGGGACGGTGCGCGAGGCGCGCGGGTTGGCTTCCAGGACGTAGAGGATGTCGCCGGCCATCGCGAACTGGATGTTGATCAGTCCGCGTACGCCGACGCCCTTGGCGATGGCCTCGGTGGAGATCCGCAGCCGCTTGATGTCGAAGCCGCCGAGGGTGATCGGGGGCAGCGCGCAGGCGGAGTCGCCGGAGTGGATGCCGGCCTCCTCGATGTGCTCCATGACGCCGCCGAGGTAGAGCTCGGTGCCGTCGTAGAGCGCGTCGACATCGATCTCGATCGCGTCGTCGAGGAAGCGGTCGACCAGGACCGGCCGGGTGGGGCTGATCTCGGTGGACTCGGCGATGTACGAGGCCAGGCGGGTCTCGTCGTACACGATCTCCATGCCGCGTCCGCCGAGCACGTACGACGGGCGTACGAGGACCGGGTAGCCGATCTCGTCGGCGATGGCCTTGGCCTCGTCGAAGGTGGTCGCGGTGCCGTGCTTGGGGGCGGGCAGTCCGGCCTCGGCGAGGACGCGGCCGAACGCGCCGCGGTCCTCGGCGGCGTGGATGGCCTCCGGCGGGGTGCCGACTACGGGTACGCCGTTGTCCTTGAGCGCCTGGGCGAGGCCCAGCGGGGTCTGGCCGCCGAGCTGGACGATGACGCCCGCGACCGGGCCCGCGAGGGTCTCGGCGTGGACGATCTCCAGCACGTCCTCGAGCGTGAGGGGCTCGAAGTACAGGCGGTCGGAGGTGTCGTAGTCGGTGGAGACGGTCTCCGGGTTGCAGTTGACCATCACGGTCTCGTAGCCCGCGTCGCTGAGCGCGAAGGAGGCGTGGACGCAGGAGTAGTCGAACTCGATGCCCTGGCCGATGCGGTTCGGGCCGGAGCCGAGGATGATCACCGCGGGCTTCTCGCGGGGCGCGACCTCGGACTCCTCGTCGTACGAGGAGTAGAAGTACGGCGTCTTCGCGGCGAACTCGGCGGCGCAGGTGTCGACGGTCTTGTAGACCGGGCGTACTCCGAGCGCGTGCCGGACCTCGCGTACGACGTCCTCGCGCAGCCCGCGGATCTCGGCGATCTGGACGTCGGAGAAACCGTGCCGCTTCGCTTCGGCGAGCAGCACGGGGTCGAGCTTGTCGGCGGCGGCGAGCTCGTCCGCGTACTCCTTGATCAGGAACATCTGGTCGACGAACCACGGGTCGATCTTCGTGGCGTCGAAGACCTCCTCGGGGGTGGCGCCGGCCCGGATGGCCTGCATGACGGTGTTGATGCGGCCGTCGGTGGGGACCTTGGCGATCTCCAGGAGGCCGGCCTTGTCGCCCGGGTCGCCGGTGAAGGCGAACTGGCTGCCCTTCTTCTCCAGCGAGCGCAGGGCCTTCTGGAGCGCCTCGGTGAAGTTGCGGCCGATGGCCATGGCCTCGCCCACCGACTTCATGGTGGTGGTGAGGGTGGCGTCGGCGAGCGGGAACTTCTCGAAGGCGAAGCGGGGCACCTTGACGACGACGTAGTCGAGCGTGGGCTCGAAGGACGCCGGGGTCTTCTCGGTGATGTCGTTCGGGATCTCGTCCAGCGTGTAGCCGACGGCGAGACGGGCGGCGATCTTGGCGATCGGGAAGCCGGTCGCCTTGGAGGCGAGCGCCGAGGAGCGCGAGACGCGCGGGTTCATCTCGATGACGATGATGCGGCCGTCGTCGGGGTTGACGGCGAACTGGATGTTGCAGCCGCCGGTGTCGACGCCGACCTCGCGGATGATCGCGATGCCGACGTCGCGCAGCCGCTGGTACTCGCGGTCGGTCAGCGTCATCGCGGGGGCCACGGTGATCGAGTCACCGGTGTGCACACCCATCGGGTCGAAGTTCTCGATGGAGCAGACGACCACGACGTTGTCGTTCTTGTCGCGCATCAGCTCCAGCTCGTACTCCTTCCAGCCGAGGATGGACTCCTCCAGGAGCACCTCGGTGGTCGGCGAGAGGGTGAGGCCCTGCCCGGCGATGCGGCGCAACTCGTCCTCGTTGTGCGCGAAGCCGGAGCCGGCGCCGCCCATGGTGAAGGAGGGGCGTACGACGACGGGGTAGCCGCCGAGCGTGTCGACGCCCGCGAGGACGTCGTCCATGGAGTGGCAGATGACCGAGCGGGCGGACTCGCCGTAACCGATCTTGGCCTTGACGGCCTCGACGACGCCCTTGAACAGGTCGCGGTCCTCGCCCTTGTGGATGGCCTCGACGTTGGCGCCGATCAGTTCGACGCCGTACTTCTCCAGCACACCCTGCTCGTGCATGGAGATCGCGGTGTTGAGCGCGGTCTGGCCGCCCAGGGTCGGCAGCAGCGCGTCGGGGCGCTCCTTGGCGATGATCTTCTCGACGAACTCCGGGGTGATCGGCTCGACGTACGTGGCGTCGGCGATCTCCGGGTCGGTCATGATCGTCGCCGGGTTGGAGTTGACCAGGATGACGCGCAGGCCCTCGGCCTTGAGGACGCGGCAGGCCTGCGTGCCGGAGTAGTCGAACTCCGCGGCCTGGCCGATGACGATCGGACCGGAGCCGATGACCAGGACGGACTGGATATCGGTGCGCTTAGGCACGCTGGCCCTCCATGAGCTGTACGAAGCGGTCGAACAGGTACGCGGCGTCGTGCGGGCCCGCGGCCGCCTCGGGGTGGTACTGGACGCTGAAGGCCGGCTGGTCGAGCAGCTGGAGGCCCTCGACCACGTCGTCGTTCAGGCAGACGTGGGACACCTCGGCGCGCCCGTACGGGGTCTCGGAGACCTTGTCGAGCGGGGCGTCGACGGCGAAGCCGTGGTTGTGCGCGGTGACCTCGACCTTGCCGGTCGTGCGGTCCTGCACGGGCTGGTTGATGCCGCGGTGGCCGTACTTCAGCTTGTACGTGCCGAAGCCGAGCGCGCGGCCCAGGATCTGGTTGCCGAAGCAGATGCCGAAGAGCGGCGTCCTGCGCGCGAGGACGTCCTTGATGACGGTGAGGTCGACCGTGGACGGGTCACCGGGGCCGTTGGAGAGGAACACCCCGTCGGGGGCGACGGCGTACACGTCCTCGGCCGTGGCGGTGGCCGGCAGGACGTGCACCTCGATGCCGCGCTCGGCCATGCGGTGCGGGGTCATGCCCTTGATGCCGAGGTCGATCGCGGCGACGGTGAACTTCTTCTCACCGATCGCGGGGACGACGTACGGCTCTTCGGTGGCGACCTCGGCGGCGAGCGCGGCGCCCACCATCTGGGGTGCTTCCTTCACGCGGGCGAGCAGCGTCTCCTCGTCGGCGAGGGCGTCGCCGGAGAAGATGCCGACGCGCATCGCGCCGCGCTCGCGCAGGTGGCGGGTGAGCGCGCGGGTGTCGATGGAGCTGATGCCCACGATGCCCTGGTCGACGAGCTGCTCGTCGAGGGAGCGGCTGGAGCGCCAGTTGGAGGGGACGCGGGCGGGGTCGCGCACGACGTACCCGGCGACCCAGATCTTCTTCGACTCGTCGTCCTCGTCGTTCACGCCGGTGTTGCCGACGTGCGGAGCCGTCATCACGACGACCTGACGGTGGTACGAGGGGTCGGTGAGGGTCTCCTGGTAGCCGGTCATGCCGGTGTTGAACACCGCCTCGCCGAAGGTCTCCCCCACGGCCCCGTAGGCGCGGCCGCGGAACGTGCGGCCGTCCTCCAGGACGAGTACGGCGGGAGCCTTGGCGGCTCCCCGGGTGGAGAGGGTCATCGTGCGGTGCCTTCCGTCGAAATGCGTGTCATGGAGTTGATGGCCTCGACCCAGGCCGTGTGTTCGGCCGCGCGGTCGGAGCGGAAGCCGGAGTCGATCTGCTTCTCGCCGTGTTGCCAGGTGACGACCAGCAGGCCGCCCTCGGCGAGGACCTTGCCGGCGATGCCCTTGTCGAGCCTGGCCTCGCGCAGCGCCGCCGCGGGGACGAAGAAGTCGGCCGCCCCGGGGCGTACGACCTCCAGGCCCGCGTCGGTGAGCGTCAGCTCGGCCCTGCTGCGCGTACCGAGACCGTGGGCCACGATCCGGTCGAGCCACTGCCCGGCGGTCGTCGAGCCGTGGTAGCGGCCGCTCATGCTCAGCTTCGCCTCGCCGAGGGCCCGGGGCGCGGCGGGCAGCTCGGGCAGATCCGACTGGAGGACGGCGCGCCACTTCCAGCCCTGGCGCATCAGCCAGTACATGAGCACGACGAAGAGCAGCAGCCCGACGACCCAGCCGACGCGGGCGGCCACGTCGGTCACTTCGGCGGACTTCCGCTCCGCGGCGGCGGCCTCGGCGGCCAGATGGATGAAAGGTGTCACGCCAGATTCCCGTCGACGACCGTTGCGCGGCCCCGCAGCCAGGTGTGGGTGACGCGTCCCGGCAGCTCACGGCCCTCGTAGGGGGTGTTGCGGCTGCGGGAGGCGAAGCCCGAGGGGTCCACTGCTCCACGGTAAGCCGGATCGACCAGCGTGAGGTTGGCGGGCTCGCCTGCCGAGACGGGACGGCCGTGGCCCTCCAGCCGGCCGATGGCCGCCGGGCGGAAGGACATGCGGTCGGCGACGCCCGCCCAGTCCAGCAGGCCGGTGTCGACCATCGTCTGCTGGACGACGGACAGGGCGGTCTCCAGACCGACCATGCCCATGGCCGCCGCGGCCCACTCGCAGTCCTTGTCCTCGTGCGGGTGCGGGGCGTGGTCGGTGGCGACGCAGTCGATGGTGCCGTCGGCGAGCGCCTCGCGCAGGGCGGTGACGTCGGCCTCGGTGCGCAGCGGCGGGTTCACCTTGTAGACGGGGTTGTACGTACGGACCAGCTCGTCCGTGAGCAGCAGGTGGTGCGGGGTGACCTCGGCGGTGACGTTCCAGCCCTTGGACTTGGCCCAGCGGACGATCTCCACCGAGCCGGCCGTGGACAGGTGGCAGATGTGCACGCGCGAGCCGACGTGGGCGGCGAGGAGGACGTCGCGGGCGATGATCGACTCCTCGGCGACGGCCGGCCAGCCGCCGAGTCCCAGCTCGGAGGAGACGATGCCCTCGTTCATCTGGGCGCCCTCGGTGAGGCGGGGCTCCTGGGCGTGCTGGGCGACGACGCCGTCGAACGCCTTCACGTACTCCAGCGCGCGGCGCATGATCACGGCGTCGTCGACGCACTTGCCGTCGTCGGAGAAGACCTTCACGCCCGCGGCGGAGTCGTGCATGGCGCCGAGCTCGGCGAGCTGCTTGCCCTCCAGGCCGACGGTGACGGCGCCGACGGGCTGCACGTCGCAGTAGCCGGACTCCTTGCCGAGGCGCCAGACCTGCTCGACGACGCCGGCGGTGTCGGCGACCGGGAAGGTGTTCGCCATGGCGTGGACGGCGGTGAAGCCGCCGACCGCGGCGGCCTTCGTACCGGTCAGGACGGTCTCGGAGTCCTCGCGGCCGGGCTCGCGCAGGTGGGTGTGCAGGTCGACGAGGCCGGGCAGCAGGACCTTGCCCTCGGCCTCCACGACGGTCGCGCCCTCGGCGCTCAGGCCGGTGCCGACCGCCTCGATGGTCTCGCCGTCGATCAGGACGTCCTGCGGCTCGCCGCCCAGCACCCTCGCACCGCGGAGCAGAATCTTCGTCGTCTCACTCATGGTTACTTGCTCTCCTCGGTGCGCGCGGGGGTGGGGCTGATGGCGGACTCGTTGCCGCCCAGAAGCAGGTACAGGACGGCCATCCGGGTCGAGACGCCGTTGGCGACCTGCTCGACGGCCGTGCAGCGGGCGGAGTCCGCGACCTGCGCGGTGATCTCCATGCCCCGGTTCATCGGGCCGGGGTGCATGACGATGGCGTGCTCGGGCATCCGGGCCATCCGGTCGCCGTCCAGGCCGTAGCGGCGCGAGTACTCGCGCTCGGTCGGGAAGAAGGCGGCGTTCATCCGTTCGCGCTGCACACGCAGCATCATCACCGCGTCGGACTTCGGCAGCACCTTGTCGAGGTCGTACGAGACCTCGCAGGGCCACTGCTCGACGCCGATCGGGACCAGCGTGGGCGGCGCGACGAGCGTCACCTCGGCGCCGAGGGTGTGCAGCAGGTGGACGTTGGAGCGGGCGACCCGGCTGTGCAGTACGTCGCCGACGATCGTGATCCGGCGGCCGTCGAGGTCACGCCCGATGCCGGCGTCGGCCCCGACGAGCCTGCGGCGCATCGTGAAGGCGTCGAGCAGCGCCTGGGTGGGGTGCTCGTGCGTACCGTCGCCCGCGTTGACGACCGCGCCGTCGATCCAGCCGGAGGTCGCGAGGCGGTAAGGGGCGCCGGAGGCGCCGTGCCGGATGACGACGGCGTCGGCGCCCATCGCCTCCAGGGTGAGCGCGGTGTCTTTGAGCGACTCGCCCTTGGAGACGGACGAGCCCTTCGCGGAGAAGTTGATGACGTCGGCGGAGAGGCGCTTGGCGGCGGCCTCGAAGGAGATGCGGGTGCGGGTCGAGTCCTCGAAGAAGAGGTTGACGACCGTACGTCCGCGCAGGGTCGGCAGCTTCTTGATCGGCCGGTCCGCGACGCGGGCCATCTCCTCGGCGGTGTCGAGGATCAGTACGGCGTCGTCGCGGGTGAGGTCGGCGGCCGAGATGAGGTGACGCTTCATCTGGTGCTCCGTGGTTCGTGAGGGGCGCGTGTGTGGAGGCGGGCAGGAGGGCAGGCCGGCGCGCGGACCCGGCGCGCGGGTCCGTACGGGTGGGCGCTACTGCTCGCCGGCCGGAGCGGTCTGGCGGAGACCGAGCAGCACGGCGTCGCGGCCGTCCTCCTCGGAGAGCTGGACCTTGACCGCCTCCCGCAACGACGTGGGGAGGTTCTTGCCGACGTAGTCGGCGCGGATCGGCAGTTCGCGGTGGCCGCGGTCGACGAGGACCGCGAGCTGTACGGCGCGGGGGCGGCCGATGTCGCCCAGGGCGTCCAGCGCGGCCCGGATCGTACGGCCGGAGAACAGCACGTCGTCGACGAGGACGACGAGCCGGCCCTCGATGCCGTCACCGGGGATCTCCGTACGCGCGAGGGCACGCGCGGGGCGCATGCGCAGGTCGTCGCGGTACATGGTGATGTCGAGGGAGCCGACCGGGATCGTGCGGCCGGTGATCTGTTCGAGCCTGGCGGCCAGCCTGCGGGCCAGGAAGACGCCGCGGGTGGGAATGCCGAGGAGCACCACGTCGTCGGCGCCCTTGGCGCGCTCGACGATCTCGTGGGCGATGCGGGTCAGTACCCGCTCGATGTCAGGGCCCTCGAGTACAGGGCGCGGAGCATCGGAATTCACCGTGTCCATTGGAAACGGACCTCCTTCTCCGCCTCACGGGACGGACCTTAAAGGACGTCGGAATTGCGCCACCCACGGTACCAGCAGTATTCGACCGGCCTTGCCGGACCCCCCGCGTAGGCGGTCTGGACCCATTCGGCTTGACGCACCCAAGTAACGCTGCGTAACCTCACAGTGAGTTACCAAGTGAGACCAGCCGCGCGGCGGAGCCGCACGTCGTCACAGCGTCCGGGGAGCCATATGTCCAGCGAATACGCAAAACAGCTCGGGGCCAAGCTCCGTGCCATCCGCACCCAGCAGGGCCTTTCTCTCCACGGTGTCGAGGAGAAGTCCCAGGGCCGCTGGAAGGCCGTCGTGGTCGGATCGTACGAGCGCGGCGACCGTGCCGTGACCGTGCAGCGCCTCGCCGAGCTGGCGGACTTCTACGGCGTCCCGGTGCAGGAGCTCCTGCCCGGTACGACGCCCGGCGGCGCCGCCGAGCCGCCGCCGAAGCTCCGCCTGGACCTGGAGCGCCTCGCCCACGTCCCGGCCGAGAAGGCCGGCCCGCTCCAGCGCTACGCCGCGACGATCCAGTCGCAGCGCGGCGACTACAACGGCAAGGTCCTGTCGATCCGCCAGGACGACCTGCGCACCCTGGCCGTCATCTACGACCAGTCGCCTTCTGTCCTGACCGAGCAGCTGATCAGCTGGGGCGTGCTCGACGCGGACGCGCGCCGTGCGGTCGCCCACGAGGACGCCTGAGGCCGGGCAGCGCCAGCAGAAACGTAACGCCGGGAACGGCGGAAGCTTTCAGGTTTCCGCCGTTCCCGGCGTTTTTCTCGCATGTCGAGCGGCGACCGCGACGAAAGGGCCCGCAGTACGCCCAGAAGCGTGCTGCGGGCCCTTTCGGCCGTTGAATAAATCCCGGCCCGGGAGAGACCGAGCCTATCCGCGACGCAGATTCGGCTTGAGGTCCTTGAAACGGCCGAGGAGGCCGTTCACGAAGGACGGGGACTCCTCCGTGGAGAACTCCTTGGCGAGTTGCACCGCCTCGTCGATCACCACCGCGTCGGGCGTCTCGTCCATCCACACCAGCTCGTACGTGCCGAGCCGCAGGATGTTCCGGTCGACGACCGGCATCCTGTCGATCTCCCAGTCGACCGCGTACGTCGCGATGAGGTCCTCGATGCGGTCCGCGTATACGGCGTACCCCTCGACGAGCTGCATCGTGTACTCGCTGACCGGCGGCTGGCGGGTGTCGGTCCTGGCGTGCCGCATCCAGTCCGCGAGGACCGTCTGCACGGGCTCGCCGCGCTGGTCGGCCTCGAAGAGGATCTGGAAGGCGCGCTTGCGCGCCGTGTTCCGGGCAGCCACGGTTAGCTGTTCACCCGGCCGAGGTAATCGCTCGTGCGGGTGTCGACCTTGATCTTCTCACCGGTGGTGATGAAGAGCGGGACCTGGATCTCGTGGCCGGTCTCCAGCTTCGCCGGCTTGGTGCCGCCGGTGGAGCGGTCGCCCTGGACGCCCGGGTCGGTGTGCTCGATGGTGAGCTCGACCGCGGCCGGGAGCTCGACGTAGAGCACCTCGCCCTCGTGCTGGGCGACGGAGGCGGTGAAGCCCTCGATCAGGAAGTTGGCGGCGTCGCCGACGGACTTGCGGTCGACCATGAGCTGGTCGTATGTGTCCATGTCCATGAAGACGAAGTACTCGCCGTCCATGTACGAGAACTGCATGTCACGGCGGTCAATGGTGGCCGTCTCGACCTTGACGCCGGCGTTGAAGGTCTTGTCGACGACCTTGCCGGACAGCACGTTCTTGAGCTTGGTGCGCACGAAGGCAGGGCCCTTGCCGGGCTTGACGTGCTGGAACTCGACGACGGACCAGAGCTGGCCCCCGTCGAGCTTGAGCACCATGCCGTTCTTGAGGTCGTTCGTGGAAGCCACGGTTGCGGAATCTCCTGGACTGAAGGCTGGTGGGGCTGCGGTGACCTCGGGGGTCGCGCTGCGGCTGACGGCTACAGCGCGAGCAGCTCCTTGGTCGTGATGGTGAGTAGCTCGGGTCCGCCGTCCGCCTCGGGGCGCACGACGAGCGTGTCATCGATCCGGACACCGCCCCGGCCCGGGAGGTGGACCCCCGGTCCGACGGTGACCGGCACACAAGCGTCCAGTTTACCCATGGTCCCAGGTGCCAGCTGCGGGTCCTCCTCCATTTCGAGCCCGACACCGTGCCCGGTCCGCGGTGCGAGGCCCTCGCCGTGGCCCGCCGCGGCCAGCACCTGACGTGCCGCACGGTCGACTTCGCGGTACTCGGCGCCGGGCACGAGGGCCTCCCGGCCGGCCCGCTGAGCGGCGAATACGACGTCGTACAGCTCGATCTGCCAGTCGGCGGGCGTCGTACCGATGACGAAGGTACGGCCGATCTCGCAGCGGTAGCCGCGGTAGTTGGCGCCGAGGCAGACGGAGAGAAAATCACCTTCCTCGACCCGCCGGTCCGACGGCCGGTGCCTGCGCAGGCCCGAGTTCGGCCCGGTGGCCACCGAGGTGGCAAAGGCGGACCCGTCCGCGCCGTGGTCGACCAGACGGCGTTCGAGCTCCAGCGCGAGGTGCCGTTCCGTGCGGCCGACCAGGATCGATTCGAGCAGCTCGCCCAGGGCCTGGTCGGTGATCTCGGCCGCGATCCGCAGGCACGCGATCTCCTCCTCGTCCTTGACGATCCGCAGTTGCTCGACGGCGCCGGCGAGGTCGCCCAGGCGCAGTCGCGGCGCGACCGAGCCGAGTGCCCGGTGCCTGGCGACGGTCAGGTGGTGCTCCTCGACGGCGAGGGACTCCGCGCCGGCCGCCGTGGCCATCCCGGCCGCCGCGACGACGGCGTCGCCGTCCGGCTCCGGCAGGACCGTGGTCCGCAGCTGCTCGTCGGGGCGGCCGTCCGCGGGGTCGGCGACCGGCGTACGGGGGCAGATCAGCACGTCCTCGTCCGGCCCGAGCAGCAGCACGGCGCCGGGCGGCGCCCCGCCCGCGAGGTAGCGGACATTGGCGGGGCGGGAGACCAGTGCGGCGCCGCTGCCGGCAGCGGCGCACCGGTCGCGCAGCCGTCCGCGGCGGACCGCATACAGCTCTGACATGTTTCGAGCGTACGAGCGGAGCGGCCGTCCGGCCGTTTCAGCGCGTCCGACCGGGCGGCGCGGCGGCTCGGCGCGGCGGCTCGGCGGTGCGACTCGACGGCACGGCTCGACGGCACGGCGCGGCCGTGCGGGGGCGTCCGGCTGTCGCGCGGCGCCGCCCGGGGCCTACCAGGCCGGCGGGCTGGCTATGGAGCGGGCCAGCACCTCGTCCAGTACGCGGGCCGTGGTCTCCACGTCGTACTGCGAGTTGTCGATGATCGGCAGCCCCGAGCCGTACCAGCCGGCCATCCGGCCGTGGATACGGGCGACCTCCTCGTCCGACAGGCGCCGGTTGCCGCTGCGCTGGGCGTTGCGCTCCAGCACGATCTCCAGGCCGGGGAGGATGACCACGGGCAGCAACCCGGGCCCCACGTGGCGCTTCCAGCCGCCGAGCCCGACGACGGGACGGTCCGGGAAGACGGCGTCGTCGACGATGCACGAGATGCCGTTGGCCAGGAAGTTGCGGGCGGCGAAGCCGCAGGTGCGGCGGGCGAGGCGGTACTGGGCCTCGGACTGGTCGTTCCAGCCGGACTGCGGGTCGGCGAATCCCGAGCAGACCCATTCGCGTACGTCGTCGAGGCTGATGTGCGCGGTCGGCACCCGGCGGTGCCTGGCCCAGTGCTTGGCGACGGTCGTCTTGCCCGCGCCCGCGGGGCCGATGAGCAGCACCGCCAGCGTCGTGCTCCCGGTGTCCGTGGGCGCGGTGGCGGGCGGCGGCGCGGGGACGGGGACCGGTCCCCCGGGCGGCAGCTGGATGTGTCCGGTGACGTCCCGGGCCGGCGGCCCCGGCGTGTGCTGCGGGGCCGGGCCGCTCCAGCCGGGAGCCGGGGCATGGTGGGCGGGCGCGTGGCCGGGCCCGTGGCCCTGTGGGGTGCCGGGAGCGGTTCCCGGGGCCCCTGGGACCTGCGGAGGCCCCTGGGGAGCCGGTGGCCCGGCGGGGGGCCCTGCGGGGTGCGGGGCGCCGTGCGTCCATCCGGCGCCGGGCCTGTGGGGTGGTGGCAGCGGAGCCCCCACTGCGTGCTGCATCCGGTGCCACTCCGTCTCGTACAGGCGACTCGTACTGGGCCAGGGCGGTTTCGGCAGGCCCGGGCCTACCGAAAGGTACCTGCCCCCGCCGCATTGGTGTGAACGGCCGGGGCAGGTCCAGAGTGCCCTGTCAGTCGCCGGGTTCCTCGGCCAGGGCCCGCAGGGCGAGCCGGTAGGAGCCGATGCCGAAGCCCGCGATCGTGCCGCTGGCGACGGCGGCGATCACCGAGGTGTGCCGGAATTCCTCACGTGTGTACGGGTTCGAGATGTGCACCTCGATGAGCGGCGCGGTGCGCTGGGCCGCCGCGTCCCTCATTCCGTACGAGTAGTGCGTGAAGGCACCCGGGTTGATAACGACCGGAATCGACCCGTCCGCGGCCTCGTGGAGCCAGCGGATCAGCTCGCCCTCGTCATTGGTCTCGCGTACGTCGACGTCGAAGCCGAGCTCCTTGCCGAGCCGTCCGCACTCCTCGACGAGCCCGGCGTACGACGTCGCGCCGTACACGTCGGGCTCGCGCGAGCCGAGCCGGCCGAGGTTGGGCCCGTTGAGGACGTAGACCCGTCGGAGGTCCGTCACTTGGACACCTCGCCGTACGCGGCGAGCAGCACCGCCGGATCCGGGCCCTCGAGCACGGTCGGCTTGGCGAGGCCGTCGAGGACGATGAAGCGCAGCAGGTTGCCGCGCGACTTCTTGTCGACCTTCATGGCCTCCAGGAGCTTGGGCCACTGGTCGCCGCGGTAGGCGAGCGGCAGCCCGACCGACTCCAGCACCGTGCGGTGCCGGTCGGCGGTCGCGTCGTCGAGACGGCCCGCGAGCCGGCCGAGTTCGGCGGCGAAGACCATGCCGATGGAGACGGCCGCGCCGTGGCGCCAGTTGTAGCGCTCGTTCTTCTCGATGGCGTGCGCGAGCGTGTGGCCGTAGTTCAGGATCTCGCGCAGACCGGATTCCTTCAGGTCGTTCGACACGACGTCGGCCTTGACCCGGATGGCGCGCTCGATCAGCTCGGCGGTGCGCGGCCCCTCGGGCGTACGGGCCGCCGCCGGGTCCTCCTCGATCAGGTCGAGGATCACCGGGTCGGCGATGAAGCCCGCCTTGATGATCTCGGCGAGGCCGCTGATGTAGTCGTTGACCGGCAGCGAGTCCAGCGCGGCCAGGTCACAGAGCACACCGGCGGGCGGGTGGAAGGCGCCGACGAGGTTCTTGCCCTCGGCGGTGTTGATGCCCGTCTTGCCGCCGACGGCCGCGTCGACCATGCCGAGCACGGTCGTCGGTACGGCGATCCAGCGCACTCCGCGCAGCCAGGTCGCCGCGACGAAACCGGCCACGTCGGTGGTGGCTCCGCCGCCGACGCCCACGATCACGTCGGTGCGCGTGAAGTTGGTCTGCCCGAGCGCCTTCCAGCAGTACGCCGCGACCTCGACGGTCTTGGACTCCTCGGCGTTCGGCAGCTGGATCGCGATGGCCTCGTAGCCCTGACCGGCGAGGTCCTCGCGGATGGCCTCCCCGGTACCGGCGAGCGCCTCCGGGTGCAGGACGGCGACGCGCTGCGCCCGGTCGCCGATCAGCCCGGGGAGCTCACCGAGCAGCTGCCGGCCGACCAGCACCTCGTAGGGCTCCGCGCCCTCGCTGCCGCCGATCTGGATACGGGTGACTGC
This sequence comes from Streptomyces sp. NPDC003016, assembly GCF_053591455.1. Taxonomy (NCBI): domain Bacteria; kingdom Bacillati; phylum Actinomycetota; class Actinomycetes; order Kitasatosporales; family Streptomycetaceae; genus Streptomyces; species Streptomyces sp. NPDC003016. Next base: position 19,798 of record NZ_JBSFTV010000018.1, read on the forward strand.
CTGCTCCGTCATGCTTCCTTCAATTCGAGTGCGTCGAGGACCGCCTGGGCGACCTCTTCGGGGGTGCGGTCGTCGGTCTCGACGATCGCGTCGGCCACCTCGGCGTACAGGTGACGGCGCGCTTCCATCAGTTGCTTCCACTGCTGGCGCGGGTTGACGGCCAGCAGCGGGCGCGCGGTGTTCAGCCCGACGCGTTTGATCGCCTCGGTGACGTTCATGGAGAGGCAGACGACGGGCAGCGGGGCCAGGGACGCACGCGTGCCGTCGTCGAGGACCGCGCCGCCGCCGAGCGCGAGGACGCCCGTGTGCTCGGCGAGGGCGGCCCGCACGGCCTGCCGCTCCAGCTCACGGAAGTGCGCCTCGCCCTCGTCGACGAAGATCTCGGCGATCGGCCGGCCCTCGGCCTCGACGATGTCGGCGTCCGTGTCCCGGTAGGCCACGCCCAGCCGCTCGGCGAGGATCTCGCCGACGGTGGACTTGCCGACCCCCATGGGTCCGACGAGTACGACCAGGGGGCCGCCCGCCCCGCTCACCGGACGACCAGGTTGTCGAGGTAGCTCCGCACGTTGCGCCGGGTCTCGCCGACGCTGTCGCCGCCGAACTTCTCCGCGACGGCGTCCGCGAGGACCAGCGCGACCATGGCCTCGGCCACGATCCCGGCGGCGGGCACGGCGCACACGTCGGAGCGCTGGTGGTGCGCGGCCGCGACCTCGCCGGTGGCGGTGTCGATGGTGGCGAGCGCGCGCGGCACGGTGGCGATGGGCTTCATGGCGGCCCGTACGCGGAGCAGCTCACCGGTGGACATGCCGCCCTCGGTACCGCCGGCGCGCCCGGAGGTGCGGCGTACGCCCTCGGCGGTCGGCACGATCTCGTCGTGCGCCTTGGAACCGGGCACGCGCGCGAGATCGAAGCCGTCGCCGACCTCGACGCCCTTGATGGCCTGAATGCCCATCAGCGCGGCGGCGAGCCGGGCATCGAGGCGACGGTCCCAGTGCACGAACGACCCGAGCCCGACGGGCACGTTGTACGCCAGCACCTCGACCACGCCACCCAGCGTGTCGCCGTCCTTGTGGGCCTGGTCGATCTCGGCCACCATCGCCTTCGACGCGTCCGCGTCCAGGCAGCGCACGGGGTCCTCGTCGAGCTTCGCCTCGTCGGCGGGCACGGGCAGGACGCCGTACGGCGCCTTGGCGGCGGCCAGCTCCACGACGTGCGACACGATCTCGACGCCGGTGGTCTGCCTCAGGTACGACCGGGCGACGGTACCGAGCGCCACGCGGGCCGCGGTCTCGCGAGCACTGGCCCGCTCCAGCACCGGCCGGGCCTCGTCCAGCGCGTACTTCTGCATGCCGGCGAGGTCGGCGTGGCCGGGGCGGGGACGGGTCAGCGGCGCGTTGCGCGCGAGCTTGGCCAGTTCCTCGGGGTCGACCGGGTCGGCCGACATGACCTTCTCCCACTTGGGCCACTCGGTGTTGCCCACCATGATCGCGACGGGGCCGCCCATGGTCAGTCCGTGCCGTACGCCGCCGAGGAAGGTGACCTCGTCCTGCTCGAACTTCATGCGCGCGCCGCGCCCATAGCCGAGCCGCCGCCGGGCCAGCGCGTCCGCCACCATCTCCGTGGTGAGGGGGACACCGGAGGGAAGGCCCTCCAGCGTCGCGACGAGTGCGGGGCCGTGGGATTCTCCCGCGGTCAGCCAGCGCAACCTGCTCAACGGTGCTCCTCATGCTCGCGCCTGGAACTGCAACGGCGCGACCGGGTGCGCGGCCCTGGCCCGCCACCCCCGATCCTCCCACGGCAGGGCGCGCGACCGGCCCCCGGTCCAGCAGACGGACGGCTTTCTCAGTGCGCGGGACGCTGTGACCTGAGCCTGCGCGCCGCCGCGACACGCCACAGTCTGCGGGCGCCGCCCGCGAGCAGCAGGAGCAGAACGGCCGCGCCGAGGGTGATACGCAGCCACTCCGGCAGGAAGTGCAGCGCCGGTTTCAGCAGGTCCGGCGCTGCCAGGGCCTGCTCCATCGGCATGCCCACGATCGAGCGCTCCCTGTGGTGACCTGTGATTCTCCGCAGACTCTAAGGGGCGGCGAGCGCCCGTTCCCCGGCAGTCCGCATCACGCCGAGCGGCGCGGTGGCGCAGCCCGTCATCTGCTCCACCTGGAGCACGGCCTGGTGTACGAGCAGGTCGAGCCCGCCGACGACCGCGCCGCCGCGCGCCGACCAGGCGGCGGCGAGTGCGGTCGGCCACGGGTCGTACAGCACGTCGAAGAGGGTGCCGGGGCGGTCGGGGACGGCCTGCGCGAGGGCGTCGGTGGTGCCGGCCGGGGTGGTGGCGACGACGAGCGGTGCGTCGAACGCCCGCGCCGCCTCCGCCCAGTCGGCGATGCGTACGTCGACTCCGAGCCGTTCGCCCCACTGCCGCATCTCGTCGGCGCGGGCGGAGCTGCGGACGTACGCGGTGACCGGGCCCGTGCACAGGCGGGAGAGGGCGGCGAGCGCGGACGAGGCGGTGGCCCCCGCGCCGAGAACCGCGGCGGAGCCGACCTTCTCGATGCCGCGTTCGCGCAGGGCGGCGATCATGCCGGGGACATCGGTGTTGTCGCCGAGGCGGCGGCCGTCCTCGGTGAGGACGACGGTGTTGACCGCCTCCACGGAGGCCGCCGTCCCACTGACCTCGTCGAGCAGCGGGACGACGGCCCGCTTGAGCGGCATGGTCAGGGACAGTCCGGCCCAGGACGAGTCGAGCTCCGCGAAGAAACCGGGGAGGGCGGCCTCGTCCACTTCGAAGCGGTCGTACGACCAGTGGGCGAGGCCGAGCGCCTCGTACGCGGCGCGGTGCAGCACCGGTGAGAGCGAGTGGGCGATGGGCGAGCCGAGGACGGCCGCACGTCGGGGTGTGCTCACTGTCCGGACTTCTCCAGCTCTTCCTCGTACTGACGCCGGTTCTGCTCGTGCTCGGCGTTGGTCACCGCGAAGAGGGTCTTGTCCGCCGTGACCGAGACGAAGTAGTACCAAGGACCGGGCTTCGGGTTGATCGCGGAGTGCAGGGCATCGGCACCCGGGTTGCTGATCGGGCCGGGCGGCAGACCCTTGATGTCGTAGGTGTTGTACGGGTCGTCGATCTTCCTCAGATCGTCGACGGGCCCGATGTCGAGCTTACTGTCGGCCTTGATGTAGTTGATCGTGGAGTCGAACTCGAGCCGGCCGACTGTCTCGGTGTTGTTCGGCTTGAGACGGTTGAAGACGACCCTCGCCACCTTGTCGAAGTCGTGCTTGTACTTTCCTTCGACCTGGACGAGGCTCGCCACCGTGATCAGTTCCATCGGGGATCTCAGGCCAAGCTTGCCCGCGGCGCCTTCGATGTCCTGCTTGTCGTACTCCGCGTTGGCCCGGGCGACCATCTTCTTGAGTACGTTCTCGGGCTTCGCGCCCTTCGCGACCGGGTAACTCGCGGGGAACAGGAAGCCTTCCAGCGGGTCCTTGACGTCCGGGTGGCCGGTCGCCCAGTCCGGCAGTCCGAGGTCCTCGGACTGCGCCTGTGCGACGGCCTCGGTGGTCCCGGCCTTCACTTCCAGGCGCTTGTCGATCTGCTCGTAGACCCAGGCGTTGCGTTTGCCCTCGGGGATGATCAGGGCGTTGCGGCTGCTCGGTTTGAGCATTTCCGAGACGGCGTTGTCCGCGGACATCTTCTTGTTGAGGGTGTAGACCCCCGCCTGGATGTTCTTGCCCTGCGGATTCCTGTTCTGAGCGGCGACGAAGGCGCCCTGGCTCCTGACCACGCCGGCCTTCTCCAGGAGGCTGCCGATCTCGTAGCCGCCGGCGCCCTGGGGGATCTCCACCTGGGTGGGATCGGACCCCTTGCCCGCATAGTCCTCGGGCGCGCCGAACTGGTCCTGCCAGAACTGGTAGCCGAAGTAACCGATGCCGCCCACCCCGCCGACCAGGACCACCGCGACGATGAGACACGCCGTGCCGTTGCGGCTCTTCTTCTTTTTCGGTTTTCCGCCGCGGCGGTCACCGCCCCGGCCGCGGCGGGACTCGCGCGGCTCGTCGGACTCGTCGTCGTCACCGGCGTCGCCGCCCGTGAAGAAGGGGTGCTCCTCGGGCGCTTCCGGCTCGGACCCGGGCGTCCACTCGGGGGCCTGCTCCGGCTCGGGGCCGCGCTGGTTCGGGGGCTGCGGCGGGGGGTACGCGTCCGGCGCGGCGTAGTAGTCGGGGCTCTCGGCGCCGTAGCCGGGCTGCTGGCCGGTGTAGGGGTCGGCGGCCGGGTTCATGCCGTACGGCGCCGGGTCCTGCCGCTGGTGCCCGCCCGTGTCCCAGCCGCCGCCATGGCCGTAGTGCTGCTGCTCCGGGTACCCGGGCTGCTGCGGGTGCTGCTGCTGCCGGCCGTCGTAGTACGGCTGCTGCGGTTGTTGCGGCTGCTGCTGGTAGTGCTGCGGCTGCGGCTGGTCTCCGTACGGACCCTGACCATGTGCGGCCTGCTGTCCTGCCCATCCCTGGTCCCCGTACAACGGGTCCTCGGGATGCCACGGTTCGTGGCCTGCGCCCCGGCCATACTCAGTCATCAAACCCCATAGTGTGCCGCGAGGCGGCGACTGCTTCGCGCGTGGGGCGCGGCAACCGTTCCGCCTCTTCTTTGTGCGGCAGCTGTTCGAACACCGCCGCATCGCGCGGAACGTTACCGTATCGCGATCAGACAACCACTTCGACGCCCTCGCCCGGGGGGTTGCCTGAGACCCGTTCGGCCTCAAGCGCGTTCTGAAGAATGACAATTGCCGCCGCCTGGTCGATGACTGACCTGCCCTTCTTGGACTTCACGCCCGAAGCGCGCAGGCCCTGACTGGCCGTCACTGTGGTCATCCTCTCGTCCACCAGTCGTACCGGAACGGGTGCGACGGAGCGGGCGAGCTCCTGGACGAAGGCGCGGACCTTGACCGCCGCCGGGCCCTCGCCCCCACTGAGGGAGCGAGGGAGACCGGCCACGACCTCGATCGGTTCGTACTCCTCGACGAGCTGCTTCAGCCGCCGGTGGGCGGCCGGGACGTCACGTCCCGGCACGGTCTCCACCGGCGTGGCGAGGACCCCGTCGGGGTCGCACGAGGCGACCCCGATCCGGGCGTCCCCGACGTCGATCGCGAGGCGACGGCCGCGTCGCATCAGGCGCTCTCGCCGACGGCACGCTCGACGGCGGCCACGGCGTCGCCGATGGCCTCCGGGTTCTGGCCGCCGCCCTGGGCGACGTCCGGCTTGCCGCCACCGCCGCCACCGAGGGTCTTGGCGGCCGTACGGACCAGCTCGCCGGCCTTGAGACCGCGCTCGCGGGCGGCCTCGTTGGTGGCGATGACGGTCAGCGGGCGGCCGTTGGCCGTGGTGAAGAGGGCCACGACCGTCGGGCGGTCGGCCGGCATCCGGCCGCGTACGTCCAGGACCAGCCTGCGCAGGTCGTCGGCCGAGGTGCCGTCCGGCACCTGGCCGGTGACAACGGCTGCGCCGCGTACGTCCTTGGCACCGGAGGCGAGACCGGCGGCGGCCTGGAGGACCTTCTCCGCGCGGAACTTCTCGATCTCCTTCTCGGCGTCCTTGAGCTTGGCGAGCATCCCGGAGATCTTCTCCGGCAGCTCCTCCGGACGGCCCTTGACCAGCTCCTGGAGCTGGGCGACGACCGTGTGCTCACGGGCGAGGAAGTTGTACGCGTCCACGCCGACCAGGGCCTCGATGCGCCGCACGCCCGAGCCGATCGACGACTCGCCGAGCAGCTTCACCAGACCCAGCTGGGCGGTGTTGTGGACGTGCGTACCGCCGCACAGCTCCTTGGAGAAGTCGCCGATGGTCACGACGCGCACCCGCTCGCCGTACTTCTCGCCGAACTCCGCGATGGCGCCCTGCTTCTTGGCCTCGTCGATGGACATGACCTCGGCCTGGACGTCGAGTTCCCGGGCGAGCACTTCGTTGATCTTGTGCTCGACGTCGGTGAGGACCGTGCCGGGTACGGCGTTCGGCGAGCCGAAGTCGAAGCGGAAGCGGCCCGGCGCGTTCTCCGAACCGGCCTGGGCGGCGGTCGGGCCGAGCGCGTCGCGCAGCGCCTGGTGCGTGAGGTGCGTGGCGCTGTGGGCGCGGGCGATGGCCCGACGGCGCTTCAGGTCGATGGCGGCGTAGGCGGAGGCACCCACGGTCACCTCGCCGACCTGGACCGAGCCCTTGTGGACGGAGACGCCCGGGACCGGCTGCTGTACGTCGCGCACCTGGATGACGGCGCCCGTGTCCAGCTTGATGCGGCCGGTGTCGGCCTGCTGGCCGCCGCCCTCGGCGTAGAAGGGCGTGCGGTCGAGGATGACCTCGACCTCGTCGCCCTCGGTGGCGGCCGGGGAGGGCAGGCCGTCGACGAGCAGGCCGACGACGGTCGACTCGCCCTCGGTGTGGGTGTAGCCGGTGAACTCGGTCGTGCCGGAGTTGTCGGCGACCTCGCGGTAGGCGGAGACGTCGGCGTGGCCGGTCTTCTTGGCCCTGGCGTCGGCCTTGGCCCGGTCCCGCTGCTCCTTCATGAGGCGGCGGAAGCCGTCCTCGTCCACGGAGAGACCCTGTTCGGCGGCCATCTCCAGGGTGAGGTCGATCGGGAAGCCCCAGGTGTCGTGGAGCAGGAACGCCTTGTCGCCGGGCAGGACCTTGCCACCGGCGGCCTTGGTCTCCGAAACGGCCGTGTCGAGGATGTTCGTGCCGCCCTTGAGGGCCTTCGTGAAGGCGGCTTCCTCGGCGAGGGCGACGGTCTCGATGCGCCCCCGCTCGGTCAGGAGCTCCGGGTACTGCCGGCCCATCGAATCGATCACGGTGTCGACGAGTTCGGCGACGACGGGGCCGGTGGCGCCCAGGAGGCGCATGTTGCGGATGGCGCGGCGCATGATGCGGCGCAGGACGTAGCCGCGGCCCTCGTTTCCGGGGGTGACGCCGTCGCCGATGAGCATCACCGACGTACGCATGTGGTCGGTGACGACGCGCAGCGAGACGTCCGAGGCGTGGTCGGCGCCGTACCGGACACCGGTCAGCTCGGTGGCCTTGTCGATGACGACCATCGAGGTGTCGATCTCGTACAGATTCTGCACGTCCTGGAGGATCATCGCCAGGCGTTCGAGACCGAGGCCGGTGTCGATGTTCTTCGACGGCAGGTCGCCGAGGATCGGGAAGTCCTCCTTGCCGTCGCCGGCGCCCCGCTCGTACTGCATGAAGACCAGGTTCCAGATCTCCACGTACCGCTCGTCGTTGACGGCGGGGCCGCCCTCGGCGCCGAAGGCCGGGCCACGGTCGTAGTTGATCTCGGAGCACGGGCCGCACGGTCCGGGCACGCCCATGGACCAGAAGTTGTCCTTCTTGCCCAGGCGCTGGATGCGCTCGGCCGGTACGCCGATCTTGTCGCGCCAGATCTGCTCGGCCTCGTCGTCGTCGAGGTAGACCGTGATCCACAGACGCTCGGGGTCGAGGCCGAAGCCGCCGTCCGCCACGGAGCTGGTGAGCAGCTCCCAGGCGTACGAGATGGCGCCTTCCTTGAAGTAGTCGCCGAACGAGAAGTTGCCGCACATCTGGAAGAACGTGCCGTGGCGGGTGGTCTTGCCGACCTCTTCGATGTCCGGCGTACGCACGCACTTCTGCACGCTGGTGACGCGCGGGGCGGGCGGCTTGACCTCGCCGAGGAAGTACGGCTTGAAGGGCACCATGCCCGCGGGGACCAGCAGCAGGGTCGGATCGTCCGCGATGAGCGACGCCGAAGGCACGACGTTGTGTCCGCGCTCCTCGAAGAAGCGCAGCCAGCGGCGGCGGATTTCAGCCGACTCCATCAGTGGTCCTCATTCCGGTTGTACGAGTGCTTGGTGTGGTCGAGAGCGGCGAAACGCCGGTGTTCGAGAGCTGCGGGGTCGTCCTGCGGGTCGAGACCGAGGGCTTCGCCGAGTTCGGCCTCGCGCTGCGCCATTCCCGCCTTGACGTCGAGCGCGAAGTCCTTGAGCCGGTGACCTGCTTCGACCGCCTTGTCGGCGGCCTGCGCGGCGAGGCTCTCGGGCGTCAGCTGCTTGAGCTTGCGGTTGACCTTGGTGGTGGCCCACACACCGGCTGCGGCGCCTGCGGTGAACCAGAACGTACGGCGGAACATTGCGGCTTCAGCCCTTCCGCTTCCTGCGCCGGGCGGACGGCACGGTCCGGCCGACGATCACAGTGCGACGCGACGGCTGCTCCGCCGCCGGAGCGTCCTTGCCGCGGCCGAGCGCCCGGCGTACGCCGTACCCGAAGGCGGCGACCTTGACGAGCGGGCCGCCGAAGGTGGACGCGACGGTCGTCGAGAGCGCGGACGCGTTGGAGGTGACTTCCTGGACGTCGGTCGCGATGGCGTCGACCCGCTCCAGCTGGGTCTGCGCGGACCGGACGGTCGCGGAGGCGTCCGCCAGCAGCGGGACCGCCTGCTCGGTCACGTCCGCCACCAGCTTGGTCGTCGCCCTGAGCGTCTGGGCCAGCCTCACCAGCACCACGGCGAGGAAGGAGACCAGGATCGCCCAGAAGACGGCCACCAGGATGCCGGCCACCTCTCCACCGGACACTTTGCACCGCTCCCTGCCGTCGAGAAAAGTCGTTCTGCGAGCCTATCGCGCCAGGGCTCCGGGTCCGTACCGCATTACGGGCGCGCGGGGACGGGAGTACGCGGGGTGATTGTACGGAGTGCTTACAGATCGGTACGCTCCGTGTCCTATGCGACGCACTCCCCGCCCCGTCTCCCCACCCCCCGCGCACGGCAGCCTCCCGGCGGAGCTGAATCCGTTCGTCGGACGGCGCGAGGAGCTGGCAGAACTCGGCCGCCTGCTGGAGAACGCCCGGCTGGTCACCGTGACCGGGGTCGGGGGCGTCGGCAAGACCCGGTTCACGCTGCGTGCCGCGAACGATGTGCAGGAACGGTACTGCGACGGGGCGTGGCTCGCCGAGCTGTCCGCTCTCGCCGATCCCGGTCTGCTGGAGCACGCGGTCGTCGAGGCACTGGGGCTCACCGACCACACCAGCAAGCCGCCGCGCCGTGTGCTGGTGGAGCACCTCGCGGAACGCCGGCTGCTGCTCGTGCTCGACGGCTTCGAGCATCTCGTCGACGCCACCGCCGGGCTGGTCAGGGAGTTGCTCCGGCGCGCGCCCGGACTGACCGTGCTGGCCGCCGGACGGCTGCCGCTGTGCGTCGAGGGCGAACAGACCTTCTCCCTCCCGCCGATGCCCGGCCCGGACGCGGTCCGGCTCTTCACCGACCGGGCCGCCGCGGGGCGGCCCGGCTTCCGGCTGACGGACGCCAACCGCGACGCCGTGCACGAGCTGTGCCGTCGCCTGGACGGGCTTCCGCTCGCTCTGGAACTGGCGGCCGGGCGGCTGAAGGCGCTCTCCGTCGAGCAGCTGCTCGACCGGCTCGACGACCGTTTCCGGCTGCTGACCGGGTCCACCCGGGGCGCCCTCCCCCGCCACCAGACCCTCCGTACCGCGATCGGCTGGAGCCATGAGCTCTGCACGCCGGAACAGCGGCTGCTGTGGGCACGGCTTTCGGTGTTCGCGGGGCAGTTCGACCTGGAGGCGGCCGAGTACGTCTGCGGCGGTCCGGAACTCCCGGGAGACAGCGGCCCCAGCGTGCGCAGCATCCTCGATGTGCTCACTGATCTGATCACGCAGTCCGTCGTGGTCCGCGAGGACACCGCGTCGGGGGTCCGCTACCGGATGCTGGACACCGTCAGGGAGTACGGCGCCGACTGGCTGGCGGCCATGGGCGACGCGGAGCGCGTGTGCCGCAGGCACCGCGACTGGTACCTGGGGCTCGCGACCTGGTGCGAGCTGGACTGGTTCAGCCCCCGGCAGGCCGAGGTGGCGGCGCGCGTCGACAGTGAACTGCCCAACCTGCGCAGGGCGATGGAGTACTCGCTGGAACACCCGCAGGACGTGCACCTGGGGCAGTACCTGGCGGGCACCCTCTGGTTCTACTGGGTCGGCTGCGGACGACTGTCGGAGGGGCGGCACTGGCTGGACCACGCCCTGGAGGCGGAGAGCAGGCACGAGCCGCACCGGCTGAAGGCGCTGTGGGTGCTCGGTTACGTGGCCGTGCTGCAGGGCGACGCGATCGGGGCGCTCGCCGCCCTGCAGGAGTGCCGCGAGGGCGCCGAACTCAGCGCGAACCCCGTCGCGGCGGCGTACGCCGTGCACCGGTCGGGCTGTCTCGCCCTGGTCTCCGACGACATGCGGCGGGCGGAGGAGCTGCTGCGCGACGCGCTCTCGCGGTACGAAGAGATCGGCGAGCTCAACAGCAACGTGCTGATGGCCCAGGTCGAGCTGGCGATGGCGGTGGCCTTCCGCGGCGACCTGGCCCAGGCCGTCGCGATCTGCGAGGAGGTCACCGCGGTCTGCGAGGACCACGGGGAGCGTTGGACCCTCGCGTACGCGCTGTACGTCCTGGCCTATGCGGCGCATACGCACGGCCGGCCGGACCGGGCCCGGGAGCTGCTGGCGGAGTGCCTGGCCATCGACCACGCGTTCAACGATCTGCTGGGCGTGGTGCTCGCTCTGGAGCTGCTGGCGCTGGTCACCCTGGACGAGGGCGACCCGGCGGAGGCGGCGGTGCTCCAGGGGGCGGCCGGGCGGATCTGGCCGTCGGTGGGGCTGCCGCTGTTCGGTTCGGCGTACTACAACACGCCGCACGCGCTGTGCGAGGAGAAGGCGCGCGGGCGCCTGGGCGACGGCCCGTACGAGAAGTTCCGGTGCCAGGGCGCCTCGCTCGGCCTGGACGCGGTGGTGGCCAGGGCGCTCGAAGGGCCGGCCCGTCCGGCGCCGGACGCCCCGCCCCGGCCGCGCGGGGCGTCCGCGCCCGGGAGCAGCGCCCCGCACACGCGCGAGCCCGCCGCCTCCCGTTCCGTACGGAACGAGGAGACGACGGGCTGAGGCACTTGCCCGACTACGGCCGCTGGATCAGCGGGCGTAGTACTCGACGACGAGCTGCTCGTCGCAGATGACCGGGATTTCCTTGCGGTTCGGGTCGCGGTCCAGGCGGAAGGCCAGGGCCTTCAGGTTCACCTGGAGGTAGCGCGGCGTCTCACCGTCGGTGTCGTAGCCACCCTCGCGGGCAACCTGGAAGGGGTGCTTCTCGCGGCTGCGCTCGCGGACCATCACGACGTCGTCGGGACGGACGCGGAACGACGGCTTGTCGACCTTGCCACCGTTGACCTCGATGTGGCCGTGGACGACCATCTGACGGGCCTGGTAGATCGTGCGGGCGATGCCCGAACGAAGAATGAGGGCGTCGAGGCGGCGCTCGAGCTCGATGACCAGGGCCTCGCCGGTCTTGCCTTCGGCCTTCTTGGCGCGGTCGTAGGCGCGGGCCATCTGCTTCTCGCTGATGTCGTACTGGGCGCGCAGACGCTGCTTCTCGAGCAGACGGACCTTGTAGTCCGAGTTCTGCTTGCGTCCACGGCCGTGCTCGCCCGGCGGGTAGGGGCGGGCCTCGAAGTACTTGACAGCCTTCGGCGTCAGCGCGATGCCGAGCGCACGGGACTTCTTGACCTTGGGACGCGACTGGTTAGGCACGTTCTCCAGACCTCCGTTGTAGGTTAGGTTAGGCTCACCTTACTCAAGGAGATCGCATGTCTCGTCCGGGGAACACCAGTCACGTCACGGACAACACAAAGAAGGCCGACATCAGAAGTGTCGACGCGACGGAGGTCCGATCAGATCGTGGTCAGCCGCGTCCCAGCGGACTTGAAATCGCGCGGATGCCGTCAGCAGCCGAGCGCACACGAACTCTCGTACAGAGTACCTGCTCCGCGGTAGTGCTTCTCCCCGGTCCTGTGGTGGCCCACCCCGAACAGCTGGTGCCGCAGGAGCGGAGCGTGGGGCCCGACGGTGAAGTGCTGCTGGTCTTCCCCGCGGATTCACCGGTCGTACGGGCCGCCACGCACGCACAGGACGACGAGCTGGCCGTGGTGCTGGAGATCACCGATGTCGCACCGGTCTCGGTGCCCAACCGGATCCGCGGCCGCGCCTGGGTCTCCGGCTGGCTCACCTGCGTTCGCGGGGTGGCCGGGCCGGGGCGGATGCTGCTGCGGCTCGAGGTCGGCGAGGCGCGCGTGGACGATCTGTGGGGGACGGGGATGGTCGAGGCCGAGGCGTTCGTGGCGGCGGCCGCGGATCCGCTCGTCGAGCACGAGGCGGAGCTGCTCCAGCATCTGCACGCGGCCCACGGCGACCAGGTGCGGCAGCTGTGCGGTCTCGCGGGCGACCGCGCCGCCGGGACCAGGGCGGTACCCGTGGCGATGGACCGGTTCGGGCTGCGGGTGCGTTTCAGCGGCGGCGCCGCAGGGCGCGTCTTCGACGCGCGGTTCGACTTCCGTGAACCGGTGCGCGACATCGCCGGGCTGCGCCGCGCCATGCACCAGCTCTTCGAGGCGGCCGCGTCGCAGTGAAGTCGCAGTGAAGCGGCCGACCGGCGGTCAGGGACGGGTTTCGGGCGGGCCGTCGCCGCGCAGCCGGCCGCGCACCTTCTCGACGACGTCGGCGTAGCGGGCTTCCGCTCCGTAGCGCGTGGGTTCGTAGTAATGGCGGCCGTGCACGGCGTCCGGGGCGTACTGCTGGGCGGCGATCGCGCCCGGCACGTCGTGCGGATACACATAGCCCTGCGCGTGGCCGAGCTTGGCCGCGCCCTTGTAGTGGCCGTCGCGCAGATGCGCGGGGACCGGGCCGGCCAGACCCTTCCGTACATCGGCCTGGGCGGCGGAGATCGCGTTCGTCGCGGCGTTGGACTTGGGCGCGAGGGCCAGCGCGATCGTGGCGTGGCCGAGGGTGAGGGCGGCTTCCGGGAAGCCGATCATGGCCACGGCCTGGGCGGCGGCGACGGCCGTCGGCAGGGCGGTCGGATCGGCGAGGCCGATGTCCTCGCTGGCCGAGATCATCAGCCGCCGCGCGATGAACCGGGGGTCCTCCCCCGCCTCGATCATGCGGGCCAGGTAGTGCAGCGCGGCGTCCACGTCGGAGCCCCGGATGGACTTGATGAGGGCGCTCGCCACGTCGTAGTGCTGGTCGCCGTCGCGGTCGTACTTCACCGCCGCCCGGTCGACCGTCTCCTCGACCGTTTCGAGAGTGATCTCCTCCTCGCCCTTGGAGATCGCCGCGCCCGCCGCCGCTTCGAGCGCGGTCAGGGCGCGCCGGGCGTCGCCGCCCGCGATCCGCAGCAGGTGCGCCTCGGCGTCCCCGGCGAGCGTGACCGCGCCGCCGAGACCGCGCTCCTCGGTGAGGGCCCGGTGGAGCAGGGCACGCAGATCGTCGTCGGTGAGCGATTCCAGCGTGAGCAGGAGGGAGCGGGAGAGCAGGGGGGAGATGATCGAGAAGTACGGGTTCTCGGTCGTCGCCGCGATGAGCGTGACCCAGCGGTTCTCGACGGCGGGCAGCAACGAGTCCTGCTGGGCCTTGCTGAAGCGGTGGATCTCGTCGAGGAAGAGGACGGTCTCCTTGCCGTACCCCCCGGAGGCGCGGCGGGCGCCGTCGATGACGGCCCGCACTTCCTTGACGCCCGCGGTGATGGCGGAGAGCTCGACGAAGCGCTTCTGGGTGGCGAGGCTGACGACGTACGCCAGAGTGGTCTTCCCGATGCCGGGCGGGCCCCACAGGATCACCGAGGAGGGCCCGGTGGGACCGCCGCTGCCCTCCCCGACCAGCCGGCGCAACGGGGCCCCCGGCTTCAGCAGATGCTGCTGGCCGACGACCTCGTCGAGGGTGCGCGGGCGCATCCGTACGGCCAGGGGGCTGCTGGACGGATCCTTGAGCTGGCGGTCTTCCGCGGCTGCGGTGAACAGATCGGGCTCCACGTGTGAAGCCTATGTCAGCCCACTGACGACGCCGGCGGCTCAGCTGGTCCAGAAGTCCCACCAACGGGTCAGGATCAGCATCCCGATGACACCGATCCACAGGACCGGCGGCACCCAGTGGAACTCGACGAGAGCACTGCGCAGGCCGCTGGGGGCCGGGATGATCCGGTGCTTGATGTTGTGGGTGGTGACGTAGCAGAACATCACGATGGTGGCGACCCAGGCCAGACAGCACCACAGGCAGAGCGAGTTGATGTTGTACAGCGACTGGTACTGGAGCCAGGTGCAGAAGGCGACGCCGAAGAGGGTGCCCGCGTTCAGGCCGAGCCAGAACCAGCGGCGGTAGCGCGCGCCGGCCAGCAGGCCCATGCCGATGCAGACGACCATCGCGTAAGTGACGAGGCCGAGCATCGGGTTGGGGAACCCGAAAGCCGCCGCCTGCTCGCTCTTCATGATGTTGCCGCACGCGACCACGGGGTTGAGGCTGCAGCCCGGGGTGAAGTTCGGGTCCTCGAGCAGTTTGAACTTGTCGATCGTGATGACCCACGAGGCCAGCAGCCCGGCCAGACCCGTGATCACCAGCAGCAGGGCGAAGGGGCGACCGCTGCCGGTCGTGCCCTTCTGGCCCTCCTGCACGCCGTTGGAAGTGCGGTCGTCCACCGCTGCAGTCGTCATATCGCCGTTCCGTCGCTGAGTCAGCCGAGTGGGCTGAGTGACCTGCCGGGAAGGCCATTCTGCCGCACCGCCACCCGTGGCCACCGTTCGACGGACATAAGGAGGTACGCACCACAGCGCCCCCGCCATCGCCGCGACAGGGCCGTGACCGGGGCGAAACAACGATTTCGGGCACCGGACCGTCCAGAGCCGGCATCGTCGTCCGACAAGACGAATCCACTCCCACGGGGTTGACCGCCCGCGCAAGCGTGCGAGCGGACGGGGTGGCGGCTCCGGACGGTCCGCCGCTCCGGCCGGCGGGACCGGACGCGACGGGGCCCGGCCGTCCTGGTGGACGGCCGGGCCCCGTGCGTGCGTCAGACGCGTGCCACACGTGCCGCAGGTCAGGCCAGGCGGCGCTGGATCTCCGCCGTGAGCGCGTCCAGGGCGACCGCCGCCTGCTCGCCGGTCTCCATGTCCTTCAACTGGACCTGGCCGTCGGCCAGATCCCGCTCGCCGGCGACGATCGTGTAGCGGGCGCCCGAGCGGTTGGCGTTCTTCATGGCGCCCTTGAGGCCCTTGCCGCCGTAGGCGAAGTCGGCAGCGATCCCCGCCCTGCGCAGCTCGGTGACCGTACCGAAGAGGACGCGGCGCGCCTCCTCGCCGAGCGGCACCGCGTACACGCTGGTGGTGGCGGGCAGGTCGAGCTCGACGCCCTCCGCCTCCAGCGCCAGCACCGTGCGGTCCACGCCGAGCGCCCAGCCGACGGACGGCAGCGCGGGGCCGCCGATCATCTCGGACAGACCGTCGTAGCGGCCGCCACCGCCCACCGCGGACTGCGAGCCGAGACCGTCGTGGACGAACTCGAAGGTGGTGCGGGTGTAGTAGTCGAGGCCGCGCACCAGCTTCTCGTCGTCCTCGTAGGCGACGCCCGCCGCGTTCAGCAGCTCGCGGACCTGCTCGTGGTACGCCTTGCACGCGTCGCACAGGTAGTCGCGCAGCATCGGCGCGCCCACCAGCTGCTTCTGTACGCCGTCCCGCTTGTCGTCCAGGACCCGCAGCGGGTTGATGTCGATGCGGCGCCGCGTGTCCTCGTCGAGGTCGAGGCCGCGCAGGAAGCCCTGGAGTGCCTCCCGGTAGACGGGACGGCACTCCTTGTCGCCCAGCGAGTTCAGCAGGATGCGGAACCGCGACAGGCCCAGCGAGCGGTACGCCTGGTCCGCCAGGATGATCAGTTCGGCGTCCAGCGCCGGGTCCTCGGCTCCGATCGCCTCGGCGCCGACCTGCGAGAAGTGGCGGTAGCGGCCCTTCTGCGGGCGCTCGTAGCGGTAGTACGAGCCGGAATACCAGAGCTTGACGGGGAGGTTGCCGCTCTTGTGCAGGTTGGCTTCCAGGGCCGCGCGCAGGACGGACGCGGTGCCCTCCGGACGCAGCGCCAGCTTGTCGCCGCCCTTGGTCTCGAACGCGTACATCTCCTTGGAGACGATGTCGGTGGACTCACC
Organism: Streptomyces sp. NPDC003016; assembly: GCF_053591455.1. NCBI lineage: Bacteria > Bacillati > Actinomycetota > Actinomycetes > Kitasatosporales > Streptomycetaceae > Streptomyces > Streptomyces sp. NPDC003016. The sequence goes on from NZ_JBSFTV010000018.1 coordinate 35,801, forward strand.
GACGCCGCGCGAGAAGAGGGCCACGTCCTCGAAACCGGGCGTCTCGATGTAGCCGTAGCCGGAGCCCCGCAGCGGCGCGGAGATCGCCTCGCGCACCGCCAGGAACTTCGCGGAGTCCGGCGGGACCAGGTCGTACGTGCCCTTGGGGGCCTTGAAGGTGCTCATGGGGCTTGTCTCGTCACATTCCTCGTCGGGGAGCGGCGGCCAGACCGTTCAGGTACGGGTTGGTGGCGCGCTCGCGGCCGATGGTCGTCTGGGAGCCGTGGCCGGACAGCACCACGGTCGAGTCGTCGAGCGGCAGGCACACGCGGGCCAGCGACTCGAGCAGCTCGGCGTGGTCGCCGCCGGGCAGGTCGGTGCGTCCGACGGAGCCGGCGAACAGCAGGTCGCCCGAGAAGAAGACCGACGGGATGTCGGCCTGCTCGGGCAGCCTGAAGGTCACCGACCCCTTGGTATGGCCGGGCGCGTGCGAGACGGTGAAGTCGAGACCCGCCAGCTTCAGCTCCGCGCCGTCCGCCAGCTCCTTGACGTCGTCCGGCTCGCCCACGGTCAGCTCGCCCATCAGCGGCATGCCGATCGAGCGTCCGAGCGCCTTCTCCGGGTCGCTCATCATGTACCGGTCGGCGGGGTGGATCCACGCCGGTACGTCGTGCGCTCCGCACACCGGGACGACCGAGGCGACATGGTCGATGTGGCCGTGGGTGAGCACGACGGCGACGGGCTTGAGCCGATGCTTCGCGAGGGCTTCCTCGACGCCCGCGGCGGCCTGGTGGCCCGGGTCGATGATCACGCACTCCTCACCCGCGGCGGGGGCGACCAGGTAACAGTTGGTCCCCCAGGCCCCGGCGGGGAACCCGGCAATAAGCACGATCGTCCTCACTATGTCGTCCGGCGGGAGATTGCTGTGCGCAATTGCAGCAGATCAGAGCCTACCGGGGCCGCTCATCCCCCAGCGAACCCATATACGGTACGGGCAAGCTCGGCTCGGCCGGACAGCAGTGACAGACGAGACGCACGAGGAGAACACCGGTGGTCAGCAACGATCAGCGGCGGCGCCAGCTCGCCCGGGAGAAGTACGAACGGCAGCAGCAGCGCCGCACCGAGGCCCGGCGCACGTCGCGCCGCCGCAACGCCGTGATCGCCTCGGCGCTCGCCGTGGTGCTCGCGGGAGGAGCGGTGGTGTACGCCACGGGCGCTCTGGGCGGCGACGACAAGGACGCCACCGTCGCCGACGCGGCGCCCAGTGCCACGCCGTCGAAGAAGGCTCCCGACCCCTGTGACAAGCCCGCCCCGGGAGCGGTCAAGAAGCTCTCGTACAAGAAGGAGCCGGCGCTCACCATCGACAAGTCCGCGTCGTACACGATGAAACTGCGGACCACCTGCGGCGACATCACGCTCGGCCTGGACGCGGCGAAGGCCCCGCGCACGGTGAACTCGTTCAACTTCCTCGCCGGGAAGGGCTACTTCGACCACACGAAGTGCCACCGGCTGACGACCGGCGGCATCTACGTCCTGCAGTGCGGCGACCCGACCGCGCAGGGGTCCGGTACGCCCGGCTACAAGCTGCCGGACGAGAACCTGAAGGACCCGAAGCTCAAGGGCGACGTCTACCCGGCGGGCACGGTCGCGATGGCCAACGCGGGCCCGGGCACGGGCGGCAGCCAGTTCTTCCTCGTCTACCAGGACAGCAAGCTGCCCCCCAACTACACGCCGTTCGGGACCATCAAGGGCGGCATGGACGTGCTGAAGAAGATCGCCGGTGCGGGTGAGGCCAGCGGGCAGGGCGACGGGGCGCCGAATGCCACCGTCGTCATCGACAAGGCGACCGTCACCAAGTAAATCCGGAAGTGCGGGATGCGGACAGCCGCCCTGCCGTTCGCCTATGTTGGCGGTGTGCAGGGCGTCTGTGGCCCCGCGAAAGAAACTGTGGACGATGCCCGGGGGGCGAGCAGCCCCTCGCAGGCGTCATGTGGAGGAGGCGCTGTGAGCAGCGACCCGTGGGGCCGTGTCGACGAGACCGGCACCGTGTACGTGCGTACGGCCGAGGGCGAGAAGGTCGCCGGATCCTGGCAGGCGGGCTCTCCCGAGGAGGCCCTGGCCTACTTCGAGCGCAAGTACGAGGGCCTGGTTGTCGAGATCGGCCTCCTCGAGCGGCGGGTGAAGACCACCGACCTGTCGGCCAAGGACGCCCAGACCGCCATCGACCACCTGCGGGGGCAGGTCGACGAGCACCATGCGGTCGGTGACCTCGACACGCTGAGCAAGCGCCTCGACGCGCTGGTCGCGACGGTCGAGTCGCGCCGTGAGGAGCGCAAGGCCGAGAAGGCCAAGCAGACCGACGAGGCGAAGCACGCCAAGGAGGCGCTGGTGGTCGAGGCCGAGGAGCTGGCCCGGAGCGACCAGTGGCGGGCGGCCGGTGAGCGGCTGCGGGCGCTCGTGGACATCTGGAAGGGCCTGCCGAGGCTCGACCGGAAGTCCGACGACGAGCTGTGGCACCGCTTCTCGCACGCCCGCTCGGCGTTCTCCAAGCGGCGCAAGGCCCACTTCGCCTCGCTGGACGCCCAGCGCGAGGAGGCCCGCAAGACCAAGGAGAAGCTGGCGGCGGAGGCCGAGAGCCTGTCGAACTCCACCGACTGGGCCGCGACGGCCGCCCGCTACCGCGATCTGATGGCCGAGTGGAAGGCCGCGGGCCGCGCCCAGCGCGAGGTCGAGGACGGTCTGTGGAACCGCTTCCGCGGCGCCCAGGACGTCTTCTTCGCGGCGCGCAGCGCGGTCTTCGCGGAGCGCGACGCGGAGCAGGCCGAGAACCTCAAGCTCAAGGAGGAGCTCGCGGCCGAGGCCGAGAAGCTGGTGCCGGTGAAGGACCTGAAGGCGGCCCGGGCCGCGTTCCGCTCCCTCAACGAGCGCTGGGAGGCCATCGGCCATGTGCCGCGTGACGCCCGCCCGAAGGTCGAGGGGCGGATGCACGCGGTGGAGAAGGCTCTTCAGGAGACCGAGGAGAACGAGTGGCGTCGTACGAACCCTGAGGCGCGCGCCCGCGCCGCGGGTCTGACGGGCCAGCTCCAGGACGCCGTCGACAAGCTGCGCGGACAGATCGACGCGGCGCGCGCGGCGGGCAACAACGCCAGGGCCGACAAGCTCGCCCGCGAGCTCGAAGGCCGGCAGGCGCTGCTCGACCAGGCGATGAAGGGCCTGGAGGAGTTCGGCGGCTGAGAGCCGGAGCTCGGAGCTGCCTGCGCGTGAGGGCCCCGGTACGGATGTCCGTACCGGGGCCCTCACGCGTACGGCGTTACGGCCGGCGGGCCGAGGTGACGCGGTAGACGTCGTACACGCCCTCCACGCCGCGCACCGCCTTCAGGACGTGTCCGAGGTGCTTCGGGTCGCCCATCTCGAAGGTGAAGCGCGAGGTGGCCACCCGGTCGCGGGAGGTCTGGACCGCCGCCGAGAGGATGTTGACGTGCTGGTCGGACAGGACGCGGGTGACGTCCGAGAGCAGCCGGGACCGGTCCAGCGCCTCGACCTGGATGGCGACCAGGAAGACCGAGGACTGGGTCGGGGCCCACTCGACGTCGAGGATGCGTTCCGGCTCCTTCGACAGCGACTCGATGTTGACGCAGTCGGCGCGGTGGACCGACACGCCGCTGCCGCGGGTGACGAACCCGATGATGGGGTCGCCGGGGACGGGCGTACAGCAGCGGGCCAGTTTGACCCACACGTCGTCGACGCCCTTGACCACGACGCCGGGGTCGGCGTTCGAGCGTCGCTGGCCGCGCCCGCGTGAGGGCGGCGAGCTCTCGGCGAGGTCCTCGGTGGCGGCCTCTTCACCGCCCAGGGCCTGCACGAGCTTCTGCACGATGCTCTGCGCGGTGACATGGCCCTCGCCGATCGCGGCGTACAGCGAGGAGATGTCGCTGTAGCGCATCTCGTGCGCGAGCGTGACGAGCGAGTCGCCGGTGAGGATGCGCTGGATCGGCAGGTTCTGCTTGCGCATGGCCCGCGCGATGGCGTCCTTGCCCTGTTCTATGGCCTCGTCGCGGCGCTCCTTGGAGAACCAGGCGCGGATCTTGTTACGGGCGCGCGGCGACTTGACGAAGCCGAGCCAGTCCCGGGACGGGCCCGCGCCGGCCGCCTTGGAGGTGAAGACCTCCACCAGGTCGCCGTTGTCGAGGGTCGACTCGAGCGGTACGAGCCGCCCGTTGACCCGCGCCCCTATGGTCCGGTGGCCGACCTCCGTGTGGACGGCGTACGCGAAGTCGACGGGTGTGGCGCCGGCCGGCAGCGCTATGACGTCGCCCTTGGGCGTGAAGACGAAGACCTCGTTGCGGGAGAGGTCGAAGCGCAGGGACTCCAGGAACTCGCTGGGGTCCTCGGTCTCCTTCTGCCAGTCCAGGAGCTGGCGCAGCCACGCCATGTCGTTGACGGTGTCCTGGCCGCGCCCGGTGTGCTTGGGGATGTCGGTACGGACCTTGGAGGCGCCGGCGACGGCTTCCTGCTTGTACTTCCAGTGCGCGGCGATGCCGTACTCGGCGCGGCGGTGCATGTCGAACGTACGGATCTGGAGCTCGACCGGCTTGCCGCTGGGGCCGATGACCGTCGTGTGCAGCGACTGGTACATGTTGAACTTCGGCATCGCGATGTAGTCCTTGAACCGGCCGGGGACCGGGTTCCATCGCGCGTGGACGGTGCCGAGGGCGGCGTAGCAGTCGCGGACCGTGTCGACGAGGACGCGGATGCCCACCAGGTCGTAGATCTCCGCGAAGTCACGGCCGCGGACGATCATCTTCTGGTAGACGCTGTAGTAGTGCTTCGGCCGGCCGGTGACGGTGGCCTTGATGCGGGCGGCGCGCAGGTCGGACTGGACCTCGTCGGTCACTATGGCGAGGTACTCGTCGCGCTTGGGCGCGCGCTCGGCGACGAGCCGCACGATCTCGTCGTACATCTTGGGGTAGAGGATCGCGAAGGCGAGGTCCTCCAGCTCCCACTTGATGGTGTTCATGCCCAGGCGGTGGGCCAGGGGCGCGTAGATCTCCAGCGTCTCGCGGGCCTTCTTCTCCTGCTTCTCCCGCTTGAGGTAACGCATGGTGCGCATGTTGTGCAGGCGGTCGGCGAGCTTGATGACCAGGACGCGCGGGTCCTTGGCCATGGCGACGACCATCTTGCGCACGGTCTCGGCCTGCGCGGCCTCGCCGAACTTGACCTTGTCCAGCTTGGTGACGCCGTCGACGAGGAGCGCGACCTGGTCGCCGAAGTCGCGGCGCAGGGTGTCCAGGCCGTACTCGGTGTCCTCGACGGTGTCGTGCAGCAGACCGGCCATCAGCGTCGCCGGGTCCATACCGAGCTCGGCGAGGATCGTCGTCACGGCGAGCGGGTGGGTGATGTACGGGTCGCCGCTCTTGCGCTTCTGGCCGCGGTGCCAGCGCTCGGCGACCTGGTAGGCGTGCTCGATCTGGCGCAGCGTGGACGTCTCGATCTTCGGGTCGTTGCTGCGCACTATGCGCAGGAGCGGCTCCAGGACCGGGTTGTACGGCGACGAGCGCTGCACGCCGAGCCGGGCGAGCCGGGCCCGTACACGGTTGGAGGAGCCGCCGCCGGTACGCGGGGCGGAACCCTGGGCCGGCTTGGGGGCGGAGGCGGGCGGCCGCGTGGGGCCCGTGGCGCCGGCGGCCCGCTCGGGGGCGGTCTTCGGCTTGCCGGTGGGCTCGGGGTTCCTGGCGGGAGGGCCGCTCCTGGCGGGGGTGGTGCCGCTCGCGGGAGGGCCGCTCCTGGCGGGGGTGGCGTCGCTCGCGGGGGGGCCGCTCCTGGCGGGAGCGCCGCTCTTCGCGGGCGTGGCCGGCGTGCCGGACGCGGGCGTGGCCGGGCTCGCCGCGGCCTCGGCGGCCTGCTGCCGGTCGGGCTGCGCGGCTGCTTGGTCCCCCGGACGGGAGCTGGGGGAGAGTGGCTGGGCCTCGTCTGGCAAGAGCGCTCCTCGTGCGGGTCCGGGTCCCCCGGTCAGGCCCGGAAATCCCATGGTATCGACCCCCGGCCTCCGGTTCGCCCCGGGCCGGACACCAGAGGGAACGCGGAAGGCGGGTCCCGGAATTCCTCCGGGGCCCGCCTTCGCGTACAGCCGTACTGGTCAGACCGTGATCAAGGCCTCCAGCGGAGCGCCCCGGAGCGCCGGTTCCAGCCGGCCGCGGCCGCCCAGGAATCCGAGCTCCATGAGGACCGCGACACCGGCGACCTGGGCGCCGGCCCGCCGGATGAGCTCCAGCGAGGCCTCGGCGGTGCCGCCGGTGGCGAGGACGTCGTCGATGACCATGACGCGGTCGCCGTCGGCCAGGTCCTCGGCGTGGATCTCGATCTCGGCGGTGCCGTACTCCAGCTCGTACGCCTGCGAAAGCGTCGCACCCGGCAGCTTCCCCGCCTTGCGCACGGGGATGAAGCCGAGGCCGGCGCGGACCGCGACGGGCGCGGCCAGGATGAAGCCGCGCGCCTCCAGACCGACGATCTTCGTGGCGCCGCACCGTACGCACAGCTGCGCGAGGGCCTCCGTCAGCGCCGTGAACGCCACCGGGTCCGCGAGCAGCGGGGTGATGTCCTTGAACACCACGCCCGGCTGCGGATAGTCCGGTACGTCCCGGATGCGGCTGAGCAGGAGATCCTGCGTGCTCGTCGTCATCGCCGCTTCCCCGGGGACTTGCCGCGGCCGCTGTGGCCACGGTCGGCCGGACGCTGGCCGACGACCGCACCGGCGGGTGCGGCGGCGCCCGGGAGCCGGTCCTGCGGCTCGTCGGAGCCGTCGGCGTCGTCCGGCGACTCGCCCCGGGCTGCGGCGGCCGCCCGCTTGGCGAGCACGCGCTTCTTCAGGGCCTTCATCTGCGGATCGCGTTCCTTCAGGTCGGCGACGAGCGGAGTGGCGATGAAGATCGAGGAGTACGCACCGGCGGCCAGGCCGACGAAGAGCGAGAGCGAGATGTCGTTGAGCATGCCCGCGCCCAGTACGCCGCCGCCGATGAACAGCAGGCCCGCCACCGGGAGCAGCGCCACGACGGTGGTGTTGATGGAACGCACCAGGGTGCCGTTGAGGCTGCGGTTGGCGATCTCGCTGTACGTCCAGCGCGTCTGCTTGGTGATGTCCTTCGACCCCTCCTTGAGACCGTCGAAGACGACGACGGTGTCGTAGAGGGAGTAACCGAGGATCGTCAGCAGACCGATCACGGTGCCCGGGGTGACCTCGAAGCCGACCAGCGCGTACACACCGACGGTGATCGTGAGGTCGTGGATCAGGGCGATGAGGGCGGCGACGGCCATGCGCCACTCGAAGGCGATGGCGAGGTAGACGACCACCAGCACCATGAAGACCGCGAGGCCGGTCCATGCCTTGTTGGCGATCTGCTCACCCCAGCTGGGGCCGACCAGATCGGCGTTGATCTTGTTCGCCGGGACGCCGAGGTCCTTGGCGAGCTCGTCCTGGACCGGGGTGGCGGTCGAGGTGTCCAGACCACTGATCTGGATGCGCATGCCGCCGTTGCCGAGCTCCTGGGCGATCACCTCGTGTCCGGACGCCTCCTCGGCGTACTCCTGGACCTGGGCGACGGAGACGTCGGTCCTGGGCGTGGTGAAGACGGCGCCGCCCTCGAACTCGATGCCCATCACCAGACCGCGCACCGCCAGGCCGACGATGGCCGTGATGGTGATCAGGACCGAAAGGCCGTACCAGATCTTCCGCTTGCCGACGAAGTCGTAACCGACCTCACCGTTGTAGAGGCGGGCGCCGAGACTGCCGAGTCGGGACATCTCAGGCCTCCTTCGGGTCGATGGGGGCGGCGATACGACGGGTACGGCGCAGCGGGGGCTGTACGCCGAGCCGCTTCGGGTCCAGGCCGGACCACGGGTGGCCCTGGCCGAAGAACTTCGTACGCGCCAGCAGCGTCATCAGCGGCTTGGTGAAGAGGAACACCACGACCACGTCGAGCAGGGTGGTCAGGCCGAGCGTGAACGCGAAGCCCTGCACCTTGCCGACGGTCACGACGAACAGCACCGCCGCGGCGAGGAACGACACGAAGTCGGAGACCAGGATCGTGCGCCGGGCACGCGGCCAGGCACGCTCCACCGCGGGCTTGAGCGTACGGCCGTCGCGGATCTCGTCGCGGATGCGCTCGAAGTACACGATGAACGAGTCCGCGGTGATACCGATGGCGACGATCGCACCGCACACCGCGGGGAGGTTCAGCGCGAAGCCGATGCCCGGGCCGAGCAGCGTCATGATCGTGTAGGTCAGGACCGCCGAGACGATGAGGCTGACGATCGCGACGAACGCCAGGCCCCGGTAGTAGGCCAGCAGGTAGATGACGACCAGCGCGAGACCGATCGCACCGGCGATGAGGCCGGCCTTGAGCTGCTCGCCGCCGAGCGCGGCGGTGACGGTGGTGACGGTCTCCTCGTCGAAGGAGAGCGGCAGCGCGCCGTACGACAGCATGTTGGCCAGTTCCTGGGCCGATTCCTGGGTGAAGCTGCCGGAGATCTCGGCGTTGGCGCTCAGGGTCTGGTTGACCGAGGGGGCCGAGACGACTTCACCGTCGAGGACGATGGCGAACTGGTTCTGCGGGGGCTGCTGCTGCGAAAGCTTGCCGGTGATCTTCCCGAACTTCTTGGACCCACCGTCGGTGAAGTCCATGTTGACCTTCCAGCCGCCACCGCGCTGGGTGTCCAGCTGGGCACTGGCGTCCTCGACGTCCTTGCCGTTGACCTCGGCCGGGCCCAGGATGTACTTCTCCCACTCGCCGGCGTTGTTCTTCCCGCAGGCGATTGTGGGGTCCTCGGGCTTGACGTTCTCGCCGGCCCTGGAGCGCTGGGTCTCCTTGGTGCAGTCGAGGGCCTCGAACCGCTTCTGCAGCGCCGAGACCTCGGGGTCGGCCGAGGGGGCGGCCGACGGCTCGCCGCTCTTGTCCGGCTTGTCCGGGCTCTTGGACGCGCTGTCCGTCGGGGTCGGCGTCGGCGTCTCGTCCTTCTTGAGTCCGTCCGTCACGGCGCGCCCCTGGGTGGTGGCGCCGGCCGACGGCGTCGCGGGCGGCGTGGACTTCTCGTCCTTGCCGCCGGCGGTGGCGTCCGGGGAGGGAGTGGCGGCGGGCGTCGGCGTACCGGCGGTGTACGTCAGTACGGGCCGGAAGTAGAGCTGGGCGGTGGTGCCGACCTGCTCGCGGGCCGACTTGTCGTTCGATCCCTTGGGGATATTGACGATGATGTTGTCTTCGCCCTGGGTCTGGACCTCGGCCTCCGAGACGCCCAGACCGTTGACACGGCGCTCGATGATGCCGACCGCGGTGTCCATGTTGGTCTTGTTGACCGCGTTGGGCTTGCCGGGCTCGCTCTTCGCCTTGAGCGTGATGCTCGTACCGCCGGCGAGGTCGATGCCCAGACGCGGCGTGACATGACCGGACCAGAACATCCCGCCGGTGAGCGCGACCATGGCGATCAGGATCAGAGCCAGGGCGCGCCCCGGCCTGCCCGGAGCCCCCGCGGGCCTGCGGCCCTTCTTCGGTGCTGCCACCTTCTCGTTTCTCCCTGTCCAACCGCCCCCGCGCCGGGTGAGCGCCGAGGCGGCCACGAAGTATGTGGGGCCCAGCCCCGCGGAAGTCGACACGATCCGGGGACCGGGGTACGCCGGTGGGCGCGCCGCGGTCCCCCTACGTGACTACTTCGCGTCGCCCTCGCCGTCGGTCTTCCTGTCCTTCGCCTCGTCGCCGGCCGCGTCGGCCTTGCCCGCCTCGCCGGCCTCGTCCGCCTCGGGCTTCTTGCCGAGGTCGATGCGTGCGACGTCGTCGGCGCCCGGGTCCGTGGACCCGGTCAGCGAGGAGGCGTCGTCCGGGACGACCGGAGTGTCGAGCGCGAGGTCACCGTCGCCGTGGACGATGCGGTTGTACTCCTCGTCCTCGAGAACGGCACCGACGGCGTTCTTGGCATAGAGGGCGTGCACGCCGGGAGCGACCTCGAGGAGGACCGTGTCGTCGTGAACTTCCTTGACGGTGGCGTACATGCCCCCGATCGTCCGGACGCCGGTGCCGGGCTGCATGTCGTCGCGCATCTGCGCAGCCGCCTGCTGCTTCTTCTTGGCGGACCGGGTCATCAGGAACATGGCCCCGATGAGCACGATGAAGGGGAGGAGGGTCACGATATTCACGGGACGGAAATTCCTTCGCACGACCGCGCCGGGGAGCGGCCTGATCTACGGGGGTGGGCGCGCCGACCTGGAAGGGCGGCATCGGCGGAGTCTAAGCGAGTCCGCATCAATGGAACAACGCCCAGCATCGCACCGTGGTTCCTGACCGGGCCACCGTCCGCGCCGTCACGCCCTGAACAGGCCCGGTTGTCCGCTTCCGCCCCGGCCCTGCTGCGGCGGTACGAGTCCGAGGTGCGCCCAGGCGGCGGGGGTGGCCACCCGGCCCCTCGGCGTACGGGCCAGCAGGCCCTCCCGTACGAGGAAGGGTTCGGCGACCTCTTCGACCGTTTCGCGCTCCTCCCCCACGGCCACCGCCAGGGTGGACAGTCCCACGGGGCCGCCGCCGAAGAGCTTGAGCAGCGCGCCGAGGACGGCACGGTCGAGGCGGTCGAGGCCGCGGGCGTCGACCTCGTACACCTTGAGGGCCGCGGCGGCGATGTCACGGTTGATGACGCCGTCGGCCTTGACCTGCGCGTAGTCACGGACGCGGCGCAGCAGCCGGTTGGCGATACGGGGCGTGCCGCGGGAGCGACCGGCGATCTCCGCGGCGCCCTCGACGTCGATCTCGAGGTCGAGGAGGCGGGCGGAGCGGTGGATGACCCGCTCCAGCTCGGCCGGTTCGTAGAACTCCATGTGCCCGGTGAAGCCGAAGCGGTCGCGCAGCGGGGGCGGCAGCAGGCCGGCCCTGGTGGTGGCGCCGACGAGGGTGAAGGGCGGCAGGTCGAGGGGGATGGCGGTGGCGCCGGGGCCCTTGCCGACGATGACGTCGACGCGGAAGTCCTCCATCGCCATGTAGAGCATCTCCTCGGCCGGCCGGGACATCCGGTGGATCTCGTCGAGAAAGAGGACCTCGCCCTCCTGGAGGGAGGAGAGGATCGCGGCGAGGTCGCCGGCGTGCTGGATGGCGGGGCCCGAGGTGATGCGGATCGGGGCGTTCATCTCGGCCGCGATGATCATCGAGAGGGTGGTCTTGCCGAGTCCGGGGGCCCCGGAGAGCAGCACGTGGTCGGCGGTGGCGCCGCGCGCGCGGGCCGCCTTCAGGACCAGGTCGAGCTGTTCGCGGACCTTCTCCTGGCCCACGAACTCGTCGAGGTCCTTGGGGCGCAGCGCGGCCTCGACGGCCTGGTCCTCGCCGTCGGCGCCGGAGCCGACGAGCCGCTGGTCGGCTCCGGTGTCGGTGTCGGGTCCGGTCTCGTCCCAGTTCATGTACGGATCTCTCGAATCAGCGGGCACGGTTGAGGGTCTGGAGCGCGGCGCGCAGCAGCTGCGGCACCGGCGGCCGGCCGCCTTCGGCAAGGGCGGCCTCGGCCTGCGGCGCGACCGCCGCGACCGCTTCCTCGGCCTCCCGGGGCGCGTACCCGAGACCGATGAGCGCGCTCTGGAGCTGTTCGCTCCACGGGGCGGGTCCCGACGCGACGCGCTGGGCGCCCACGGAAGCGCCGGTTCCGAGCGGCTCGCCGAGGCGGTCCCTGAGCTCCAGGAGCAGCTTCTGCGCGCCCTTCTTGCCGATGCCCGGAACGGCGGTGAGCGCCTTCTCGTCACCCGTCGCGACCGCCAGGCGCAGCGCGTCCGGCGCGTGCACGGCGAGCATGGCCTGGGCGAGCCGGGGGCCGACGCCGCTGGCGGTCTGGAGCAGCTCGAAGACCTGCCGCTCGTCGTCGTCGGCGAAGCCGTAGAGGGTCAGTGAGTCCTCCCGGACGACCAGGGAGGTCGCGAGCTTCGCCTCCTGGCCGATACGGAGGGCGGACAGTGTGCTGGGCGTGCACTGCACGGCCATGCCGATGCCGCCGACCTCGACCACCGCGGTGGTCGGGGCGAGTGCGGCGACCGGGCCGCTGACGAACGCGATCATCGCGTGACCTTCCGTACGGGGATGCGGGGCGTGCGGGCCGCGGCGTGCGCCTGCTGGAGGCGGTTGAGCGCGGGAGCGCGCCAGATGTGGCAGATGGCGAGCGCGAGGGCGTCGGCGGCGTCGGCGGGTCTGGGCGGGGCGTCCAGCCGCAGCAGCCGGGTCACCATCGCGCCGACCTGGGCCTTCTCCGCCCGGCCGCTTCCGGTGACCGCCGCTTTGACCTCACTCGGCGTGTGCAGGGCGACGGGCAGTCCGCGGCGGGCCGCGCAGAGCATCGCGACCGCGCTGGCCTGGGCGGTGCCCATGACCGTACGGACGTTGTGCTGGCTGAAGACCCGCTCCACGGCGACGTACTCGGGCCGGTACGTGTCGAGCCACTCCTCGATGCCGCGCTCGATGGCGACCAGACGCTCCCCCAGCTCCGCGTCCGACGGCGTACGCACGACGCCGACCCCGAGCATCTTCAGGGGGCGGCCCGCGACGCCTTCGACCACGCCGACGCCGCACCGGGTCAGTCCCGGGTCCACGCCCAGTACCCGCATCGTGCCCCTCCCCTCACGCTTTCGGCCGTCTGTTCCTGTGTTCCTGCCTGATCAGCACAGTAGCGGCTGGGTCCGACAACGCACGGACGGGCCGCCGGGAGTGCGTCCCGTCGGCCCGTCCGTACGTGCAGGGCACTGTCGCCGTGCTGATCAGCCCTCAGGCGTCGACCTTCTCCATGACCTCGTCCGAGACGTCGAAGTTGGCGAAGACGTTCTGCACGTCGTCGCTGTCCTCCAGCGCGTCGATCAGCTTGAAGATCTTCCGCGCGCCTTCCTCGTCGAGCTCGACCTGCATGGTCGGGACGAAGTTGGCGTCCGCCGAGTCGTAGTCGATGCCGGCGTCCTGGAGCGCGGTACGGACCGCGACCAGGTCGGTGGCCTCGCTCAGGACCTCGAAGGAGTCACCGAGGTCGTTGACCTCCTCGGCACCCGCGTCGAGCACCGCGCCGAGCACGTCGTCCTCGGACAGCTCGCCCTTGGGGACGACCACGACGCCCTTGCGGTTGAAGAGGTACGAGACGGAGCCCGGGTCGGCCATCGAGCCGCCGTTGCGGGTCATGGCGACCCTCACGTCGGAGGCGGCACGGTTGCGGTTGTCGGTGAGGCACTCGATGAGCACCGCGACACCGTTGGGGCCGTAACCCTCGTACATGATCGTTTCGTAGTCGACGCCGCCCGCCTCGAGACCGCCACCGCGCTTGACCGCGGAGTCGATGTTCTTGTTCGGGACGGAGCTCTTCTTCGCCTTCTGAATGGCGTCGAAGAGGGTCGGATTGCCGTCGATGTCGGCGCCACCGGTGCGCGCCGCGACCTCGATGTTCTTGATCAGCTTCGCGAAGAGCTTGCCGCGCTTGGCATCGATCACGGCCTTCTTGTGCTTCGTCGTAGCCCATTTAGAGTGGCCGGACATCCGCCTGTCTCCTTCGCGTCACCAACACTGCTGCGTTCGGCAGAGATCCTACCGGGGTCCGGTCAGCGTACGGCGCGCACCATCTCGGTGAAGAGCTGATGCATCCGGTGGTCACCCGTCAGTTCGGGGTGGAACGACGTGGCGAGGGCATTGCCCTGGCGTACGGCGACGATGTGGCCGTCGTGCTCGGCGAGCACCTCGACCTGGGCACCGACCGACTCGACCCACGGCGCGCGGATGAAGACTCCCTCGACGGGGCCGTCTCCTACGCCTTCGACCTCGACCTCCGCCTCGAACGACTCGTTCTGACGTCCGAAGGCGTTGCGGCGCACGATCATGTCGATGCCGCCGAACGTCTCCTGGCCCGAGCGCGGGTCCAGGATCTTGTCGGCGAGCATGATCAGGCCGGCGCACGTGCCGTAGACCGGCATGCCGTCCTTGATGCGCTCGCGCAGCGGCTCCCGCATGCCGAAGAGCGTGGCCAGCTTGGACATGGTGGTGGACTCGCCACCGGGGATGACCAGGCCGTCGAGCTCGGCGAGCTCCTCGGGGCGCCGGACCGGCCTGGCCGTGGCGTCGGCCACGGCCAGGGCGACCAGGTGCTCCCGTACGTCGCCCTGGAGAGCCAGGACTCCGATCACAGGGTTGCTCATGTCCGGCACTACCAGCCGCGGTTGGCGTAGCGCTCGGACTCGGGGAGGGTGTCGCAGTTGATGCCGACCATGGCCTCGCCCAGGTTGCGGGACGCGTCCGCGATGATCTTCGGGTCGTCGTAGAAGGTGGTGGCCTTCACGATCGCGGCGGCGCGGGCGGCCGGGTCGCCGGACTTGAAGATGCCGGAGCCGACGAAGACGCCCTCGGCACCGAGCTGGCGCATCAGCGCGGCGTCGGCGGGGGTGGCGACGCCGCCCGCGGAGAACAGCACCACGGGGAGCTTGCCGAGCTCGGCGACCTCCTTGACGATCTCGTACGGGGCGCGGAGCTCCTTGGCGGCGGCGTACAGCTCGTTGTTGTCGTAGCCGCGCAGCTTGGCGATCTCGTTCTTGATCTGGCGCAGGTGACGGACGGCCTCGACGACGTTGCCGGTGCCGGCCTCGCCCTTGGAGCGGATCATGGCCGCGCCCTCGGCGATACGGCGCAGGGCCTCGCCCAGGTTGGTGGCGCCGCAGACGAAGGGGGTGGTGAACGCCCACTTGTCGGAGTGGTTGACCTCGTCGGCCGGGGTCAGGACCTCGGACTCGTCGATGTAGTCGACGCCGAGGGACTGGAGGACCTGGGCCTCGACGAAGTGGCCGATGCGGGACTTCGCCATGACCGGGATCGACACGGCCTCGATGATCTCTTCGATCATGTTGGGGTCGGACATCCGGGCCACGCCGCCGTCCTTGCGGATGTCGGCGGGCACGCGCTCCAGCGCCATGACGGCCACGGCGCCCGCGTCCTCGGCGATCTTCGCCTGCTCGGCGTTGACGACGTCCATGATCACGCCGCCCTTGAGCTGCTCCGCCATGCCGCGCTTCACGCGTGCGGTGCCGGTTTCGGGGGCCTGGAAGTTGCTGGTGCTGGACACGGATGGACCTCACTCGGAGAAAGAAGGTTCTTGCTGTCTCCGAGAGAACATCTTCCGACCAGTCCACTGCAAGGGCCAATGTGCAGCCGGTGGATCGTTTTACTGGCTGCCGGGGCGATCGGCCAGCGCCACGGGAGGCTCGTCGTCCATCTCGAACGCCAGCGGGAACGGGGCGTGGCCGGCCAGCCGGAACCAGCGGACCTTGCGGTGGCGGCGCAGGGCGCGGGCCGCGCGTACGGAGTCGTTGTGGAAGCGCCGGGCCATCGGGACGCGGCGTACGGCCGCCGCCAGCTCCCACGCGGCGTCCTCGCCGCCGGGCGCCTCCTTCACGGCGTCGACCTGCGCCGTCTCACCGAAGACCGCCCGCAGCGCCTGGCTGAGCTCGCTCTCCGCGACTTCCCGGTGGTCCTCCTCGGCCTGGCGGGCGGCGTGCGCGGCCTGGTAGAGCACGATCGAGGCGGCGGGATCGAGCACACCGGAGGTCGCCAGTTCCTGGGCGACCGAGGCGCGGCGCAGCAGCTGGGCGTCGAGCGCGGCGCGGGAAGCGTCGATGCGGGCGTGCAGGCGGTCCAGACGGCCCGCGGTCCAGCTGAGGTACAGCCCGACGGCGACGAGGGCCACGACGATCCAGATGAGGGTTACGGTCACGGGCGGCAAGGTTACCGGGGCCGCGCGGGGCCCCGCGCGGCCCCGGGAGCGGGCCGTTCCGGGGGCGGCGCCCGGAACCGCTCACCCCCCGGGTCAGTCCCGGGCCAGGCCGAACCGGGCCCGCAGCCCCGTCCGCTCGTCGGTGTCCACCGACGCGGCCCCGTCCGTCACCGTCTCGTACACCGACAGGATGTCCGCGGCCACCGTCGACCAGTCGAAGCGCCGTACGTGCGCCGAACCCCGCAGCCGCAGCTCGTCCAGCCGCTCCGGGTCCCCCAGCAACCGCACCGCCGCCGAGGCCAGCGCGTCCGCGTCCTCGTTGGCGAAGAGCTCGCCCGCCGCCCCCTGGTCCAGCACCTGCGCGAACGCGTCCAGGTCGCTCGCCAGCACCGCCGCGCCCGCCGACATCGCCTCGACCAGGATGATGCCGAAGCTCTCGCCGCCGGTGTTCGGGGCGACGTACAGGTCGACGCTCCGCAGCAGCCTCGCCTTGTCCTCGTCGCTCACCATGCCGAGGAACTCGACGCGGCCCCGCATCTCCGCCGGGAGGGAAGCCACCGCCTCCTCCTCGTCACCGCGTCCCGCGACCAGCAGCCGGGTGTCCGGGCGCTCGGCCAGGATCCCGGGGAGGGCGCGCATCAGGACGGGCAGTCCCTTGCGCGGCTCGTCGATGCGCCCGATGAAGCCGATGGTCTGCCCCTGCCACTCGGCCTTCGGATCGGCCTTCGCGAAGAAGTCGACGTCGACGCCGTTGGGGATGACGACCGCGTCCCCGCCGAGGTGCTCGACCAGCGTGCGCCGCGCGTACTCGCTCACCGCGATACGGGCGCTGATCTTCTCCAGCGCGGGCTGCAGGATCGGGTACGCCGCGATCATCGCCCGCGACTTCGGGTTGGAGGTGTGGAAGGTGGCGACGATCGGCCCCTGCGCCGCCCAGCACGTGAGCAGACCCAGCGAGGGCGCGGTCGGCTCATGGATGTGGATCACGTCGAAGGTGCCGTCGTGCAGCCAGCGCCGCACCCGCGCGGCGGAGAGGAACCCGAAGTTGAGACGGGCGACCGAGCCGTTGTACGGGACGGGGACGGCCCGGCCCGCGGACACGACGTACGGCGGCAGCGGCGTCTCGTCGTCGGCGGGCGCCAGGACGGAGACCTCGTGCCCGAGCCGGATCAGGTGCTCGGCCAGGTCCCGGATGTGGAACTGGACGCCGCCCGGCACGTCCCACGAGTACGGGCAGACGATGCCGATCTTCACGAGGACTCCCGACGCGGCTCGAGGTCGTCGAGCCACAGCCGTTGCAGCATGTGCCAGTCCTCCGGGTGCTCGGCGATCCCGGTGGCGAAGGCGTCCGCCACCGCCTGCGTCATGACGGACGTCTTCTCGGCCCGCGTGCCCGTCTGCGGTACGTCGACGGGCGCGTGGATGCGGCCCCGCATCACCGGCGAGTCGTCGTACCAGAGGGTCGCCGGCAGCAGCAGCGCCCCGGTCTGCTGCGCCAGCATCGCCGGCCCTCCCGGCATGCGCGCCGTCCCGCCGAAGAACTTCACCTCGGTGCCGGTCGCCGACAGGTCGCGGTCGGCGACCAGGCAGACGAGGCCGCCGGCCCGCAGCCGCCGCGCCAGCGTCCCGAAGGCGCTGCCGCCCGTGTGCGGGAGGACCTCCATCCCGAGGCCCTCCCGGTACGCGACGAAGCGGTCGTACAGCGACTCGGGCTTGAGCCGCTCCGCGACGGTGGTGAAGGGGATCCCCAGCCCGGTGGTGGCCCAGGCGCCCGCGAGATCCCAGTTGGCCAGGTGCGGAAGCGCCAGTACGACGCCCCGCCCCGAGGCGAGGGTGTCCGTCAGGATGTGGATGTCCTTGATCTCGACACCGGCCCTCACCCGCTCCGCGCTCCAGGCGGGCAGCCGGAAGGACTCCATCCAGTAGCGCATGTACGAGCGCATGCCGGCCCTGGACAGCTCGGCGAGGCGCTCGGGGCCCGCGTCCGGCACCACCCGGGCGAGATTGGACTCCAGCCGCAGCACGCTCGGGCCGCGCCGCTTCCACACCGTGTCGGCGATCGTGCGCCCGAGGGCGACGGACACCGGCTCGGGCAGCTTCTTCACGCCGGCCCAGCCGAGGCCGTACAGCGTGTCCGTCAGCCGTTCCCTGGCACCGCTCACGAGGTGGCCTCGCTGCCCGGCGCGGCCGCCGCGTCGGCCTCCGCCGATTCCCGGCGTACGGTGACGACCCGCTGTCCGAGCGTCACCAGGCTGCCCGCCGCCACGACCCACAGGGCGATCGGCAGCAGTACGTCGATGCCGGGCACGCCGAAGCCGTGCAGGCCGGCGAGCCCCGCGGCGACGAGCGTGATGACGAGCCGCTCGGCTCGCTCCACCAGGCCGTTCACCGCCACCGGCAGGCCGATCGACTCGCCGCGCGCCTTGGTGTACGAGACGACCTGGCCACTGGCGAGGCAGAAGATGGCGACGGCGCACAGCGCGTTGTCGTCGCCGGTGCCCGCGTACCAGAGCGCGATCCCGCCGAAGATCGCCGAGTCGGCGACCCGGTCGAGCGTCGAGTCCAGGAAGGCGCCCCAGCGGCTCGACACCCCGGCCTGCCTGGCCATGTTGCCGTCGACGAGGTCGGAGAAGACGAAGAGGGTGATGACGATCGTGCCCCAGAAGAACTCTCCCCGGGGGAAGAAGACCAACGCACCCGCCATCACTCCGGCCGTACCGACGAGGGTCACCGCGTCCGGGCTCACCCCGCGACGGAGCAGAAACGCGGCGAACGGTGTGAGGACACGCGTAAAGAATGCACGCGCGTACTTGTTCAGCATGGCCTTCCCGAGGGTCGGTGGCCGGTCCAGCCCCTGTGGCCGCCGGCTGGCCCATCGTAGCGACGCCGGAGCCGCCACACCGCCGGGGCACCGGCGAGCCACCGGCGGGGCCCCGGTGCCCCGGGGGCCGCGCGTCACGTATGGACGGGACGTGGCCGGAGTGGAAAGCTCGAATGACCGCGGGCGTCACCGGTGTCGCCTCGCCACTGCGGCTCCCACATGTCCGCGCCCCCTCTCCTCACCGTGCTCGGAACAGGGAGGCAAGATCATGGGCGACAAGACACACGCGCACCACCCCGGAGCCGCCGGCAGGGCAGCGGCGGTCGACCGGCCCTCGTCCGTACGCAACGTCGTGCTGGTCGGCCACAGCGGATCGGGAAAGACCACCCTGGCCGAGGCCCTCGCGCAGACAGCGGGAGCGGTCAACAGGGCGGGCCGCGTCGAGGACGGCACGACCGTCTCCGACCACGACGAGATCGAGCACCGGCAGCAACGCTCGGTGCAGTTGTCGCTGCTCCCCGTCGAATGGGGCGGCGTGAAGATCAATCTGATCGACACCCCCGGATACGCCGACTTCGTCGGGGAGCTCAGGGCCGGTCTGCGGGCGGCGGACGCGGCCCTCTTCGTCGTCTCGGGGTCGGACGGCGTGGACGGCTCGACCCGGATGGTGTGGGAGGAGTGCGCCGCGGTCGGCATGCCGCGGGCGATCGTCTTCACCCACCTCGAAGCGGCCAGGTCCGACTTCGACGGGATGACCCGGGTCTGCGCGCAGACCTTCGGGGGCGACGACCCCGACGCCGTACTGCCGCTGTACCTGCCGTTGTACGGGCACCGGGGACCCGACGGGCACGCCCCGGTCGAGGGGCTCGTCGGCCTGCTGTCGCAGCGGGTCTTCGACTACTCCTCCGGCGAGCGCGAGGAGACACCGCCGGACGGCGAGCAGGTCCCCCGGATCGAGGCGGCCCGTGGCCGGCTGATCGAGGGGATCATCGCCGAGAGCGAGGACGAGACCCTCATGGACCGCTATCTCGGCGGTGGGGAGATCGACCACAGGACACTCGTGGACGACCTGGAACGGGCCGTCGCGCGCGGCACCTTCCACCCCGTGCTCGCCGCCGCGCCGGCGGCCGGCGGGGGCCGCCAGGGCATCGGCACCGTCGAGCTGCTGGAGCTGATCACGCGAGGCTTCCCGTCCCCCGTCGAGCGCGAGGCGCCCGCGGTCACGACGCCCGACGGCAGGCCGCGCCCGCCGGTCGCCTGCGATCCCGACGGTCCGCTGGTCGCCGAGGTCGTCAAGACGGCGTCCGACCCGTACGTCGGGCGGGTCAGCCTGGTGCGGGTCTTCTCCGGCACCCTGCGGCCCGACGAGACGGTGCACGTGGCGGGGCACAGCCTCACGGACCGGGGCCACGAGGGGCGGGACCTGCACGAGCTGGACGAACGGATCGGCGCGCTGTCCTCCCCCTTCGGCAAGCACCAGCGCCCCCTGAACCGCTGCATCGCGGGCGACATCGCCAGCGTCGCCAAGCTGATGCGCGCGGAGACCGGGGACACCCTGTCCTCGAAGGACGACCCGCTGCTGATGGAGCCGTGGACCATGCCCGACCCGCTGCTGCCGCTCGCCGTCCGGGCGCACAGCAAGGCGGACGAGGACAAGCTCTCCCAGGGGCTCGCGCGGCTGGTCGCCGAGGATCCGACGATGCGCCTGGAGCAGAACCAGGACACCCGCCAGCTGGTGCTGTGGTGTCTGGGCGAGGCCCACCGCGACGTGGCGCTGGAGCGCCTGCGCAGCCGGTACGGGGTGCGGGTGGACGCCGTACCCCACAAGGTGTCGCTGCGCGAGACGTTCGGCGCCGGGTCGGCCGGCCGCGGCCGTCATGTGAAGCAGTCCGGCGGCCACGGACAGTACGCGATCTGCGAGATCGAGGTGGAGCCGCTGCCGCCGGGCAGCGGGATCGAGTTCGTCGACAAGGTCGTGGGCGGCTCGGTGCCGCGCCAGTTCATCCCGTCCGTCGAGAAGGGAGTACGCGCCCAGGCCGGGCGCGGTGTCGCCGCGGGCTACCCGCTCGTGGACATACGCGTGACGCTGCTCGACGGAAAGGCGCACTCGGTGGACTCCTCCGACGCGGCGTTCCAGACGGCGGGCGCGCTGGCGCTGCGCGAGGCCGCGGCCGACGCGAAGATCCACCTGCTGGAGCCGGTCGCCGAGGTGCTGGTGCTGGTGCCCGACCACTACGTCGGGCCGGTCATGAGCGACCTGTCGGGGCGGCGGGGACGGGTGGTCGGAACCGAGCAGGCGGGACAGGGCCGCACGCTCGTACGGGCCGAGGTTCCGGAGATCGAGATGGAGCGGTACGCCCTGGACCTGAGGTCGGTCACGCACGGCACCGGACGCTTCAGCCGCTCGTACGTCCGCCACGAGCCGATGCCGCCCCAGCTGTCGGGCAAGATACGCGAACAGGCAGAAAAGGGATCATAATTCACCGGCCTCCCGTCCAATTGCCTTGCGGCGGGCGGCATTTCACTGTCCCATGACGGGCAGGAACACCCTGGACCCGCTGGATACGCTGGGGGCCAGCTCAGAAGGTGTGCCGGGCACGGCAGTCGAGGACAGGCCGCAGGATCGGTTGCGCGCGGCGATGGGGGCAGTAGTGGCGGATGACGGGTTCGACTTCTCACCGGGGGCACAGGTCCCGCTCCAGGGTTCCGCGGGCCAGACCGCCGCGACCCAGGCCCTCGCCTCGGCGGCGTACCGCGACAGCCCGGTGACCGAGATCCTCAAGGCCAACAGCGAATGGCACAAGTCCGAGGTCAAGAAGGGCAGACTCTCCCTGTTCGAACCGAACCTGGGTGAGGCCTTCTCGCGCGCCGTCCAGGTACGCATGCTCGGCGGGGCCCGCAAGGCGCTCATCCAGTCCTTCGGCACCGAGCCGCAGACCGTCGTCGAGCACTGCCTCGCCGCGAGCCGCATCCGCAAGGAGCGGGACGCCAAGCTCACCGGCGTCATGGCGCTCTTCGGCCTGGTCTTCCTGCCCGGCATGCTCATCTGGCTGGGCGTCTTCCAACTGCGCCGTACGATCGCCGGCTCCAAGGACAAGCGGGCCGGCGCCCTCGCCACCGCCGCCCTGGTCGCCTTCGGCGGGCTCGCCGTGATCGCCCTCCTCATGCTGCCCTTCGGCGGATTCTGGGCGGTCTACCTGCGGGCGATGCTCGTCGCCCCGGTCATCGGCTGGCTGTGGGCCAAGCGGATCAGCGAGTCCACGGCCAAGGACCTGCGAGCCCGCTGGGAGGGCCTGCTGTCGGGCGGCGGCGTGGGGGCCAAGATCCCCGAGGCCGTACCGCGCGACCCCAACGAGTCCGCCGCCGAGCAACTGCGCCAGTCCCTCGTCAAGCTCACCGCCGAGCAGCACAGCAACTCGGTCTTCTACGCGGGCCCCAAGGGAATACTGGGCATGGGCACCCGCTGGGGCAGCTGGCAGCTCGCCGAAGAGCTCGTCCCACGGGACCCCGGCAAGGAGATCCACGGATTCCGCAGCTGGGACGTCGTACGCGCCATCCACGACCAGCTCCGCATGCTGGAGCGCGGCCCGCTCCACACCGGCGGCTTCCCGACCCCCTCCGTGCGCCACTGGATCGTCGCACCGATCGGCGAGAACGCGGACGAGGTGTCCAGGCCCGGCGGCGAGAGCGTGGACGCCTTCCAGATCAAGGGCCACGAAATACAGCGGATCTGCAACGAGCAGCAGTTCGGCGCCGGAAACCGGCACTACCTGGGCGTGCAGTTCACCCTCTGGGACGGCCAGCTGGTCATCACCATGCTGATCACCGTCACCGTGCTGCACGAGACGCTGCGCATCGAGGTCACGGGCCACGCCCTGGGCCCGGTCCACTCGCTCTTCACCACCAAGCCCAAGCCCAAGACGGTGACGGTCAGCAAGACGGTCAGATTCTGGGAGACCGTCGACAAGCACCAGCCGCTCGTCGACGCCAACGAAGTGGTACGCCTGGCCGTCCGCGCGCCCCTCACCTGGTTCCCGCCGCTCCTCGACTTCTTCGGCGGCAAGATCGCGCTCCCCGAGCCCTTCGGGCTGCGGCACGCCTGGGCCGAGAAGCCCTGGCGGCACCGCTTCATGGCCGACGACGCGATGCGCGCGGCCACGCCCGTACTGCGCGTGGTCCACGCCGCGGCCATCCGCGTGCTCGACGACCACGGCGTGGACACCGACCGCTTCAGCAACCGCTCCCTGATCCTCAGCGGCCTGGTCCAGGACCCGGCGCCGAGGAAGGCCGACGTCTACGACGCGTAACGCTCGGGGGCGCCCGCCGCGGTCGGGGCGCCCGTGGGGTCAGGCGGTGGGCCAGGCGCCGGCCAGCAGCTTGCGGGTGTCCCCCAGCAGCTGCGGCAGCACCTTCGTGTGCCCCACGACCGGCATGAAGTTCGTGTCGCCGCCCCAGCGCGGCACCACGTGCTGGTGCAGGTGCGCCGCGATGCCGGCCCCGGCGACCGCGCCCTGGTTCATCCCGATGTTGAATCCCTGCGCCCCGGAGGCCGTGCGCAGCGCCGACATGGCCTGCTTGGTGAGCAGGGCGAGTTCGGCGGTCTCGGCGTCGTCCAGGTCCGTGTAGTCGGCGACGTGCCGGAACGGGACGACCATCAGGTGTCCGCCCGTGTAGGGATACAGGTTGAGCACCGCGTACACGTGCTCGCCGCGCGCGACGACCAGCCCGTCCTCGTCGGACTTCGCCGGGATCGAGCAGAACGGGCAGCCGTCCTCGGCCCCCGGACCGGTCGGCTTGTTCTCCCCCTGGATGTACGCCATCCGGTGAGGCGTCCACAGGCGCTGGAACGCGTCCGGCGTCCCGACTCCGATCTGCTGCTCCGGCTCAATCGTCATGGAGTGCAGCATATGACGTGGTACCCGCCGAACGTGTCGCCGGGGCAAGCCCGGCGGCCTTCCGGCCGTGCACGCGGTCCGGGTGCCGGTCCACGGCCTGCCCGCGGCCCGGCGGAACGCGTGCGCGGTGGTGATCCTGGTCCTGTGGAGCCTGTTCGCCGCCGACCACCCGGTGCGGTGGCGGCTGACGGGACGGCGGCTGGGTCTCGTCCGTACGCACTGGCTGGACACCCTCGTCCTGCTGGTGCCGCTGGTGCGCCCGCTGCGCATGGTGCGGGTCCACACGGCGGTGCAGAGTTGCTGGGCCTCGCCGGCGCGCTCGCCGTCCACCAGCAGGAACACGCGGCTCCCGGCGCCACGATCCGTACCTTCCCAGACGCCGTGTGGCAGGTCTGCCCGACGCTGACGGCGGTCGGGTACGGCGATGCGGCACCGGTGGCCTGGAGCGGGCGGACCGTCGCGGGCGGCCTGAGGGCGGGCGGCCTGGCGCTGCTCGGGGCGGTGACGGGTTCGTTCTCGTCCTGGCTGATCCAGACGTTCCGCCGGGAGGACGAGGACGCGGAGGGGCCCGCGGAGGGCCGGTGCCCGCCGCGGGCCCTCGAACCCCGCTCGCGCGGGGAACGCATCACACCTGCACGCGCCGCTCCACCACGTCGACGAGCTTCGCCAGCGCCTGGTCGCGCGGGATGCCGTTCTCCTGCGACCCGTCGCGGTAGCGGAACGACACCGTGCCCGCGCTCATGTCCTCGTCACCGACGATGATCATGAACGGGACCTTCTGCTTCTGCTGGTTCCTGATCTTCTTCTGCATACGGTCCGAGGAGGCGTCCACCTCGACCCGCAGGCCCTTCTTCTTCGCCTCGGCGGCGAACTCCTGAAGGTACGGAATGTGCGCGTCGCCGATCGGAATGCCGACCGCCTGCACCGGAGCCAGCCACGCCGGGAACGCGCCCGCGTAGTGCTCCAGGAGCACCGCGAAGAAGCGCTCGATGGAGCCGAACAGGGCGCGGTGGATCATCACCGGGCGCTGCTTGCTGCCGTCGGGGCCGGTGTACTCCAGGTTGAAGCGCTCGGGCAGGTTGAAGTCGAGCTGCACGGTCGACATCTGCCAGGTCCGGCCGATGGCGTCCTTGCACTGGACGGAGATCTTCGGACCGTAGAAGGCGGCGCCGCCCGGGTCCGGGACCAGCGGCAGGCCCTGCTTCTCGGCGACCTGGCGCAGGGTCTCGGTGGCCTCTTCCCAGATCTCGTCCGAGCCGACGAACTTCTCCGGGTCCTTGGTGGACAGCTCCAGGTAGAAATCGGTCAGGCCGTAGTCGCGCAGCAGGCCGAGGACGAAGGTGAGCGTACGGTCGAGCTCCTCCGCCATCTGCTCCTTGGTGCAGTAGATGTGCGCGTCGTCCTGGGTGAAGCCGCGGGCGCGGGTCAGGCCGTGCACCACGCCGGACTTCTCGTACCGGTACACGGTCCCGAACTCGAAGAGGCGCAGCGGCAGTTCACGGTAGGACCGGCCCCGCGCGTCGAAGATCAGGTTGTGCATCGGGCAGTTCATGGGCTTGAGGTAGTAGTCCGTGCCCTCGTCGAGCTGCATGGGCGGGTACATGCCGTCGGCGTACCAGTCCAGGTGGCCCGAGGTCTCGAAGAGCTTCCCCTTGGTCGCGTGCGGGGTGTAGACGAACTCGTACCCCTCCTCCTCGTGCCGGCGGCGCGAGTAGTCCTCCATGACCCGGCGGATGATGCCGCCCTTGGGGTGGAAGACCGCGAGGCCGGAGCCGATCTGCTCCGGGATGGAGAAGAGGTCCAGCTCGGAGCCGAGCTTGCGGTGGTCGCGCTTCTCGGCCTCGGCGAGGAACTCCAGGTGCGCCTTCAGCTCGTCCTTCGACGGCCACGCGGTGCCGTAGATGCGCTGGAGCATCGGGTTCTTCTCGCTGCCGCGCCAGTAGGCGGCTGCGTTGCGCATGAGCTTGAAGGCGGGGATGTTCCGGGTGGTGGGCAGGTGCGGGCCCCGGCAGAGGTCCTTCCAGCACAGGTCGCCGGTCTTGGCGTCGAGGTTGTCGTAGATGGTCAGCTCGCCGCCGCCCACCTCGACGTTCGCGCCGTCGTCGGTCGACGCGGAGCCCTTGATGCCGATGAGCTCCAGCTTGTACGGCTCGTCCGCCAGCTCCTCGCGCGCGGCCTCGTCGGTGACGACGCGGCGCGAGAAGCGCTGCCCGCGCTTCTGGATCTCCTGCATCTTCTTCTCGACGGCCTTGAGGTCCTCGGGGGTGAACGGCCTCTCGACGTCGAAGTCGTAGTAGAAGCCATCCTTGACCGGCGGGCCGATGCCGAGCTTCGCCTCGGGGAAGAGCTCCTGCACGGCCTGGGCCATGACGTGCGCGGTGGAGTGGCGCAGGATGTTCAGGCCGTCCTCGGAGGAGATCTCGACCGGCTCGACCTCCTCGCCGTCCGCGACGACGTACGCCAGGTCCTTCAGCTCGCCGCCCACGCGCGCGGCGACGACGGTGCGCTCGCCGGGGAAGAGCTCCGCCGCCGTGGTGCCCGTGGTCACCACGCGCTCTTCCCGCTCGGAATCGCGTTGGATGAACACATGGACGTCCGACACCGGTCACTCCTGTCTGAGGGGGTCGCGCATAAAGTATTGCGCGCGCAGTTTTTTAACTCTACCGAGCCCGGCACCCCCGACGCGAAACGGTTAATCCCCGCCGCACGCCCCCTCGAAAAAGTCCAGGTTCTCCTGGAGCGACTTCATCAGCCGGTCCCGTTCCGCGTCGTCCACCTGCACGGGCACCACGCCGTTCGCCCCGGTGAGCCGCCGGAAGCCGCCCCGGCTCTCCAGCTGCCCGTGGACCCTGATCGGCAGCCCGACCAGGTGCGCGTGGCCCGCGATCCGGTACGCCTCCTCGTCGAGCACCATCCGTACGTGCGGCACCTCCGCGCCCGCCAGGACGCGCAGCCGCACCGTGCCGGCCCCGCGCGGCCCCGAGCGCCGCATCCGTACCACCGCGCCCGTGATCCGTACCGTCACGGAGGGCTCGACGAGCAGGTAGCGCGCGCCCGCCGCGCGCAGTGCCGGCAGGTCGCCCGGCGAGAACTCCACCGCTTCGGGGTGCGCCGCGCACCCCTCGGGCACCCCGGCGGCGGGCGACCACTCCAGGGCTATGCGCGCGCCCTCCGATCCGTGGACCAGCGCGATCACGGCGTCCGTGAGTTCGCGGCTCACACCGGCCTCGACCGCCGTGTCGAAGGCGTCCATGCCGCCGGTCGCCCGCTGGTAGTCGACGGCCTCGCGGGCGGCGTGCAGGGCGTGGTGCAGCCGTACGACGACACCGCGTCCCGCCGCCACCGGTACGAACGCGGTGAGGGCGCGCCCGCCCGGCGCGGGTCCCACCAGTACGCCCTCCAGGGACGCCCGCGCCTGCCGCCGGTGCCGCGCGCCGTAGTACCCGGCGCGCCCGCGCGCGGCCAGCGCCGCGGCGAGCAGCGTCTGGCGCGCGGCCGAGCGCAGCCGTTCCTGCGCGGTCCACGAGACGGCTCCCGAGGGGCCTTCCGGTACGTCGCGCCACCAGCGGATCTCGTCGCTGGGGACGGTGAGGGAGACGAGCACCTCGCGGGCGGAGGGCGCGGCGCAGCGGGCGAGCGCGGTCAGCGCCTCGCCCAGCAGGTCGTCGCTGTCGGGGAAGGCCCGGCTCTCGGGAACGAGCAGGCTCGTCCCGCCGCCGGACGGCCCGGGCGGGGTCCAGCGGGCGTAGCGGCCCGCCGCTCCCCCGCGCCGCCGCCAGCCGTGCCGGGCGAGCAGCACACCGAGCACGGCGGGGTCGACGTGGGCGGGATCGGGGCCCGCTCCGGCGTCCCAGATGCCGGGGCCCGTGGCGAAGCCGCTGTCGGGCTCCGTGCCCGGGTGCGGTCGCAGGGGTTCGTCGATCGGCCGGTGGTGCATCAGGGTCTCCCTCCCACCCCGACCCGGGTCATGATCTCGCAGAGGGCTCGGTCGTCGAATATCCGCGAGGTCGGGATCCGCACAGTGGTCCTGCGCCTGCCCGTCACCGGGTGTCCGGCCAGGTTGGTCCAGTAGCAGCAGTGCCGCAGGTCGAGGCCGTCGTGGCCGGCGCGCAGCCAGTCGTCCTGGGTCCGCGGTACGAGCATCACGACGAGGATCTTGTGCACCGACACCGGGGTGTGGGCGAGCTTCTCCAGATGGGCGTTGTCGAGCGTGAAGGAGAAGGCTCCCCCCGCCGGGTGCGGCGGGATCTGGTAGGTGCATTTGAGCTGGACCTTGATGGTGACTTCGTCATCGACGGTGTGCCCGGGAGCGCTGTGGCTCACGTGCCAGTCGATGCCGTTGTCCGGAAACGGCTGCGAGAGAGAACATCCCGCGGCCGCCGCGACCGCGTGCAGATAGCCCACCTGAAGAGTCTCCATGCAGGCAGTGGTGGCGAGTCCGCCGCGCAGCGGTGCGATCCGCTCGGGCAGCAGCCCGCCCGGTTCGGGCTGCGTGAGCGCCATGGCTGACGGTGCCTCCCGGGCTGTGCCGATCAGTTTCCCCTGACGGCCCGTCGACTTCACGCTCCGTCACTTGTGTTGTCTCCGCTGCGCATCCTCCTCAAACGGCGTACCGGACAAACGACCCGGGTATCACCGCTTCGGGCAGGGGACGCGCGCCATCTGCCAAGGGAGCAAGAGGAGTTCGGACATGACGTGCTGGTACGAAGGACCCCTGGCCGCTTTCGACACCGAGACGACGGGGGTGGATGTCGAGGAGGACCGCATCGTCTCCGCCGCGCTGGTCGTGCAGGACGCGCCGGGCGGGCGGGTGCGGGCGACGCGCTGGCTGGTGAATCCGGGGGTCCCGGTGCCCCCGGGGGCGACCGAGATCCACGGGCTGACGGACGATCACCTGCAGCGCAACGGCCGCTGGCCCGCGCCGGTCGTGGAGGAGATAGCCAGAGGGCTCGCCGAACAGAGCATCGCCCGCCGGCCGCTGGTGGTGATGAACGCGCCTTTCGACCTGACCCTGCTGGACCGCGAGCTGAGGCGCCACCGGGCGTCGTCGCTGGGACGCTACCTGGACAGCCGTCCGCTGTGCGTGCTGGATCCGCGCGTACTGGACAAGCATCTGGACCGCTACCGCAAGGGCCGCCGTACGCTCACCGATCTGTGTGCGCAGTACGAGGTGGAGCTGGACGGCGCCCACGACGCGGTCGCCGACGCGACGGCCTCGCTGGAGGTCGTACGCGCCCTCGGCCGCCGTTTCGCCTCGCGCCTGGAGCGGCTCTCGCCGGCCGAGCTGCACACCCTCCAGGCGGTGTGGCACGCGGCGCAGGCACGCGGCCTGCAGGCGTGGTTCGCGCGCAACGGCTCGGAGGAAGAGGTGAATCCGGCGTGGCCGCTGCGCCCCGGGGTGCCGGCGGCGGCCGCCTGAGGCGACATGAAAGAAGCCGGTCCGTCTGTGACGGACCGGCCTTCCCGGGTGGGCGATACTGGTTTCGAACCAGTGACCTCTTCGGTGTGAACGAAGCGCTCTCCCACTGAGCTAATCGCCCGGGAACGGACTGAACCATACAGCCCGCCGGGGGGTTGGTTCAAACCGCGAGGGCGGCCGAGAGCCCGCGCCGCCCGCCCCGCATCATCAGCGCGTGGTTGGCGACGAGGACGGGCCGTCCGGGTACGGCGAACCGGCGCACCAGCGCCTTGCGCACCTCCACTTCCTGCTCGTAGAGGACGCGCGCGCCGCTGCCGCGCGGCTGTACGGTCCAGCGCGCCCAGCCTTCGAGGTCTCCGGTCATGGCCACCTCCAGGACGCCGGCCTCCGGGGCGCGCCGTCTCTCCTGAGCGGTGACGACCAGTTCGTACGGCAGGAAGGAGCGGAACCGGGCGACGCCGGTGCGGTCGTCGAGACGGGTGACCTGCCGCACCTGCGGCCACCACCGCGGGTACTCGTCGACCCGTTCCAGCACGCCGTAGACCCTGCTGGGCGGGGCGGGCAGATCCCAGACGCTGCGAAAGCGGTAACGGCACCAGTCCATGCGCCCAGTCTGCGCGCTCCCGCACGTACTCACCGGGGATCTGAGTATCCGGACCCATGCCCCGCCGTGTGTCCCGCGCCACACTCCTCAACCATGGAGAACGCATTGCCGCCCGCGGAAGAACTGGTGGTCCTCGACCACGAGCTGGGCCTGCTCGAGGCCCGGCGCGCCCAGTTGCTCATCCGCAGGGCGTGGCTGCTCAGTGTCGTACGGCAGGCCCCGCCCGCCGCTCCGCGCGGTCCCCTGGCGCCGTACGCCGGGGCCTTCGGCGCCGCTCAGGTGCCGCGTGCGCCGCAGGACGCCTCGCCGCGCGGTGCGCAGAACGTGCTGCTGGCGCTCGGCGGCGTTCTGCTGACGGTCGCCGCGATCGCCTTCACGCTGGTGAGCTGGGGTCACCTGGGCATCGGCGGCCGCTCGGCGGTGCTGGGCGCGGTGACGGCCCTGGCACTGGCCGCGCCGGCCCTGCTGCTGCGCCGCGGTCTCGTCTCGACCGCCGAGTCGGTGGCGGCGCTGGGGCTGGCTCTCACGGTGCTCGACGCGTACGCCCTGCACCGCGTGGCGCTGCCCGGGACGGACCCGCTCGGGTACGCCGCGATCGGTTCGGCCGCGCTGGCGGCGCTCTGGGCGGCGTACGGTCTGGGGCTCGGCCGGCTGCGGATCCCGCTGCCGGCCGCGCTGATCACCGCTCAGCTCCCCATCGTCCTCTGGGCGCTGGCGGCCGGGCCGGGCCCGCTGTCGTTCGCCTGGGCGCTGGCGGCCACGGCCGCGATCGATGTCGCCGTGGCCCTGTGGGGCGCCGGCCGCGCGGTGCGTCCGCTCGCGTACGCCGGTGCCTGGCTGACGGGCGCGGGGGCGCTGCTCGGCGCCGGTGTCCTGTCGGTGGCGGCGGGCGGCCCGGCGGACGCGCTGCGGCCGGGCGTGCTGCTGGTGGCGGTCGGTGCCCTCGCCCTGTTCGCCGCCCTGCGCGCCCCGGCACCGCATGCCGTGGCGCCCTCGGCGGCGGCCGGTCTCGCGGCACTGGCGGCCGTCGGCGGGGTGGCGCGCCCCGCGGTTCCGGACGCGTGGGCGGTGCCCGTGTACGTGCTGTGCGCGGTGGCCCTGCTGGCCGTCGTACGGGTGAGCCTGCCGCGTCCCGTGACGGCCGGCCTGGCCGGTGCGTCCGGTGCGGTGCTGGCCGCGGGCGCCCTGTGGGCGCTGCCTCCGGTCGCCATCGGCCTGCTCGGCCCCGCCGCGCAGGCGGAGCGCGTCTGGTCCGGTGCCCCGGCCGGTGTCCGCGAGGCGCTCTTCCCCGGGCTCTCCCGGCCGTGGACGGCCGCGGTCCCGCTGGTCCTGCTGACCGTGGCCGCGGTTTCGGTCGCTGCCGCCGCGGTGGCGCGCCGCCGGGCCGCGTCCGGTCGCACCTGGCACGCCCCGGCGGCGTGCGCGGCCCTGGTCCTGGCGTGGGCGGCGGCGCACACCGTCCCGGCCGTACTGGACTTCGGCTACCCCGCGGCCGTAACGCTGCACCTGTTCCTGACCGCAGCGTCCCTGGCCCCGGCGGTACGCCCCGCCCTTGCCGGGACCGCCACGGCACCCCCCGCACCCCGCACGCCCCTCGCGCTCACGGCGCTCGCCTGCGCTCTCGCGTCGGCGCTCTCCGTGTCGCTGCTGTCGCTGGCCGCGCAGACCGCCACGCTCACCGTGCTCGGCGTCCTGACGGCGCTGTTCGGCACGGCCGCCGTGACCGCCGCGCCCTCCGGGGGAGCCGTCATGCCGGCCGCCTGCGCCGCCGCTGCCGTCGTGTACGCGACGGGGCTCACCGGCGCCGCCGCTGCCGCGCTCACACTCGCGCCCCACCAGGCCGCATGGGCGGTCCTCGCCGTGCCCGCGGCCACCGCCGCGCTCGCCGCCCGGGTGCGCGGCCACGCCACCGCCCTCCCCCTGGAGGTCGCGGGCGCCGCGGCGGCGCTGCTCGCGACCGGCCTCGCCGCGGGCCACGCTCCCGCCCTCGCGTCGGTCCTGGCGCTGTGCGGGGTCATCGCCGCGGGCACGGCCGTACGGGCGGACCGGCGCCCCGTCGGGTACGCGGCACTCGTGCTCTTCGTGCTGGCCGGCTGGGTCCGCCTCGCCGCCTCGGACGTCGCCGTGCCCGAGGCGTACACGCTGCCCGTCACCGTCGCGGCACTCGCCGTCGGTGCGCTGCGGCGGCGGCGCGACCCGCGGGCCTCGTCCTGGACGGCGTACGGTCCGGGGCTCGCCGCGACCCTTCTGCCGAGCCTGGTCGCGGCCTGGGGCGACGAGCACTGGCTGCGCCCGCTCCTCCTCGGGGCCGCGGCCCTGGCCGTGACCCTGACGGGCGCCGGGCGCCGGCTCCAGGCGCTGCTGGTGCTGGGCTCCGCCGTACTCGCCCTGGACGCGCTGCACGAGCTCGCGCCGTACGTCGCCCAGGTCGTCGGCGTACTCCCCCGCTGGCTGCCGCCGGCCCTCGCGGGCCTGCTGCTGCTGACCGTCGGAGCGACGTACGAGCAGCGTCTGCGCGACGCCCGCCGGCTGCGGGACACCCTGGGCCGGATGCGCTGAGGCCGGGCCGTCCGGAGGGCTCGGCCGGGGGCCCTGCGGGGCCGGGAAACGGCGAAGGCCCGAGAGACTTCCGTCTCTCGGGCCTTCGGTCCGGGTGGGCGATACTGGGTTCGAACCAGTGACCTCTTCGGTGTGAACGAAGCGCTCTCCCACTGAGCTAATCGCCCCGGCGCTCCGCACACATTACCCCATGTCAGCGGGGATCCCGAACCGATTGCCGGCCATCCCCCACCGGTCACTCCTCGATGTTCCACGGCATCTCGACACCGAACTCCCGGACGTAGATCCCGACCAGCACCGCGACGATCACCAGGCCGACCGTGGTGAGGATCATGTTCCGCCGACGGACCCTGGGGTCGAGCGCCTTCTGCGCCGCTTCGGTGACTTTCCGTTTCGTCCAGCGCAGCACCAGCTGCGCCCACACGAACTCGGTCGCCCAGATCGCCATGCCGCCGAAGATCACCAGCCAGCCGGGCCCCGGCAGCGGGAGCATGATCACGCCCGTGACCACGACCGCCAGGCCGATGACGAATACCCCGACCTGCCAGCTCAGATGCAGCGGTTTCGACGCCTTGATGAACTGCGGCGCCCGCGAACCCAGCTCCCGCTCGTCCTCGCTCGCGTCCCCCGTGGCGGGCACTGTGGCCGCCGGGTCGACGACTTCTTCCCGCTCGTTACTCTCCGCGTTCATGAGGCCCAACCTACCCGACCTGACCCCGCGGCCGTAATGCTCGTATCGCATCAAGTACCTCTCGGCCGTACGAGCTATCCGAAGCGCCGCAAAAAGGTCAGAGGGGTTTACAACGGCACCGTAGGTGGCATGTCGATTTCGCCGACGTGCGAATCCCCGAGCGCACACTGAGCGAAAGGCCCTGGCGCTTATGAACACCACGGTCAGCTGCGAGCTGCACCTGCGCCTCGTAGTGTCGAGCGAGTCATCACTGCCTGTACCCGCGGGCCTGCGGTATGACACGGCCGATCCCTACGCCGTGCATGCCACCTTCCACACCGGAGCCGAGGAGACCGTCGAGTGGGTGTTCGCTCGCGATCTCCTCGCCGAGGGCCTTCACCGGCCCACCGGTACCGGCGACGTCAGAGTCTGGCCGTCCCGCAGCCATGGCCAGGGAGTCGTCTGCATCGCCCTGAGCTCCCCGGAAGGAGAAGCCCTGCTCGAAGCCCCGGCGCGGGCCCTGGAGTCGTTCCTGAAGCGGACGGACGCCGCGGTGCCACCGGGCACCGAGCACCGTCACTTCGATCTCGACACGGAACTCTCACACATCCTGGCGGAGAACTGAGCCAGGCCGAGAGCCGCTCGACGCCGTCCGACTCGGGGCGACGGCGCGGGGCGGACAACCGCATACAGCACACACCGGCGCCGTCGCCGCGGGATCCACCGCGGAGACGGCGCCGGTGCGCCGTGCGCGCGAGCCGCTAAAGTCGGCCAGCATCGGCGGGCGCCCGCCCGCGGCAGGCCAGGGAGCGAATCGTGCTGATCCCCCACGACACCAGACGCGCCCTCGACGTCGTCGTCGATCTGGTGAACACGGCGCCGGAGAGCGACCAGAGCGACCGGCTCGCGGACCTCGAGGCGCTGTACGCGTTTGTGCGCCTCCATCACGTCAGCGACGTGGGTGAACTCGGCGAGGCCGACCTCAGAGCCCTACGGGACGTGCGAGCACGCTTCGCGGACGTGTTCGCGGCGCCCGGCCCCCGCACCTGCGCGGAGCTGATCAACCAGCTGGTGGCGGCGGCCGGCACCACACCGCGGCTGACCGACCACGACGGCTTCGGCTGGCACGTGCACTACTTCGCGCCCGGCGCCTCGGTCGCGGACCACCTCGCGGCGGACTGCGGGATGGCACTGGCCTTCATCGTGGTCTCCGGCGAGCACGAGCGGCTGCGCCGCTGCGAGGCCCCGGACTGCCGCCGGGCCTTCGTCGACCTCTCGCGCAACCGGTCCCGGCGCTACTGCGACAGCCGCACCTGCGGAAACCGGCTGCATGTGGCGGCGTACCGGGCGCGGCGCAAGGAAGCCGCGAGCTGAGACCTCACAGCAGGAAGAGATCGTGCATCGCGGCCATCAGCAGCAGGAAGCCGATCACCCCGAGGAAGATCATCAGGGGTGGCTGGGAAAGCGCGAAGAGGCAGCCGCGCGGTTCTTCGGTGGGTGCGGGGGCTTCGCCCCGGGAGGTGTCCAGCATCTCGGGGCGATGATGACGCAGCGCGGCCATCCCCGATGACCAACACGCCCACCTGCGCGGAGAGTTCGTCGGACCTTGGCCGTTCGTGATCTTTCGTTGATCACTTCGGCGTCCGAGTTGCCAGGTTTTCGGAGAGCCTGCCGGGGGTCCCGCTCGCGGCCGTCCGGGCTGTCCGGACCCCTCGGGCTGTTCAGATGCCGTGCTTCTTCAGGATGGCTTCGATGTCGCTGAAGTCCTCCCCCGCCCCGCCGGCCTTCGGCTGAGCCTCTGCCCGGGGCCGCTTCGGCTGCGCGGCCGCCGGACTCGCCGCGCCGAGCGGCGGCGCGGACGCCCGTGGAGCGACCTCCTCGCGCTGCGCGGCCCGCGCGGCCCTGCGCTCCTTGCGGGTGCCGCCGGTACGGCGCTCCACCGCCCTGGTCGTCATGAAGAGCAGCCAGGAGAGTCCGAGCAGACCGAAGCCCACCCACACCTCCGGTTTGAAGGCGATGCCCGAAACCCACTCGACGACGCCGGTCAGCACCAGGCCGACCGGTACCAGCGCGTAGGCGGCGATGCGCGTCGCGGCCAGGAATCGCTTGCGGTACGCGGCGATCGCGGCGATGCCCAGACCGGCCGCGGACGCCGCGGAACAGATCGTCTCTGCCAGCATCCGGTCCTCCAGCCCCAGGGATTGCGTTCCCCTCCATCCTGCACCGGGGGAGCCCGCCCGGGCCACGCCCCCGTACGACCTCAGGGACATCTCCGGGGCGGCCTCCTCCGCAGGTCCCGGTCGGAGACCTCTGCGGCGGGCTGGAAGACTGGCCCCATGACCGAATCCTCTCCCGCCCGCCCCGTCCTCCTCGACCTCTGGTGCGAGCTCCAGTGCCCCGACTGCCGTGCCGCACTGGACGACGTGCGCGCCCTGCGCGAGCGCTACGGCGACCGGCTCGACGTACGCCTGCGCCACTTCCCCCTCGACAAGCACCAGCACGCCTACGCCGCCGCACAGGCCGCCGAGGAGGCGGTCGACCAGGGCAAGGGCTGGCCGTACGTGGAGGCGGTCCTCGCCCGTACCGGGGAGCTGGCGGCGAAGGGCGAGCCGTTCCTGCTGGAGGTCGCCGGCGAACTGGGGCTGGACGCCGAGGAGTTCGACACCGCCCTGATCGACGGCCGGCACCTCCTGATCGTCGACGCCGACCAGGCCGAGGGCAGGGCCATCGGTGTCACGGGCACGCCGACCTACGTCATCGACGGCGAGCGGCTGGACGGCGGCAAGAGCCAGGAGGGGCTGCGCGGGCGCATCGAGGAGATCGTCGACCGGCTGCTCGCCTGAACCGCCGCCGGGAACCGCCGCACAGCCGCCCGGACCTCAGAGCAGCTGCTTGCAGAGGTGGTACGTCACCGGCTCGTAGCCGAGCGACACGTACAGCCGCAGGGCCGGCGTGTTGTCCGTGAAGACGTTGAGCCCGATGCGCCCGGTCCCCGCCGCCAGTGCCTCGCGCTCGGCGAGCAGCAGCAGCGCACGGCCGAGCCCCTGCCCCCGGTGCTCCTGCGCCACCTCGACGTCGAAGACGTACGCACCGCTCTGGCCGGGGTGCGGGTGGCGCAGCGCCAGCCAGAGCGTGCCCACCACCGCACCGCCCCGGGTCAGGACGCCCAGGTACGTGCCCGGGGTGGCGGCTCCGCCGGCGAGAGCGGCCGCGTGGTCGGCCTCGGTCTTGGCCCACGCCGCCTCCTCGGAGAAGCCGCGCAGGGTCAGGGACCGCGCGTAACCGGCCTTGGTGTGGGGCAGCCAGGTCTCGAATTCGCTTCCGCTCATCGGCCTGCCCACGACGCCCCCGGGCAGCACGGGGGCCTGCGCGGGCAGGGGTTTGCTCATGACGCGGTTGCGTTCGGTGTAGCCGAGGGCGGCCGCCATGCGCCGCGCGCCCTGCGCACCGGCCGGGACGGAGATCTCCACGCGGCCGCACCCCCAGCCGCGCAGCACCTCCTCGGCCGCGAGCGCGGCGACCGTCGCCCTCCCCCGGCGCCGGTCGGCCTCGTCGATGCGCAGTCCGGCGATACGGCCGACGCCGGCCCCCATGCGGGGGTCCGTGGAGAGTTCGACCGTACCGACGGACCGGCTGTTCACGCACACCGCGTAGGTACGCGACGTGGCGCCGTCGGCGCCTTGCTGGAGCGGCGCGGTCGGCCGCAGGGTTGTGGTCATCAGGGGAGTTGTACCCACCGGACGGTCCGCCGTCATCCGAATTCCCGGTGCTTTACGGGTCCAGGTCCGAGGCGGCCCGCTCGTCGAAGACGCGCATGGCCTTGGCGGTCACGGGGCCCGGCGCGCCCGGCAGTTGGCGCCCGTCGACGCGGTGCACCGCCTGCACGTCACGCAGCGTGGAGGTCAGGAAGACCTCGTCGGCCCGCTCCAGTACGTCCAGTGGCAGGTCGGCCTCCTGGGCGCCCGTCCATTCGACGGCCAGGGCGCGCGTGATCCCGGCGAGGCAGCCGGAGGAGACGGGCGGGGTGAGCAGCTGCCCGTCGAGGACGACGAAGACGTTGGAGCCCGTGCCCTCGCAGAGCTGCCCGACGGTGTTCGCGAACAGTGCCTCGGTCGCGCCCTCTTCACGGGCGCGCGCGAGCGCGACGACGTTCTCGGCGTACGACGTGGTCTTGAGCCCGGTGAGGGCGCCGCGCTCGTTGCGCGTCCAGGGGACGGTGATCACGGCGGTGCTGTCGGGGCGGCGGCCGGCCTCCCCGAGGGCGACGATCAGGGTGGGGCCGGCGTCGCCGCGCTCGGAGCCCAGCGGCGAGAGGCCGCCGGTGCAGGTGATCCGCAGCCGGCCGCGCTCCATGGGGTTGGCGTCCAGGACGGCGGCGCAGGCGCGGCGCACCTCGTCGAGGTCGGGCTCGGGCAGCCCCAGGCCACGGGCGGAACGGGCCAGCCGGTCCAGGTGCCGGGTGAGGGCGAAGGGCCGCCCCCCGGTCGCCTTCACCGTCTCGAAGATCCCGTCGCCCGCGGTCAGGCCGTGATCGAGTACGGACACCCTGGCGGTGGCCGCGTCCCGCAGCCCGCCGTCGACCCAAAGCTTCATGAAGCGGTCCTTCCCGTCTGCTGGTATGTGCCCGACGCTACCGCGAGCAGCCGGGAGGCCTTCAGCTCGGTCTCCTCCCACTCGCGCTCGGGGTCGGAGCCCCAGGTGATGCCCGCGCCCGTACCGAACCTGAGGACCGGGCCGCCGGGGGTGGCGCGGTCGATCCAGAAGGTGCGTATGCCGACGGCCAGCTCGCCGGTGGAGCGGTCGGCGTCGACCCAGCCGATTCCTCCGCAGTACGGGCCGCGCGGCGCGGTCTCCAGCGCCTCGATGACCGAGAGGGCGCTGGACTTGGGGGCGCCCGTCACCGAGCCCGGCGGGAACGTCGCGGCGAGCAGCGCGGCCCAGCCGGCGTCGGGCGCGAGCTCGGCACGGACGGTGGAGACCAGGTGGACGAGGCCGGGGTGCGGTTCGACCGCGCACAGCTCCGGGACGGTCACGGAACCGGCGACGGCGACCCGCCCCAGGTCGTTGCGGACCAGGTCCACGATCATCACGTTCTCCGCGTGGTCCTTCTCCAGGAGATCGTCCGCCGTCCGCCCGGTGCCCTTGATCGGCCCGGACTCGACGGTCCGCCCGTCCCGCCGCAGGTAGAGCTCGGGGGACGCGGTGGCTACCTCGACGCCGTGCGCGGGCAGGCGAATCGTTCCTGCGTACGGCGCCGGGTTGCCGCGGGCCAGCAGGGCGGTGAGCGCGTCGACGTCGGCGCCGGCCGGGCCGGGCAGCGGCGCGGTCAGGACGCGGCAGAGGTTGGCCTGGTAGACCTCGCCCGCCGCGATGTGCTCACGGATGCGGCGTACGCCCGCCGTGTACGCGGCGCGGTCCATCGACGACGTCCAGTCACCGGCGGCGGGCCCGCGCCAGGCTCCGGGCACCGGAGCGGGGACCGGCTCCGCGCGTACGTCACCGAAGCGGGCGCAGACGAGACGGCCCTCGAAGTCCGCGGTGACGGCCCAGAAACCGGTGGAGTCGAGCGCGGCGGGATCGCTGGTCACATCGCGCAGGTCGGAGGCGACGAGGCCGCCGAAGCGGGCCAGAGGGGGAAGGTCGTGCACGGCCCCGAGTCTAGAGCGGACCGCGATGACCTGCGTCGGAGCGGAGGCGGCGCAGCACGCTGCACAAACGCGTTTTTGTACTGGCACCGGAATCCGCTAGAGTTCAACACGTCGCCGGGATACGGAAACGCCCCGGCAAGACAAGCGGACGTGGCTCAGTTGGTAGAGCATCACCTTGCCAAGGTGAGGGTCGCGAGTTCGAATCTCGTCGTCCGCTCGGTGTGGGGGATCTTCCCGACCCCCTGTATGCACTCCTGGTGGAGTGGCCGAGAGGCGAGGCAACGGCCTGCAAAGCCGTCTACACGGGTTCAAATCCCGTCTCCACCTCCAAGGACGATTAGCTCAGCGGGAGAGCGCTTCCCTGACACGGAAGAGGTCACTGGTTCAATCCCAGTATCGTCCACTGGATCCCCGGTCGTACGTGACCGGATGGTCCGTCCCGCGCGATTAGCTCAGCGGGAGAGCGCTTCCCTGACACGGAAGAGGTCACTGGTTCAATCCCAGTATCGCGCACGCAGTTCGCAGTACCGCAGGACCAAGAGAACACCCCGCGCGATTAGCTCAGCGGGAGAGCGCTTCCCTGACACGGAAGAGGTCACTGGTTCAATCCCAGTATCGCGCACCATCAGCAAGAATCCCCCGGCCGGGGAAACGGCCGGGGGATTCTTCGTGCCCCGGTCAGGACGAGAAGAGCATCCGGCCGAAGCCCTTCTGGCGGTGATGGCCGCCGTGTTGACCGCCGTGGTGACCGTGTTGCGGGGCGCCCCAGGCGGGCGCGGGGGCGGCGGGGTAGCCCTGCGGGGCCGGCGGCGGGGGCGGCGCCTGCTGCGTCCACTGCGACTCG
Organism: Streptomyces sp. NPDC003016; assembly: GCF_053591455.1. Taxonomy (NCBI): domain Bacteria; kingdom Bacillati; phylum Actinomycetota; class Actinomycetes; order Kitasatosporales; family Streptomycetaceae; genus Streptomyces; species Streptomyces sp. NPDC003016. The sequence goes on from NZ_JBSFTV010000018.1 coordinate 74,981, forward strand.
AGGCGGGTCAGCGACTCCAGCTCGCCGTAGTCGAGAAATATCCCGCGGCAACCGCTGCACTGCTCGATCTGGACACCATTGCGGTTGTACGTGTGCATGGGTGCGTGGCACTTGGGGCACTGCATGGTCGACTCAACTCCTCGCCGTCGGTTCGGCATCGCCGGAACACGTACCCGGCGACGGTGCATTCACCCTACGTCGTGGCTTCGGACACCAACTCGGGCGGTAGGGCCGCAATTCGGGCGCAGGATTCGATCATCATCTCCTCCACCTCGTCCAGCGGCCGGTTCCCGGCGGCGGACTTGGCGAGGGCGAGAGCGGCGGTCTGGGCCGTCAGGGCACGGGCGGGTACGTCGAGTTGGGGCCAGGGGTCGCCGTCCGGACGTACGGCCGTACCGCCCGCGACCCGGTACGCGCCGAGGAAACGGTCCCAGATGTCCGGCGCGAGCAGGCCCGCGGCGTACCAGGCGGCAGGGCGGGCCAGGTCCCAGGCGGGGTCGCCGGTGCCCATGTCGTCCACGTCGATCAGCAGCCAGGGTCCGTCGGGTGCGGGGTGGCGGACGAGCTGGCCGAGGTGGAGGTCGCCGTGGCAGAGGGCCGCGCGCTCGTGCGGCGGCGGGGCTTCGTCGCGGGCCCAGGCCGGGAGCCCGGCCCAGGCGCGGAGCACGGGGGCCGCGGCGGGGTGGGGGCCCGCGGCCCGCATGCGCGCGATGGCACGGGCGGCTTTCGCGGGGCCGCGCATGGGCGGGAGCGGCGTGGGGAGTTGGAGTGCGCCGGGGGCGACCGCGTGCAGCCGGGCGAGGAGGGTCGCGGCGTCCTCCCAGGGGGCGGCGTCGGGCGCCTCGGGGTCGACGGGGGCTCCGTACGGCCACAGGCTCAGGGGCCGGCCGTGCAGCAGGGTGGTGAAGGTGCTTCCCGCTGCCGGTACGGGCAGGGGCGGCAGGAGGAGGCCGGCGAGGAGGGGGTCCGCGGCGGCGGCGATGCGTGCGGTGAGGGCGGCGGCGTCGGTGTCGGGGGCGTGGGACTTGGCGACGACGTCGCCGTGGCGTACGACCGTGCCGTCCGGGCGGTCCGCGAGGACGTCGGGGCGCGCGCAGGGGCAGGGGGCGGCCGATGCGCTGAGGGGGCGCCGCAGACGTGGCCGGGGCTGGAGCCGGGGTGCGGCGTCGTGCGCGACGGCGCTCAACGCTTGCGCGACGGATGCGGTCACGGTCTCCCCCGGTGCTGTGCTGTGAGGTGCTGTGAGGTGCTGGACGATGCAGTGCGGTGCGGTGTGTCGGTACCGCGAGGGAGCCTACGTGGCGCGGCGGGGCCGGCGGCGGGGCGGTTCTTTCCCTGTCCCGCCCCTGGTGGGTGGAGAAAAAGGCGTTGCCCGGACAGCTCCCCAGCTGTCCGGGCAAACGCAGTCGCCCGCCGCACCCCCGTCCCCACGGGGTTATGAGATGGCCGGATACCCTGGCCCGGTCCGCTCTACCGGGCCGTGGGCGCCGCTCAGCGCCCGAGCATCACACCCACGGACGACGCCTGTGTGACCACTGCTTCCCAGCCTCCGAAGAGGACGACGAGCAGCGCCGCGAGGGGAAGGACCATGGCCGTCGCCACCAGGGGGTGGCGCGTGCCTGACGGACGGCCGCCGAACGAGGCGAATGCCCTGCGTCCCTGCGTGCGGATCACCGTCCGCGATGCCGTGTCCGCCATGGCCCCTCTCCTGTCGTGTATGGGCAGCGGCGGGTGTCTGGCCTCGGGGGACGAGTGCTCCACCCGCCGCTTGACTTCAACATTAGGGGCGCGTCGAGGCCGGGGCGTCATGCCCGCGTACCGATTGCCGGGCCTCCCCGAGGATGAGCGACCGTCCCGCGGCGTACTCCCCAGGGTGGAGAGGCCGCCCTGCGTCCCGGGGTCTTCCCGGAGGGGACGCTCCTGGTGTTCGGAGGTGCCCTCCCTGGGGACCGGCTCCCTTCAGGCCATGGGGGAGGGTGACTTCACTCACTTCGGCCACTCCCCTGCGCACCGCTGTTTCCACCCGTCGGCCTGCCCGGCCGGCCACCACTTCGTACGTACCCGGCGTGTCTCCCGCGTCGGCGGCTGTCTCCACGCGATCACCCCTCACTGATCCAATCCCCCTTCAGGGACGGACCTTTGAGATCTCTCACGGGCCGGGGGCGGCGGATCGGCCGCCCTCTGGCGACTTCCCGAGCTTCCCACTCGGCACTGACAATCGATCGATTCGCGAGGGCGCGGCCTATGAGCACACCGGGCCGCAGGTACGTAAGCTGTCCGACGTCGAACGGACCGGTCAGCAGCGGGGTGGGGGAGGCCCCACCGGAGGTAGGGGACGGACATGGCGATGATGCGGCTCCGGCGGGAGGACCCGCGTGTCGTCGGCTCGTTCAGGATTCACCGGCGGCTCGGGGCGGGCGGCATGGGCGTCGTCTACCTGGGCTCCGACCGGCGCGGCCAGCGGGTCGCGCTGAAGGTGATCCGGCCGGACCTCGCCGAGGACCAGGAGTTCAGGTCGCGCTTCGCACGCGAGGTGTCCGCCGCGCGGCGGATCCGCGGCGGCTGTACGGCGCGGCTGGTGGCCGCCGATCTCGAGGCCGACCGGCCGTGGTTCGCGACCCAGTACGTCCCGGGCCCCTCGCTGCACGACAAGGTCGTCGACGAGGGCCCGCTGGTGGCCGCCGAGGTGGCCTCGATCGGTGCGGCGCTGTCGGAGGGGCTCGTCGCCGTGCACGAGGCCGGGGTCGTGCACCGCGATCTCAAGCCGTCGAACATCCTGCTGTCGCCCAAGGGGCCGCGGATCATCGACTTCGGCATCGCCTGGGCGACCGGCGCGAGCACCCTCACGCATGTCGGCACGGCGGTGGGCTCCCCCGGTTTCCTCGCACCCGAGCAGGTGCGCGGCGCGACGGTCACACCGGCCACGGACGTGTTCGCGCTGGGTGCCACCCTGGCGTACGCCGCGACCGCCGACTCCCCCTTCGGGCAGGGCAGTTCGGAGGTCATGCTGTACCGCGTGGTACATGAGGAACCGCAGCTGTACGGCGTGCCCGACGCCCTCGCGCCGCTGGTGCGGGCCTGCCTCGCCAAGGACCCGGAGGAGCGGCCCAGCACGCTGCAGCTCTCGATGCGGCTCAAGGAGATCGCCGCCCGGGAGGCCCAGGGTCTCGGCGAGGCCAGGCCGTCGGTGCCCCGCGCCGATCAGGACCGGCCCACGGGGCGGCTCCCGGAGCGGTACGCCGAGGAGGAGACCCAGCGGGGGCGGACCGCGGGTACGTCCGGGGCGCGTGCGCAGGCTCCGCGCGCCTCGTTGCCGCGCTCGGGATCACGGCCCTCGGCGGCGCGCGATACGGCGCGTTCCGGCGGGCGGACGCACGGACGCACGGACGCGCGGACCGACGGACGCGCGGACCGGCGGACGGACGGACGGGCGGACCGGCGGACGGACGGACGGGCGGACGGGCGGACAGACGGGCGGACGGGCGGGCAGACGGGCGGGCAGACGGGCGGACGTACGAACGGACGTCCCGGCACCAGGCCGGGGATCAGGACGACATCGACCGGACGGCGTCCGGCGAATCCCAGGCTGCTGCGGCAGCGCATCGTCGTCTTCGTCGTGGTGACGCTGCTGGTGGCGCTGGGGATCGCGGCGGCCCAGGGGTGTCAGGGACCGGCCAGGAGTCTCGGCGTGTCTTCCGGTGCGGCTCCCGGCGTCTCTCCCGGTGCGTTTCTCGGCCCGGAGCAGCCGGGTTCCGAGGGTCCGCAGGCGTTCTGAGCCGCCGGAGCCGAACCGGTCAGGACTGCGGGCGGCCCGTCGCCACCGCGTAGAACGCGACCGCTGCGGCGGCGCCCACGTTCAGCGAGTCGACGCCGTGTGCCATCGGGATGCGCACCCACTCGTCGGCGGCGGCGAGTGCCTTCCCGGACAGGCCGTCGCCCTCCGCGCCGAGCATCAGGGCCACCCGGTCGAGGCGGTGCGGGGCCATGTCGTCGATCGCCGACGCCTTCTCGTCGGGGGTGAGGGCGAGGAGCTCGAAGCCCGCCTCCCGTACCTGCTCCAGATCCTTGGGCCAGGATGCGAGGCGGGCGTACGGCACCGAGAAGACCGCGCCCATGGAGACCTTGACCGACCTGCGGTAGAGCGGGTCGGCACAGTCCGGGGAGAGCAGCACCGCGTCCATGCCGAGCGCGGCGGCGCTGCGGAAGATCGCGCCGATGTTGGTGTGGTCGTTGACCGCCTCCATGACGACGACCCGGCGGGCCCGGGCGAGCAGGTCGCCGGCGGCCGGGAGGGGCCTGCGCTGCATCGAGGCGAGCGCGCCGCGGTGGACGTGGTAGCCGGTGACGCGTTCGGCGAGGTCCGGGCTCACCGTGTACACCGGGGCCGGGGCCTCGTCGATGACGTCGCGCATGACATCGACCCACTTGGCGGAGAGCAGCATCGAGCGCATCTCGTAGCCGGCCTGGCGGGCGCGCCTGATGACCTTCTCGCCCTCGGCGATGAAGAGCCCCTCGGCGGGCTCGCGCCTGCGGCGGAGTTCGACGTCGGTCAGGCCCGTGTAGTCGCTCAGGCGCGGGTCGTCGGGGTCGTCGATGGTGATGAGATCGGCCACAGGGTTACTGCCTTGTCGTGGGTGCGGTGCCAACGGCTGGTTGCCGGGGGTCACGGGTGCTCGCGGGCTGGACCAGTGCGGCCTTGCTTCGCTTACTGCGTCTTCGCCTTCGTCTGCGCCTGCGCCTGCGCCTGTCCTACGGTGACCACGTCGCCGATGACGATGACGGCCGGCGGGCGCACGTCCTCGGACCTGGCCTTCTCGGCGACGGTCGCGAGCGTCGCGTCGACGCGGCGCTGGGCGGCCGTCGTGCCCTCCTGGATGATCGCCACGGGTGTCTCGGGCGAGCGGCCGTACGCCGTCAGGGCCGCGGCGATCGCGCCGATCCGCTCGACGGCCATGAGGAGCACGAGCGTGCCGCGCAGGCCCGCGACCGCCTTCCAGTCGACGAGAGAGCGCGGGTCCTCGGGGGCGACGTGACCGCTGATCACCGCGAACTCGTGGGCAACGCCTCGGTGCGTGACGGGGATGCCCGCCGCGCCGGGGACGCTGATGGAGCTGGAGATGCCGGGGACCACGGTGCACGGGATGCCGGCCTCGGCGAGGGCTTGAGCCTCCTCCATGCCCCGGCCGAAGACGAACGGGTCGCCGCCCTTGAGGCGTACGACCGCCTTGCCTGCTTTCGCGTGCTCGATGAGCGCGTTGTTGATGGCCTCCTGGGCCATGAAGCGGCCGTACGGGATCTTCGCGGCGTCGATCACCTCGACGTGCGGCGGAAGTTCGTCGAGGAGGTCGCGCGGACCGAGGCGGTCGGCGATGACGACGTCCGCCTCGGCGAGGAGGCGCCGGCCGCGGACCGTGATCAGGTCCGGGTCGCCGGGACCGCCGCCGACCAGGGCGACGCCGGGGGTGCGGGTGCGGTGGTGGGGAGCGACGAGGGTGCCGTCGCGCAGGCCCTCGACGATGGCGTCGCGTACGGCGGCGGTGCGGCGGGGGTCGGGGCCGCCGCTGGTGAGGACGGCCACGGTCACGCCCTCGGAGCGGCCGGTGGCGGGGGTCCAGGCGGTGGCGGCCTCGGCGTCGTCGGAGCGGACGCACCAGGTGCGGGTGCGTTCGGCCTCGGCGGAGGCTGCGGCGTTCGCCGCGCTGTCGGTGGACGCGATCAGGGCGTACCAGGCTTCGGCCAGGTCCCCTTCGGCGTACGGGCGCCGCTCCCAGCGGATCTCGCCCGCTTCGGCCATCGCCTCCACGGAGGGGGTGGCGGACGGCGATACGAGGACGATGTCGGCGCCGGTCGCGATGAGCGCCGGGAGGCGTCGCTGGGCGACCTGGCCGCCGCCGATGACGACGACGCGCCGCCCGGCGAGGCGGAGTCCGACGGGGTAGGCGGGGTACGGGTCGCCTGCGGCGGCGTGCGGCGCGGTCATGGCGTGCGGCTCCTCGGGGCGGGGAGGTGGCGGGGAGGTGGGTGCGGCTTGCGGCTTCGCCGCTCTGTGGCTTGGCGGCCCCGGCTTGGGGGCCTTGCGCCGCTGCGACGGTGAAGCGGCTGGTGGGGCGGGCATCGGGGCCCCGCGAATACCTTACGGGCCGGGGGCTGCGGGGTCATCGGCGGCCGGGGGCGGTTGTGGCGGCGGGGCCCGGGGGCGGAGCCACCCCGCGCACGGGGTCGGTGCCGCGTCGTGGCGTCTCCTCGGGTGCCGAACGTTCGGGTACGTCGGTTTGTTCGGGCGTGTTGCGTTCGACACCCTGCGGGGAGCGCCCCGCCACGTCCCCTCCCGGCACCGTGAGAGGCGGAGCACGCGTGGCCATGACCCCGCCTGCGCGGCGCGGACGGCGAGCGCGAGCCCTACACGGGCCACGTGCGGTGCGGGGCGCCTCGGCACGGCCGTGCCCCCCGTGCGGGAGAGCGCGAGGGGCACGGCACACGCCCGCCCGGGACCGCTGGGGGCGGGGCGCGTGGCGGGTTACTTTTCGGTTACTCCGGCCGAGTCGAACGTGGCCACCTCGTGCATCGCCCTCGCCGCGCTCTGGACCACCGGGAGCGCCAGCAGGGCTCCCGTGCCTTCGCCGAGGCGGAGGTCGAGGTCGACCAGAGGGCGCAGGCCCAGCTTGTTCAGGGCGGCCACGTGGCCCGGTTCCGCGCTGCGGTGGCCCGCGATGCAGGCCGCGAGGGCCTCGGGGGCGATCGCGCGGGCGACCAGTGCCGCCGCTCCCGCGCTCACCCCGTCCAGGATGACCGGCGTACGGAGGGACGCGCCACCGAGCAGGAAGCCGACCAGCGCCGCGTGCTCCAGGCCGCCGACCGCAGCCAGGACGCCGATCGGGTCCGCCGGGTCCGGCTGGTGGAGTTCCAGGGCGCGGCGCACGACGTCGACCTTGCGGGCGTGCATCTCGTCGTTGATGCCCGTGCCCCGGCCGGTGATCTCGGCCGGGTCCTGGCCGGTGTAGACGGCGATGAGAGCGGCCGAGACCGTGGTGTTGGCGATGCCCATCTCACCGGTGATCAGCGCCTTGTTGCCCGCCGCCACCAGATCGCGCGCCGTTTCGATGCCCACCTCGATCGCGGCGAGCACCTCCTCGTGGGTGAGGGCCTTCCCCGTGGTGAAGTCGGCCGTGCCCGCGCGCACCTTGCGGGGCAACAGGCCCGGGGTGGAGGGGAGTTCGCCCGCCACGCCCACGTCCACCACGCAGACCTCCGCGCCGACCTGGCTCGCGAAGGCGTTGCAGACCGCGCCGCCGCCGAGGATGTTGGCGACCATCTGGGAGGTCACCTCCTGCGGCCAGGCCGTGACGCCCTGGGCGTGCACGCCGTGGTCGCCCGCGAAGATCGCGACCGCCGCAGGCTCGGGGACGGGGGGCGGGCACATCCGGGAGAGACCGCTGAGCTGGGCCGAGATGATTTCGAGCATGCCGAGCGCGCCGGCCGGCTTGGTCATGCGCTTCTGGCGTTCCCATGCCTCGCCGAGCGCCTTGGCGTCGAGGGGGCGGATGTTGGAGACGGTCTCCTGGAGGAGGTCGTGCGGCTCCTCGCCGGGCAGGGCGCGGCGGCCGTACGTCTCCTCGTGGACGACCCAGGCGAGCGGGCGGCGCCTGGACCAGCCCGCCTGCATCAGCTCGGGCTCTTCCGGGAACTCGTCGACGTAACCGACGCAGAGGTACGCGACTACTTCGAGGTGCTCGGGCAGGCCGAGGGCGCGGACCATCTCCCGCTCGTCGAAGAAGCTGACCCAGCCCACACCGAGTCCCTCGGCGCGGGCCGCGAGCCACAGGTTCTCGACGGCGAGGGCGGAGGAGTACGGCGCCATCTGCGGCTGCGTGTGGCGGCCCAGGGTGTGGCGGCCGCCGCGGGTGGGGTCGGCGGTGACGACGATGTTCACCGGGGTGTCGAGGATGGCCTCGATCTTCAGTTCCTTGAACTGCTTGGCCCGGCCCTTGGGCAGCGACTTGGCGTACGCGTCGCGCTGGCGCACGGCGAGTTCGTGCATCGTCCGGCGGGTCTCGGCGGAGCGGATGACCACGAAGTCCCAGGGCTGGGAGTGGCCGACGCTCGGTGCGGTGTGCGCGGCTTCGAGGACGCGGAGGAGAACCTCGTGCGGGATGGGGTCGCTGCGGAAGCCGTTGCGGATGTCGCGGCGCTCGCGCATCACGCGCAGGACCGCCTCGCGCTCGGCGTCGTCGTAGCCGGGAGCGGGGGCGGAGGCAGGGGCGGGGGCAGAGGTGGAGGCAAGGGCAGGGGCAGGGGCAGGGGCAGGGGCGGTTTCGGAAACCTCGGGCTCGGGAGTCGTCTCCGAGGCCGCTTCGGGCTTGGGGGCCGTGGTGACTTCGGCTGCGGGCTCCGGCTCCGGTTGCGGTTCCGGGTGCGGTTCCGCGTGCGGCTGGACCGGCAGTTCGGCGGCCGGAACGGTGGCCACAGGCTCGGGTTCCGGCTCGGGCTCGGTTGCAGGCTCGACGAGCTGTTCCTGGACCGGCTCGGGCTCCGGCTCCGGCTCCGCAATCGGGACCGGCGCCGGCTCGATGACGGTGGCTACCGGTTCGGCTACCGGCTGCTCGGCCGGGAGCTCTTCCGGGGCCGGTACCGCGACGGGTGCCGGTTCTGGGGCAGGAGCAGGGGCCGGCGCCGGAGCCTCGGCAGGTTCCGGAATCGGTACGGGTACGGGCGCTGCCCCCGCTTCCGGCGCTTCGGGCTCGGGCGCCACGACGGGGACGGCGACGGACTGCGGCTGCGGTTGCGGCTCAGTGGCGGGTTCTTCGGGCGGCAGCGGGGCCACATGCGGCGCGACCGGGAGCGAGCCCTCGACCGGGACGAACTGGCTGACGGGCTGCGGTTCCTGAAGTACCAAAGGCGGTTGCGGTTGCGGTTGCCCGGGCTGCTCCGGCTCGGCGACGGCGACTGGTTCGGGAGCGACGGGCTCGACGGCGACCGGCTCGGAAGCGGCAGGTTCGACGGCGACCGGCTCGGAAGCGGCAGGTTCGACGGCGACCGGCTCAGAAGCGGCAGGTTCGGGGGCAACGGGCGGCACGGGCGCGACCGGCTCCGGCTCCGGCGCGACCGGCTCCGGCTCGACGACGGCGGTGGCCGGTTCCGGAGCGACCTGCTCCGTTTCGATCGGGGCGCTCACGGGCTCCTCCGCGACCGGCGCCGGCGTCGGCGCGGGCACGGCCTCGGCCGCGGCTTCGGGCACCACCTCGACCTGCGGTTGCGGATCTACAGCTTCCGGAACGACCGTTTCTGCTGGGGCCTCCTGAGGCATCTGAGGCGCCTGGGGCTGAGGCCAGGGCGCAGCTGCCTGCGACGGGATCACGCCGAGCTGCGGGCCGGGCAGCGCAGCCGCCTCGTCACGCGGAATATCGAGGTACTCGGGGCCGATGGCCGGCGGTCCCGCGTGTCGTGCGGGCGCAGGGTTCTGCGGCATCGTCACCGCGCCGGTCGCAGGCCCGCGGTCGGCCAGCGAGCGTACGACGCCGCCGGTCGTCTCGGGCATCGGCGGGCCGAGGTGCAGCGGGCGGCGGGCCGGGGAAGGCGCCTGGGCGGAGACGGGCGCCGGCGGAACGCGTACGCCGCTGAGGTCGACGGAACCGGAGTCACGGCCACCGGCTTCGTGCGCGCCGGGCCCGCTCCCCTGAGACAGCTGCGGCTGCGGTTGCGGCTGTGCCTGGGTTTCGGCCTGCGCCTCGGTCGCCTGAAGGTCCTGCGGCGCGCTCTGCGCCTCCGGGACGGAGGAGAGCTGGAAAGCCGGCTGCGGCTCGGCGGTCCCGGGCGCCTGGGGCGCGTGCTGCGTCTGCGCCGCCTGCGGTGCTCCGGAGGCATGCTCCGGCAGTGGCGCCTGCGGCATCTCGGAGGTCTGGAGCATGTGCTGCTGCTGTGCCTGCGACTGTTGCTGCGGCGCCTGGTGTATGGGCGGCGCCTGCTGCACCTGCGGCATCTCCGCCGTCGGCGCGGCCTGGTGGTCGCTCCACGCACCCTGCGCGCCCGGCATCAGCAGCAGGTCGTCGTCCTCGGCTGCGCTCTCGGAGGGTTCGAGGAAGGTGTACGCGTCCGGAGCGGGGATGCCCGGCTGCGCCACCATGCCTGCGTCCTCCGGCAGTCCCTCACCCGGGACCCAGCCGGTGTCAGTCATGCGTACCCCTTGCCCATCCATCGCTTGTGCTCCTTCGGCCCTTCGCCGGTGACGTCTGCTCGCGGCACGTCCGGCACCCGTTCAAACAAGAACGAGCGTCCCTGTCGCGCGGCACGAAAACCCCGCGGACACCATGCATTCTCGCGGCCGTTCGCCGCCAGGGCAGGAAGTCCCGCCACGGCCCGCTGTGGGCTGCGCCACGTTGCGCCGCCCCCGGTTGCGCCGTACCACAAAGAGCTCCAAAAAGGGCCCCGTTTCCGGACATTGGCGAACGAAGCGCCGAACGCCCGGCTGCGGTACAACGATCGGCCAGCCTACCCCGCGCCGCGCAGCGGCATCATCACGGGGCGCGATCCAGGTGGGTCGCGGAGAGCAGGAAGACCACCGAGCGGTCGCGTTCCGTCCAGGCGCCGGTGTCGAGTTCGACGGACTGGAGCAGTTCGCATGCGACCGCGTAACCGCCCTCGGCGAGCGCCCGGCCGATCGCCTCCGCCTCGTCGCGCGTGGACGCGTGCGTCACGATGCGCTCGGGCCTGCGGTCGGCGCACGCCGAGACGACGGGCACTCCGCCGCCCCCGATGCGTACGACATCCGGCTCGGGCAGGTCCTCCAGGATGTGCGGCGCCCGCCCGTGCACCACATGGAGCTGGACCCCGAAACGCCGGGCAGCGGCTGTGGTGCGGCCGCACGCGTCCGGGTCGCTGTCGACGGCGATGACCGCCGCGCCGAACCTGGCCGCCTCCACCGCGAGCGCCCCGCTGCCCGAGCCGATGTCCCAGACCAGGTCGCCGGTACGCGGCCCGAGGCGGGCCAGCTGCGCGGCCCGCAGGCCGGCGTACTCGCCCTCCCCGGTGCCCGGCTCGTCGCCGTACTCCCGCGCGGGCAGCGCCCAGCCGCGCAGGGCGGGCGGATAGCCGGGGTCGCGGCCGCTGATCCAGCCGCTCGAAGGGGCGGCGGGGGAAGCGGGTCCGGTGCTGCCTCCGATGACGATGACGACATTGGGGTCGCGCCAGACGTGGTCGGCGGCCTTGTCGGAGGTGAGGACGGTGACCTGCTCGCGTGCCGTGCCCAGTTCCTCGCAGATGACGAAGGTGCGGTGGACCCCTTCGAGGAGCAGGGCGAGCTCGGCGGGGCCGGCGCCCGGTGAGGTGAGCACGGCGACCTTGGTGTGCGCACGGCAGACGTTGACGGCGCGGCGCAGTGTGCGGCGGTGGGCGACGACGATCCGGGCGTCGTCCCAGGGCATCCCGGCGCGGGCGAACGCGGTGGCCACCGGCGAGACGGCGGGCACCACTTCGACCTCCAGGCCGTGCTGGGGCGCGCGCAGGGTCCGTACGACTCCGAAGAAGCCGGGATCTCCGTCGGCGAGGACGACGGCGCTGCCCCGGTGCCCCGCGATACGGCGGGCGGCGAGGTCGACGCTGCCGAGGCGGATGTGCTCGGCTCCCGGCGGTACTTCGGGGAGCGACAGGTGGTGCGCGGCGCCCGCGACGAGGGTCGCGGCCGCGAGGGCGGACCTGGCCGCTGCGGTGAGGGGCGAACCGTCCCAGCCGATCACCGTGACCCGGTCGGCCATCCTTGTCAGTCTCCTGGAGTCGTCGTGGGTTGCGGCGGTGGTGCGGGGAGGCCCGGGGCGGCGGCGCGGGCAGGGTGAGAGTACCTGGTACGGACCACGGATGCGCCGGGGAGCGGGGGTCAGTTCCAGTCGTTGTACGAGCCGTAGCCGCCGGCGCCGGCCATCCGGTCGGCGACACCTTCGAGGTCCTCGGGGAGCAGGCTCCAGACGATCAGGTCGGTGCGGATGTCGGTCCAGCCGCCGTCCGCGCCGTTCTCGGTCCGGGTCCGCGCTATCCAGGCGTTGCGCAGAACGCCTTCGCTGACGCAGCCGATCTTCTGCGCGACCTGCTGGGACGCGGTGTTGTCGGCGGCGGTGCGCAGTTCCAGGCGCTCGAACCGCTGGTCGCGGAAGATCCACTGGGCGACGGCGAGCACCGCCTCGGTGGCGTACCCCTCGCCGCGCGCCCAGGGGGCCGTCACATAGGCGGCCTCGGTGGCGCGGGTGCGCCAGTCGGTGTGCCGGAGATGGACGGTCCCGACGAGACGCTGGGTGAGGAACTCGGTGACGGCGAGGGCGATTCCGCGGCCCTGGGTGCGCTCCGCGGGAGCGATCCTGCGGACCCAGCGCTCGGCGTCGGTCGTGGTGTAGGGGTGCGGCGCGGAGGCCCAGGCGACGACCATCTCGTCGTTCATCATCTCGATGAGCGCCGGGATGTCCGACTCGTCGAAGGGGCGCAGCACCAGCCGGTCCGTGCTGATGGAGATGTCCGGGAAGGTGGTAGTCATGCGCAGCTCCATGCCGTGGACCGTCGGGTAGGCCGTAAAGGCACAGCATGCAGCATCATGGCCGCCGTGCGCATGGCCGGGTGGTGGCGGCCCGGGAGCGCGAAGGCCCCGCGCACCCGGCGGGGCGGACGGGGCCTTCGCTCACAAGGACCGTACGGGCGTCAGGACTTGACGGCACCGAAGGCCGGCACGATCGAGCCGGCGTACTTGTCCTCGATGAACTTCTTGACCTCGTCGGAGTTGAGGAGCTCGGCGAGCTTCCGCACCCGCGCGTCCTTCTCGTTGCCCTTCTTGACCGCGAGGAAGTTGGCGTACGGGTTGCCTTCGGCCTCCTCGATCGCCAGCGAGTCCTCGGCGGGCTCGAGGTCGGCCTCGATGGCGTAATTGCCGTTGATGACCGCGGCGTCGACGTCGTCCAGGGCGCGGGGCAGCGTGGCCGCCTCCAGCTCCTTGAACTCCAGGCCCTTCTTGTCCTTGATGTCGGACAGCTTGGCGTCCTGGCCCGCGCCGTCCTTCAGCGTGATGAGGCCGTTGTCCGCGAGCAGCTTGAGCGCACGGCCCTCGTTGGTGGTGTCGTTGGGCACCGCGACCGTCTGGCCGGGCTTGATGTCCTTGATGTCCTCGGCCTTCTTGGAGTAGAGGGCCAGGGGCTCCAGGTGGACATCGACGACGGGCACGATGGTGGTGCCCTTCTTCTTGTTGAAGTCGTCGAGGTACGGCTTGTGCTGGAAGAAGTTGGCGTCGACCTCGCCGCTCTGGGTGGCGGTGTTCGGCAGGACGTAGTCCGTGAACTCCTTGACCTCGAGCTTCAGGCCGGCCTTCGCCGCCAGGTTGTCCTTGACGTAGCCCAGGATGTCGGCGTGCGGCGTCGGGGACGCGGCGACGACGAGCGCCTTGGACGTGTCGGCCTTGCCGCCGGACTCGGTCTTGGCGCCCGGGTCGGAGGCGGTGCCGCAGGCGGTGAGGCCGAGGGCTATGGCGGCGGAGGCGGCGGCAGCCGCGGTGGTCTTGATGTTCTTACGCACGAAAAGTGCCTCTTTCTGGTGGTGCGGGTGACAGCCCGGACAAGGAGTGCGGGCTTGCTGGGGAAGGAAGTCGGGGAAGTCCTAGGAGGCGGTGCGTCCGCGGCGCGCCAGCAGCCGGATCGCGCCGTCGCCGATGAGCTGCACCACGGTCACGATCGCGATCAGGACGACCACGGTGACGAGCATGAACTCGGTCTCGAAGCGCTGGTACCCGTACGTGACGGCCTTGGAGCCGAGGCCCTCGCCGCCGACGGCGCCCGCCATCGCCGAGTAGCCGACGAGCACGATCACGGTGGTGGTGATGCCGGAGATCAGGGACGGCAGGGACTGCGGCAGCAGGACCTTGAAGACGACGGTCGGTACGCCGCCGCCCATCGCCTGGACCGCCTCGACCAGGCCGTGGTCGACCTCGCGGATCGCGGTCTCGACGAGCCGGGCGAAGAACGGGATGGCGCCGATGGCGAGCGGCACGATCATCGCGCTGGGACCGATGAAGGTGCCGACGACCAGCGTCGTGAAGGGGATCAGGGCGATCAGCAGGATGATGAACGGCAGCGAGCGGCCGATGTTCACGATCACGCCGACGACCTTGTTGACGGCCACGTTCTGGAGCAGTCCGCCCTTGTCCGTGAGGACGAGCAGGATACCGAGCGGCAGGCCGCCGAGGACCGAGACGACGGTGGACCACAGCACCATGTAGAGGGTGTCGACGGTTCCCTGCGTCAGCAGCGGCTGCATCTCCGACCAGTTCACTTGGCACCTTCCTTCACCAGGGCGGGGGCGGCGGTCTGCGCCGGTACGTTCGCGGGCTCGTCGACGACCTCCACCTGGAGTCCCTGCTCGCGCAGGAAGCCGACGGGGACGACGTTCTCCTCGTACAGGCCGGGCAGCTCGATGCGCATCCGGCCGATCTGCCTGCCGCCGACGGTGTCCATCGCGGCGCCCAGGATCGAGATGTCGATGTTGTACGTACGGGAGAGCTGGGAGATCACCGGCTGCGTCGCGGCCTCGGCGTGGAAGGTGACGTCGACGACCGTGCGGCCGGGGCCCGACGCCTGGCCGCCCACCGGGAAGAGTTCGTGCGCCAGCTCGGAGCCCGGCGTCGCCAGGAGCTCGCCGACCGTGCCGGACTCGACGATCCGGCCCTTCTTCATCAGCGCGGCCGAGTCGCAGATCGTCTTGACGACGTCCATCTCGTGCGTGATGAGCAGGACGGTCAGGCCGAGCTGCTGGTTGAGGTCGCGCAGCAGCTGGAGGATCGAGCGGGTGGTCTCGGGGTCGAGCGCCGAGGTGGCCTCGTCGGAGAGCAGCACCTTGGGATCGCCGGCCAGGGCGCGGGCGATGCCGACGCGCTGCTTCTGGCCGCCGGAGAGCTGGGCGGGGTAGGCCCTCGCCTTGTCGGCGAGACCGACCAGGTCGAGCAGTTCCAGCGCCTTGCGGGAGCGCTCCTGTCCGGACACGCCGAGGATTTCGAGCGGCAGCTCGATGTTGTCCTTCACGGTGCGCGAGGAGAGGAGGTTGAAGTGCTGGAAGACCATGCCGATGCGGCTGCGCGCCCGGCGCAGCTCCTTGCCCGCGCGGCGGCCGCGGCCGGCGAGCGCGGTGAGGTCCCGGCCGTCGACGGTGACCGTGCCGGCGGTGGGGCGCTCCAGCAGGTTGACGCAGCGGATCAGGGAGGACTTGCCGGCGCCGCTCTGGCCGATGACTCCGTACACCTCGCCCTCGCGGACGTGCAGGTCGACGCCGTCCAGGGCGGTGACTTCGCGGCCACGCGATGGATAGACCTTGGTGAGGCCCGTAGTGGTGATCACAGGGTTTCCGTCACTGTCGAGTGCGCGACGCAGTGTCCGCCGGGCACGGGGCATTCGTCTTGTGGACGTGGCACGGCTGGGTCGGTGGGTACCGGAGGCAACGCGTGCGCGGGGCAGGCGGGCCCGGTCCTTCGAGTACGTACGCACTCGGGGACGCGGGGCGCGGCTGTCGGGTCTCGCTTCGGGGCGCGAGGCTCAGGCAGGGGCCCTCAGAAGGCGCACATTCGACACATACAACGAGCACCGGGCGTCGTCGTCGCCTCGGTCGCAAGGGTGCGGCTGCTCGTCGTGGTCATGCGACGAGTAAACCAGACGCGCGCATGTACCGATCAACATGGTCCGTATAGCGGACACTTCTGTCTCACGGAGGGACGCGGCTCGAGGGCGCTCAGCCCTCCGTGACGATCTCCACGCCGCCGCCCGTGGCCTGCAGGGACACCGCCGAGAGATTCTCCACGACGATGTCCGCGACCAGTTGCGAACGGTCGTGCGTTGTGGCCAACGCCACGGTCTTCATCCCCGCCGCACGGCCGGCCCGCAGCCCGGCGGGAGCGTCTTCGAAGACCACGCAGCGCGCCGGGTCGACCCCGAGCCTGCGGGCCGCCAGCAGGAACGGCTCGGGGTCGGGCTTGCCGCGCGTGATGTCGTCGGCGGCGATCAGCGTCGTGGGGTGGATGCCGGCCTCGGCGAGGCGCGCCTCGGCGAGCCTGCGGGAGGCGGAGGTGACCACGGCCCAGCGCATGGGGGCGCCTCCCCGTTCGCCTTCCTGTTCGTCCGTCTGTTCGCCCGTCTGCCCGGGCGAAGCCGAGAGCCCGGGGGAAGGGAGTGAGGCGAGCAGCTCCGCGGTGCCGGGAAGGATCACGACGCCCCCGGCCACGTCCTCGACTTCCAGCTCTTCGATACGGGCCACCGCGCCCGGCACCGCGCCGGCGGGCAGCAGATCCGCGACGATCTCGGCCGCGGGGCGGCCGTGCAGCTCCACGGCCGCGAACTCCTCCGCCGATATGCCGTACTCCTGCGCCCAGCGGGTCCAGCAGCGGATCACCGACTCCATGGAGGAGAGCAGCGTTCCGTCGTTGTCGAACAGCAGGGCCTCGGCGTCGATCTTCATGGTGACCGACCCTACGCCCGGCCGTGCGCCCGCCCGTACGCCCGCCCCTGCGCTCACCCGCCGTCCGGGCCGTAATACGCTCGTCGTCATGCTTGACGCCCTGACGGTCACGGTCTCCGTGGCCGCGCTCGCACTTGCCGCGTGGTGCGGTTACGCCGCTTGTCGCGATCAGCCCACCAAGGACTGGCACTTCATCGGCATGGCCGTGGTGTCCCTGCTCGCGCTCGCCCAGCTGGTGGTCGGCATCGTGCGGCTGGCGCGCGGCGAGAAGCCGGACGAGGGCGCGGTGATCTTCGTTTCCTACCTCGTCGGAGCGCTCGCCGCCGTGCCCGCGGCCGGCTTCCTGTCGCTGGCGGAGCGGACCCGCTGGGGGTCGGTGACGGTCGCGGCGGGCGCGGTCGTGCTGGCCGTGCTCGAAGTCCGGCTCCACGACATCTGGGGAGGGTGACGATGAGCGAGCCCGTCACCGGAGAGGGGCAGGACCGCTCCCGCACCCGGCTGGTGAAGGGGCCCGGGCTGCTGCTGGTCTGGCTGTACGGCGTCATGTCGGTCGGCGCCGTGTCCCGTTCGGTCTACCAGATCGCCACGGAGTACGACCGGGCGCCGCTCGCCTACACGCTGTCCGCCGTGGCCGCGGTGGTGTACGCGTTCATTACGTACACCCTGGTGCGGGGCGGGGAGACGGCTCGCCGGGCGGCGCTGGTGTGCTGCGCGGCGGAGCTGGTGGGCGTGCTGGTCGTCGGGACCTGGACGGTGATCGATCCGGCGGCGTTCCCGGATGCGACGGTGTGGTCGGCGTTCGGGAAGGGGTACCTGTTCATCCCGGTGCTGCTGCCGGTCACGGGCGTGATGTGGCTGCGGAGGGCACGGCGCGCGTAGGAGAACGCCCGCGGTGGGCCTTCTCCCCGCCCCGCCCCTTCCCGAACCGGGGGAAGTCCTCAGGCCCCCGGACGGGCTGGAGCTGCCGCAGGCGGTCTACGCGCTCGCGGCGTACGCCTTCACCGCCGTCTCCTTCTGGAGGGTGACCAGGGAGAAGCCCGGAGCGATCTGCTCGGTGGCGACCGGGACGTAACCGTGACTGCGGTACAGCCGCAGGTTGCCCTCGCTGCGGTGACCGGTGAAGAGCTGGAAGCGCTTGGCGGCGGGCTCCCCGGCGACGTACGCCTCGATGGCGTCGAGCAGCCGGCCGCCGAGCCCGTGCCGCTGCATCCGGGGGTGCACGACGAGCCTGGCGATCCGGGCGGTCCCCGCCTCGTCGACGGCGGCGCGCACCGACGCGACCACCTCCTCGCCGAGCCGGGCCACCAGGGTGTGGCTGCGGCCGAGTTCGGCCCGCAGGTCGTCGAGGGTCTGGGTGAGCGGCTCGATGGTGTAGTCGCCGTAGAGCTCGGCCTCGCTCTGGTAGCACAGGTACTGCAACTTGAGGATCTGCTCGGCATCCTGCGCCGTTGCCGCTGAGATGGTCACACTCATGCCCATGTGTGCATGCCTCCCGCTCGCCTGATACGCCGGTTGCTTACCGCTCCCTTCCCCTTCGCCCGGGAGCCGCAACCTCCGCTGCCAGCATTCTGCGCAGGCATCCCAGGCAACGGGAACGCATCGGCCCCAAACTCCCTTGTGACATTCCCAACTCCCCTGCGATTTCCTGGTAGGTGGGATCGGCCGGCGACAGCATCGCGTCCAGCAGCCGTGGACACCTGCCGGGCAGCCTGCCGACGGCCTCGCGCAGCACGCGGTGCCGTTCCGCGGTCAGCGCGGCGCGTTCCGGGCAGGCGGTGTCCGTGGTCGCGGCGGGCGGGGCGGGGTGCGGCAGTTCGCGCCGCGCCGCACGGCGGGCCAGGCGGGCCTCGGCCCGTACGGCGCGCAGCAGCCAGTCCGCCGGGTCGGGCGGCGGGCCCGCTCCGTCCAGGAGTTCGAGGAGCCGTAGCCATACGGTCTGTTCGAGGTCGCCGGGATCGACTCCCCCGCCGGCCGCCTCCGCGCCGGCCTCGGCGGCCAGCAGGGGGCGCAGCGTGCTGAAGAGGTGGGACGAGGCGGTCCCGGACGGGGCGGGCGGGGCAGCGGGCACGGTGGGGGTCATGCCAGGCGGGACGTGGTGCCGGCGGCCGGCGGTTGCCGCACGGCGGGACCGTCACCCGTCCGTGGGCATCCGCCGCCCCACCCCGCGTCAGCGGCGCGTGAAGTCGGCGGCCGCCAGCAGCGCCGTGTCCGGGTTGTCGGAGAAAATCCCGTCGATGCCCTGCTCGAAGTACGCCTTGAGGGCCCCGAAGACGTCTCCGTACGCCGTCGGGTCGGTGCCGCGCCTGAAGTCCGCGGGCAGGAAGGTGTTCTCGTTGCGCAGCGTGTACGGGTGGAGGATCAGGCCCCGCGCGTGCGCGTCCCGTACCAGCGTCGTCGGCTTGCCCAGCCGGCCCGCCGCGTCCCTGGGGATGATCAGGTTCAGGGTCGGGCCGATCCCCTGGGCGAAGCCGGCGATCCACTCCAGCCCCTCGGGCCCGACCAGGTCGGCGACGGTACGCGGGTCGCCCGCCTGGACGAAGTCCCAGGGCCGGGTGGACGCGGCGTCCAGCAGGACGACGCGCGGAGCGGCGACGAGCTCCGCCATGCGCCGCATGCTGCTGGGCTCGAAGGACTGGAGGAAGTTCGGCGCGTCCTTCTTGTGGCGGCCGTACGTGCGCAGCAGTCCGGCGAGCGGCTCTTCGAGGCCGAGACCGAGACCGCGGAAGTAGGTGGGGTGCTTGGTCTCGATGTGGAGCCAGATCCGCCGGCCGCGGGCCCGCCCTTCCCGCTCGGCCCAGCGCAGCACCTCTTCGAGGGTGGGAACGGTCCAGCGGCCGTCGTACGGCGTGTTCTGCTGCCGGGTGCCGGGGATCCGCTCCTTGGCGCGGAGCGTCTTGAGCTCGGCGAGCGTGAAGTCCTCGGTGAACCAGCCGGTCAGGGAGACGCCGTCGACGGACTTGGTCACCTTGCGGTCGGCGAACTCGGGGTGGGCCGCGACGTCCGTGGTCCCCGTGATGTCGTTCTCGTGCCGGCAGACGAGATGCCCGTCCTTGGTGGGGACGAGGTCCTGCTCGATGACGTGCGCGCCCATGTCCAGGGCCAGCTGGTACGAGCCGATGGTGTGCTCGGGGCGGTAGCCGCTGGCTCCGCGGTGCGCGACGACGGTCGGTACGGGAAGGTCGCGGTACCCGCCGCGGCCCTTGCCGCCGGCTCTCGCCGTGCCCGGCAGTCCGAGGGTGAGGCCGCCCGCGCCGAGCGCGGCCGCGCCGAGTCCGGCCGCGCCGAGAACCGTGCGCCGCCCGGGGTTCGTCTGTCCGCCCTGTGTCATGAACGCTCCTTCTGTGGTGTCCCGTACCCGCCGAAAGCGAAGGCCCGATCGTAGGCGTCTACGTCTTACGCGGACGAGGCTCTGGACGGAACGCGGTGGAAACACACATCAACACTGCGTATCGAAGTGATGAACCCGATGTGCGGTCGCACGGTGCCCGCGAGTATCGTCCTCACCTGCACAGATTTCGTTCAGAAAAGAATCAGGCCAGGCCAGGCAGGCCCGCCCGGCCACGACACCGGAGGAACCGTTGTCCCGTCTCGCGCTCATCAAGGCAGTGCTCGGACCGATCCTGCGCCTGATGTTCCGCCCGCAGGTGGAGGGCGCTCAGAACATTCCCGGGACCGGACCGGTCATCCTGGCGGGCAACCACCTCACGTTCATCGACTCGATGATCATGCCGATCTGCTGCGACCGGCAGGTCTACTACATCGGCAAGGACGAGTACGTCACGGGCAAGGGGCTCAAGGGCCGGCTGATGGCCTGGTTCTTCACCAGCTGCGGCATGATCCCGGTGGACCGGGACGGCGGCCGCGGCGGTGTCGCGGCGCTGATGACGGGCCGCCGGGTCCTCGAAGAGGGCAAGATCTTCTCGATCTACCCGGAGGGCACCCGCTCCCCCGACGGCCGCCTCTACCGCGGCCGTACGGGCATCGCCCGCCTCACGCTGATGACCGGCGCGCCGGTCGTGCCGTTCGCGATGATCGGCACGGACAAGCTCCAGCCGGGCGGTGCGGGCCTGCCGCGCCCCGGCAAGGTGACGGTGCGCTTCGGCGAGCCGATGGAGTTCTCGCGCTACGAGGGCATGGACCGCGACCGCTATGTGCTGCGCGCGGTCACGGACTCGGTGATGGCCGAGGTCATGCGGCTGTCCGGCCAGGAGTACGTGGACATGTACGCGACGAAGGCCAAGGCCGCCTGAGGCTGCTCGGGCGTACGGGTGAGGGGTCGTGCCGCCGACGGGTGGCACGGCCCCTTCGTCGTACGCCCTCCCTCAGTGCAGGTCCTCGACGATGCCTTCTGCCAGCTTCTGGCCCCGCAGCGTGAACCACGCCGCGGCCGCTGTCGCGAACAGCACCACGGAGCCCACCCACGCCGCCGCCTGGAAGCCGTCGGTGAACGCCTCCTGCGCCGCGGAGATCAGCGCGGCGGCCTGTTCGGGGGGCAGGGCCGCCGCCGACTCCACGGCTCCGCCGAGCGAGTCGTGGGCCGCGTCCGCCACCTCGGCGGGGGTGCCCGCCGGAGAGGTGAAGCCGCGGTAGATCCCGGTCACGATCGAGCCGAGCAGGGCGATGCCGAGCGCCGCGCCCAGTTCGTACGCCGTCTCGGAGACGGCCGAGGCGGCGCCGGCCTGCTCCTTGGGGACGCTGGACAGGATGACGTCCGCCGTCACGGTGAAGGCCAGGCCCGCCCCGATGCCGCCGATGACCATGGCCGCCACCAGCAGGGGCACACCGGTGTCCGCCGTGGCGATGGTGCAGGTCAAGAGGCCGAGCCCGAGCGCCATCAGACCGCCGGTCACCGCGATGCGGACCGAGGCCCTGCGCGCCACGTAACCGGCCGTCAGACCGGCCGCCACCGCGCCGGCCGCGGCGGGCAGTTCGATGAGTCCCGCCTCCAGGGGCGTGCGCTCCTGGACGAGTTGCAGGAACTGCGAGAGGAAGAAGACCAGGCCGGACAGGCCGAGGATGGTCAGCAGGTCGGCGAGGACCGCGCCGGAGAAGCCGCGGTGGTGGAACAGCCGCATGTCCAGCAGCGGCGCGGGAAGCGTGAGCTGGCGCCGTACGAACCAGAAGAGCGCGGCCACACCGGCCACCGCCGTGAGCCCGATGTCCCAGCGGAAGCCGTGCGCCGCCGCCTCCTTGACGGCGTACACGACGCAGACCAGGCCGACGAGCGAGAGGACGACGCTGAGCAGGTCCCACGGGCCGGGCGCCGGGTCCTTCGACTCGGGCAGCAGCTTGATGCCGACGAGGACCAGGACCAGCATCACGGGCACGTTGATGAGGAAGACCGAGCCCCACCAGAAGTTCTCCAGGAGGAAGCCGCCGACGACCGGGCCGACGGCGGCGCCGGCCGAGGCCGCGGCGCCCCAGACACCGATGGCGAAGCTGCGTTCCTCGGGATCGTGGAAGATGTTGCGGATCAGCGCGAGCGTGGACGGCATCAGCGTCGCACCGGCCACGCCGAGCAGCGCGCGGGCCACGATCATCATCTCGGGGCTGGTGGCGTACGCGTTGAGCACGGAGACCGCGCCGAACGCGACCGCGCCGGTCAGCAGCAGCTTCTTGCGGCCGATCCGGTCGCCGAGACTGCCCATGGAGACGAGCAGGCCGGCGATGACGAACGAGTAGACGTCGCCGATCCACAGCAGCTGGGTGCCGGAGGGCTGGAGGTCCTCGCTCAGGAAGGGCGTCGCGAGGCCGAGCACGGTCGCGTCGACGGCGACCAGCAGCACGGCGAGCACGAGGACGCCGAGCGCCAGCCAGCGGCCGGGATGGCGGACGGCGCTCCGCGCCACCTGGTGCCGGCCGCTACTCGTCATTGCTCCACGTTCCGACGTGCTCCGCCGAGCAGCAACTCGACGATCATGTACTGGAAGTCCTTTGCCGCCACCCGGCCGTCCTGGACGGCCCACGCGCCGGTGCCGATGAGCCCGTACAGGGCTTCGGTCAGCCAGGCCGGGGTGAGGTCGATCCGGAACTCGCCCTGCTGCTGTCCGCGCCGGAAATGCGCGGAGACCCGCGCGTCCAGACGGCCCCATCCCTCGTTGACGTGGGCGCCCTCGAAGAGCTGGTTCTCGGTGACGAGGAAGGAGAGCAGACCGGCGGCGGGCTCGATCTCCGCGACGAGGCGGCGCAGCCCTTCCTCGGCGGATCCCTCGTCGAGCCGGGCGGCGTCGAGCGCCGCCTCGAACTCGCGGATGCCGAGCACTTCGAGCGCCTTGACCAGGGCGTCCCGCCCGGCGAAGTGGCGGTGCAGAGTGGCCCGGCCGATGCCGGCCGCTCTGGCGACCTCGTCCATGGTCGCGGTCGCCTTGCGGGAGAGGAGGGCGGCCGCGGTGCGGAGCACCTGCTCGCGATCGACAGTCATGGGACGACCATAACCCCGAATGAGACATCAATGTCTCGCAAGGCCGTGACGCGCCCGCCCCGCGCGAGCGGCGCCCAGCGGTTCGTGGGCGCGCTCGCGCGGGGCGGACGGGGCGGGCGGGATGGTGTCCGGGGGCGTCCGGGTGGCGTCCGGAGCGGCTCAGCTCTTGGCGGTGGCCCAGGCGTGCTGGGCTGCCAGGTCCGCCTTCACCTCGGCGAGCTGGACCGCGACCGCGGAGGGGGCGGTGCCGCCGCGGCCGTTGCGGGAGGCGAGGGCGCCGGCGACGTTCAGGACCGTACGCACCTCGGGGGTCAGGTGCGGGGAGATCTCGGCGAACTGCTCGTCGGTGAGCTCCTCGAGCTCGATGCCGTGCTGCTCGCACTCCTTGACGCACTCGCCGGCGACCTCGTGCGCGACCCGGAACGGTACGCCCTGCCTGACCAGCCACTCGGCGATGTCGGTGGCGAGCGAGAAGCCGGCCGGGGCCAGTTCCTCCATGCGCGCGCGGTTGACGGTGAGCGTGGCCATCATGCCGGTGAAGGCGGGCAGCAGGACCTCGAGGGTGTCGCAGGAGTCGAAGACCGGCTCCTTGTCCTCCTGGAGGTCGCGGTTGTACGCGAGCGGGAGGGCCTTCAGGGTCGCCATCAGGCCGGTGAGGTTGCCGATGAGGCGGCCGGACTTGCCGCGCGCGAGCTCGGCGATGTCCGGGTTCTTCTTCTGCGGCATGATCGACGAGCCGGTGGAGAAGGCGTCGTGGAGGGTGACGAAGGAGAACTCCTTCGTGTTCCAGATGATGATCTCTTCCGCGATCCGGGAGAGGTTGACGCCGATCATCGCGGTGATGAAGGCGAACTCGGCGACGAAGTCGCGCGACGCCGTGCCGTCGATGGAGTTGGCCGAGGAGCCGTGCTCGAAGCCGAGGTCGGCGGCGACCGCCTCGGGGTCCAGGCCGAGGGACGAACCCGCCAGGGCCCCCGATCCGTACGGCGACACGGCCGTCCGCTCGTCCCACTGGCGCAGCCGCTCGGCGTCCCGGGACAGGGACTGGACGTGGGCCAGGACGTGGTGGGCGAAGAGGACGGGCTGGGCGTGCTGGAGGTGCGTACGGCCCGGCATGGCGACCTCCGGGTGCGCCTCGGCGAGGCCGACGAGCGCGTCCTGGAGCTCGGCGACCAGGCCGCCGATGATGCGGGCGTGGTCGCGCAGGTACATCCGGAAGAGCGTGGCGACCTGGTCGTTGCGGGACCGGCCGGCGCGCAGCTTGCCGCCGAGGTCGGCGCCCAGGCGCTCCAGGAGGCCCCGTTCCAGGGCGGTGTGGACGTCCTCGTCGGCGATGGTGCCGGTGAAGGAGCCGTCCGCGACGTCGGCCTCCAGCTGGTCGAGACCGGCCAGCATGCGGTCCAGCTCGTCCTCGGTGAGCAGCCCCGCCTTGTGGAGCACGCGCGCGTGGGCGCGGGAGCCGGCGATGTCGTACGGCGCCAGACGCCAGTCGAAGTGGACGGACGCGGACAGCTTGGCGAGGGCCTCGGCGGGCCCGTCGGCGAAGCGGCCGCCCCAGAGCCTGACGTCACCGTTGTTGCTGCTCACAGCTACTGCTCCTCAAAAAGTGGGGATGTGCGCCCGCCTCCCCGCCGCGGAGGGCCGGGGAGACGGCTGTCGAACGAGTTCCGGTTACGCCAGGTCACGCCGCGCGGCGATCTTCGACGACAGGCCGAAGATCTCGATGAAGCCCTGCGCCTTGGACTGGTCGAACGTGTCGCCCGAGTCGTACGTCGCCAGGTTGAAGTCGTACAGCGACTCGTCGGACTTCCGGCCGGTGACGACGGCGCGGCCGCCGTGCAGGGTCATCCGGACGTCGCCGGTGACGTGCTGGTTGGCCTCGTTGATGAAGCCGTCCAGGGCGCGCTTGAGCGGGGAGAACCACAGGCCGTCGTAGACCATCTCGCCCCAGCGCTGCTCGACCTGCCGCTTGTAACGGGCCAGCTCGCGCTCGACGGTGACGTTCTCCAGCTCCTGGTGGGCGGTGATCAGGGCGATCGCGCCGGGGGCCTCGTACACCTCGCGGGACTTGATGCCGACCAGCCGGTCCTCGACCAGGTCGATCCGGCCGACGCCCTGGGCTCCGGCGCGCTCGTTGAGCTGCTGGACGGCCTGGAGGACGGTGACCGGCCTGCCGTCGACGGCGACCGGGACGCCCTCCTTGAAGGAGATGACGACCTCGTCGGCCTCGCGGGGGGTGGCCGGGTCCGCGGTGTACTCGTAGATGTCCTCGGTCGGGGCGTTCCAGATGTCCTCCAGGAAACCCGTCTCGACGGCGCGCCCGAAGACGTTCTGATCGATGGAGTACGGGGACTTCTCGGTGGTCGCGACCGGGAGGTTCTTCTCCGCGCAGAAGGCGATCGCCTTGTCGCGGGTCATCGCGTAGTCACGGACCGGGGCGATGCACTTCAGGTCGGGACCCAGCGCGGAGATGCCGGTCTCGAAGCGGACCTGGTCGTTGCCCTTGCCGGTGCAGCCGTGGGCGACGATGCCGGCGCCGTGCTTGCGGGCGGCGGCGACGAGGTGCTTGACGATGGCCGGCCGCGAGAGCGCGGAGACCAGCGGGTAGCGGTCCATGTAGAGGGCGTTGGCCCTGATCGCCGGGAGGCAGTACTCCTCGGCGAACTCGTCCTTGGCGTCCGCGACCTCGGCTTCCACCGCACCGCAGGCGAGCGCGCGCTTGCGGATGACGTCCAGGTCCTCGCCGCCCTGGCCGACGTCCACGGCAACGGCGATGACCTCGGCGCCCGTCTCCTCGGCGATCCAGCCGATGGCGACGGAGGTGTCCAGACCGCCCGAGTAGGCGAGTACGACGCGCTCGGTCACGGGTTTCTCCTTGTGATGCATGCGGCGATGAGCATAATTATGCACTCCACCGTATGTTTCGTCAAAGCCGGAGCGTGCGGCGGCACGGCCCCGCCGAGCGGCACGTCCCGGTGGTGCACGGCATGCTGCGGGAGAATCTGCCGTACGCCGCCCCGGACGCCGGGGCGGCAGGTGGAGGGGCCCGGGGTCCGCGGCGCCCGGCGCCGGTGATCCGGGTCCCGGTCCGGGCGCGCGCCGGAGTTCCGCCCCCCGAATGCACCTCGTCGGCGGGCGGCCGCCGCTTCGAACGCCGAAGGTGGGGGAAGGAACAGCCGTCGGCAGCCGTAAGGAGCAGTGGACACCTATGACGCGACCGAAGATCCTCGTGGTCGGCGCGGGTTTCGCCGGGGTCGAGTGCCTGCAGCGGCTGGAACGGAAACTGTCTCCCGGCGAGGCCGAACTGGTGCTCGTGTCGCCCTCGGACTACCAGCTCTACCTGCCGCTGCTGCCGCACGTGGCGGCCGGGGTCCTCACCCCGCAGTCCGTCGCGGTGTCGCTGCGCCGCCGGCTGCGCCGCACCCGCATCTGCCCCGGTGGCGCCATCGGCATCGACGCCAAGGCCAAGGTGTGCGTGATCAGGAAGGTCACGGGCGAGGTGATCGCGGAACCGTACGACCAGCTCGTCCTCGCCGCCGGATCCACCACCCGGACCTTCGACATCCCGGGTCTGAAAGAGCACGCGCGCGGCATGAAGTCCCTGGCCGAGGCGGCGTGGCTGCGCGACCACGTCATCGCCCAGCTCGACATCGCCGCCGCCACCTCCGACGAGGCCGACCGCGCGGCGCGGCTGCAGTTCGTGGTGGTCGGCGGGGGCTACGCCGGCACCGAGACCGCCGCCTGCCTGCAGCGTCTCACCTCCGCCGCCGTCAAGCGCTACCCGCGCCTGGACCGCGCGCAGATCAAGTGGCACCTGGTGGACGTGGCCCCGCGGCTGCTGCCGGAGCTCGGCGAGAAGCTGGGCGAGAAGGCCATGGCGATGCTGCGCTACCGGGGCATCGCGTTCTCCCTCGGCACCTCGGTCGCCTCCGTCGACGCGACCTGCGTCAAGCTCACCGACGGCCGTACGCTGCCGTCGCACACCCTGATCTGGACCGCCGGAGTCGCCGCGAGCCCCCTGGTGGCCACGCTGGGAGCGGAGACCGTACGCGGCCGTCTCGTCGCCACGCCCCAGCTGACCGTCCCCGGCTTCGACGGCCTGTTCGCGGCGGGCGACGCGGCGGCGGTCCCCGACCTCGCGAAGGGCGGTGACGCGATGTGCCCGCCGACCGCCCAGCACGCCCAGCGCCAGGGCAAGGCCCTGGCCGCGAACATCGTCGCCCGGCTGCGCGGCATGCCGCTGAAGCCGTACATCCACAAGGACCTCGGCCTGGTCGTGGACCTCGGCGGCCGGGACGCCGTCTCCAAGCCCCTGGGCATGGAGCTGCACGGACTCCCCGCCCAGGCGGTGGCCCGCGGCTACCACCTGCTGGCCCTGCCCACCATGACCGCCCGGACCCGGGTCATGACCAACTGGACGCTCAACGCCGTCGCGGGCGACGACTTCGTCCGTACGGACTTCCAGTCCCGGCGGGCGGGCACCCTCCAGGACTTCGAGAACACCTCGGTGTACCTCACCCCGGACCAGGTCCGTGAACACAGCAGGCCGCTGGCGGCCAAGTCCTAGGCCGTTCCACGTTCCATGTCCCGCCAGGTGGAACACCCGCCCTGGGCGGTCAGCCGGAGCACATGATCCGTGGCGTGGGAAAGCTCTACGCGCGCATGGACGGCCGGATCCGCACCGTCATCGAGGACCAGCCGGTCTTCTTCACCGCCATGGCTCCGCCGGCCGCCGACGGGCACGTGGGCGTGTCCCCCGAGGGCAGGGCCGGGACCTCGCCTTCACCGGACCGCCCAAGGTGCTGCGGGTGCACGGGCAGGGCGAGGCCGTGTTCCGGGACGGCCCGCGGCGGGCCGGGCCCATCACGCGGTTCGAGGACGTCGACGGGCCGAGCGCCCGCGCCATCGCCGTGCTCCACACGCGGCGCATCAGGACAGCTGCGGTTTCGCCGTCCCCCTCCTGGAGTACCGGGAGGAACGGACGCGGCACGCCGAGCACTTCACCCCCAAGACGGGCGAGGAGTCCGCGGCGTACTGCGGGAAGAAGGGGTACATCGGCGTGAGCCTGTGAGCCTGTGAGCCTGTGAGCCTGTGAGCCTGGACGGCCTGCCCGCGCTGCCGCCGGCGCTGCCCGCACGGGCGGACCGGGCCGAGTACCCGGCCCGGCTAACGGTCGTTCTGGGCCAGGCGCAGCAGGTGGTCGGCCAGCGCCTGGCCGCCCGCCGGGTCGCGGCTGATCAGAAGCAGCGTGTCGTCGCCCGCGATGGTGCCGAGGATCGCGTTCAGCTCGGCCTGGTCGATGGCCGAGGCCAGGAACTGGGCGGCGCCCGGCGGCGTACGCAGGACGACGAGGTTGGCCGAGGCCTCGGCGGAGATCAGCAGCTCGCCGGAGAGGCGCCGCATGCGCTCCTCCTTGGCGGACTCGCCGAGCGGCGCGTGCGGGGTGCGGAAGCCGCCCTCGCTCGGCACGGCGTAGATCAGCTCGCCGCCGGTGTTGCGGATCTTCACCGCGCCCAGCTCGTCCAGGTCGCGGGAGAGCGTCGCCTGGGTGACGCTCAGCCCGTCGTCGGCGAGGAGCTTCGCCAGCTGGCTCTGCGAGCGCACCGGCTGCCGGTTCAGGATGTCCACGATCCGGCGGTGCCTGGCGGTGCGGGTCTGCGGTACGGCCTGGCCGCCGTGCTCGTTGTCCTGCGCCTGCGCCTCGGTCATCGGTGTCATTCTCCGGATCGTCGGTCCCCGTGTGCGGTGTCGAGAACGCCGGGCAGTGCCTGGAGGAACGTTCCCACCTCGTCGTCTCCGACGAGATACGCCGGCATGAGCCGTACGACATCGGGGGCGGGCGCGTTCACCAGGAGACCGGCGTCCTGAGCCGCCTGCTGCACCTGGGGAGCGAGCGGCTCGGTGAGCACGATACCCAGGAGCAGGCCGGCGCCACGGACGTGGGAGACGAGCGGGTGCCCGAGCGACTCGATTCCGTCGCGCAGCTTCTCCCCCATCCGCTTGACGTGGTCGAGGAGTCCGTCGGCCGCGATGGTGTCCAGTACGGCCAGTCCGGCGGCGCAGGCGACGGGGTTCCCGCCGAAGGTCGTGCCGTGCTGGCCGGGCTTGAGGAGGTCCGCCGCGTCGCCGAAGGCGAGCGTCGCGCCGATCGGGAGTCCGCCGCCGAGTCCCTTGGCGAGGGTGACGATGTCGGGCTCGACGCCGTCGTGGCCCTGGTACTCGAACCAGCGGCCCGTGCGCCCGACGCCCGTCTGGACCTCGTCGAGGACGAACAGGGTGCCGGTGGCGCGGGTGATCTCACGGGCGGCCCGCAGGTAGTCCTCGGGCGGGACGACGACACCGAGCTCGCCCTGGATCGGCTCGATGATCAGCAGCGCGGTCTCGGTGGTGACGGCGGCGCGCAGCGCCTCGACGTCTCCGAACGGTACGTGCGTCACGTCGCCGGGGAGCGGCAGGAAGGGGGTGCGCTTGCCGGACTGGCCGGTGAGCGCGAGGGCGCCCATGGTGCGGCCGTGGAAGCCGCCCTCGGTGGCGACCATGTGCGTACGGCCGGTGAGGCGCCCGATCTTGAAGGCGGCTTCGTTGGCCTCGGCGCCGGAGTTGGAGAAGAACACGCGGCCGGGGCGGCCGGAGATCTGGATCAGCCGCTCGGCGAGGGCCACGGGCGCCTCGGCGACGTACAGGTTCGAGACGTGGCCGAGGGAGGCGATCTGGCGGGAGACGGCTTCGACGATCGCGGGGTGGGCGTGGCCGAGGGCGTTCACGGCGATGCCTCCGACGAAGTCGGTGTACTCCTTGCCGTCGGCGTCCCAGACCTTCGCGCCCCGGCCGCGGACGAGCGGCAGCTTGGGCGTGCCGTAGTTGTCCGCCATGACGCCCTGCCAGCGCTGCGTCAGCTCCTGGTTCGCGGTCACGTGACTCCCCCTTCGTGCTCGTCGGGCACGACCATCGTGCCGATGCCCTCGTCGGTGAAGATCTCCAGCAGGATCGAGTGCTGCACGCGGCCGTCGATCACGCGGGCGGTGTTGACCCCGTTGCGTACGGCGTGCAGGCACCCTTCCATCTTGGGGACCATGCCGCTGGAGAGCTCGGGCAGCAGCTTCTCCAGCTCCTTGGCGGTGAGCCGGCTGATCACTTCGTCGCTGTTCGGCCAGTCCTCGTAGAGGCCCTCGACGTCGGTGAGGACCATCAGCGTCTCGGCGCCCAGCGCGGCGGCGAGCGCGGCCGCGGCGGTGTCGGCGTTGACGTTGAACACGTGGTGGTCGTCGGCGCTGCGGGCGATGGACGAGACGACCGGGATGCGGCCGTCGTCGAGCAGGGCCTGGATGGCGCCGGTGTCGATGGCGGTGATCTCGCCGACCCGCCCGATGTCGACGGACTCGCCGTCGATCTGCGGGAAGTGCTGGGTGGCGGTGATGGTGTGGGCGTCCTCGCCGGTCATGCCGACGGCGAGCGGGCCGTGCTGGTTGAGCAGCCCGACGAGCTCGCGCTGCACCTGGCCGGCGAGGACCATGCGTACGACGTCCATGGCCTCGGGCGTGGTGACCCGCAGCCCGGCCTTGAACTCGCTCACCAGGCCGTGCCGGTCGAGCTGCGCGCTGATCTGCGGGCCGCCGCCGTGCACGACGACCGGCTTGAGGCCGGCGTGGCGCAGGAAGACGACGTCCTGGGCGAAGGCGGCCTTCAGGTCCTCGTCGATCATGGCGTTGCCGCCGAACTTGATGACGACGGTCCGGCCGTGGTGGCGGGTGAGCCAGGGCAGCGCCTCGACGAGGATCTGGGCCTTGGGCAGGGCGGTGTGCTTGCGGGTGCTCATGAGCTGTACGCGCTGTTCTCGTGGACGTAGTCGGCGGTGAGGTCGTTGGTCCAGACGACCGCCGACTCGGTGCCCGCCGCCAGGTCCGCGGTGATCTTGACCTCGCGGTAGCGCATGTCGACGAGGTCCCGGTCGTCGCCGACCGAGCCGTTCCTGCAGACCCAGACGTCGTTGATGGCGACGTTGAGCCGGTCGGGGTCGAAGGCGGCGCGCGTGGTGCCGATGGCGGACAGGACGCGGCCCCAGTTGGGGTCCTCGCCGTGGAGGGCGCACTTGAGGAGGTTGTTACGGGCGATCGAACGGCCCACCTCCACGGCGTCGTCCTCGGACGCGGCGTTCACGACCTCGATCCGGATGTCCTTGCTGGCCCCCTCCGCGTCGCCGATGAGCTGGCGGGCGAGGTCGTCGCAGACGGTGCGTACGGCGGTGGCGAACTCGTCGTACTCCGGCGTCACTTCGGACGCGCCGGAGGCCAGCAGCAGCACGGTGTCGTTCGTCGACATGCAGCCGTCGGAGTCGACGCGGTCGAAGGTCCGGCGGGTGGCGTCGCGCAGCGCCTTGTCGAGGACGTCCGCTTCGACGTCGGCGTCGGTGGTGAGCACGACCAGCATGGTGGCGAGGCCGGGTGCGAGCATGCCCGCGCCCTTGGCCATGCCGCCGACGGTCCAGCCCTCGCCGCCCGCGACGGCCGTCTTGTGGACGGTGTCGGTGGTCTTGATGGCGATGGCGGCCTTCTCGCCGCCGTGCGCGGAGAGCTCGGTGGCGGCCTTCTCGATGCCGGGCAGGAGCTTGTCCATGGGGAGGGTGATGCCGATGAGGCCGGTGGAGGCGACGGCGACCTCACCGGCGCTGTGGCTCTCCAGGCCCCCCTTGTTCAGGACCTCGGCGGCCTTCTCGGCGGTGGCGTGGGCGTCCTGGAAGCCCTTGGGGCCCGTACAGGCGTTGGCACCGCCGGAGTTGAGGACGACGGCGGAGATCCTGCCGCCCTTGACGACCTGCTCGGACCACAGGACCGGCGCGGCCTTCACGCGGTTGGAGGTGAAGACGCCCGCGGCGGCGAGGCGGGGCCCGTTGTTGACCACGAGGGCCAGGTCGGGGTTGCCGCTGTCCTTGATCCCCGCGGCGATGCCCGCCGCGGTGAACCCCTTTGCTGCCGTGACGCTCACGGTGCCACTCCTGTCGTGGAAAGACCGGTGTCCTCGGGGAGGCCGAGGGCGATGTTCATGCTCTGCACCGCGCCGCCGGCGGTGCCCTTGGTGAGGTTGTCGATGGCGCTGATCGCGATGACGCGGCCGGCGGCCCCGTCGTACGCGACCTGGATCTGGACGGCGTTGGAGCCGTACACGGAGGCGGTCGCGGGCCACTGTCCCTCGGGGAGGAGGTGCACGAACGGCTCGTCGGCGTACGCCTTCTCGTACGCCGCCCGTACGCTCTCGGCGCTCGTCCCGGGCTTCGCCTTCGCGCTGCACGTGGCGAGGATGCCGCGGGACATGGGCGCGAGCGTCGGCGTGAAGGAGACGGTGACCCGCTCTCCGGCGGCGGCGCTGAGGTTCTGGATCATCTCGGGGGTGTGGCGGTGGCCGCCGCCGACGCCGTACGGCGCCATGGAGCCCATCACCTCGCTGCCGAGCAGATGCGGCTTGAGCGCCTTGCCCGCGCCGGAGGTGCCGGTGGCGGCGACGACCACGGCGTCGGACTCGGCGAGCTGGGCGGCGTACGCCGGGAAGAGCGCGAGCGAGACGGCGGTCGGGTAGCAGCCGGGGACGGCGACGCGCTTGGAGCCGGCGAGCGCGGCGCGGGCGCCGGGGAGCTCGGGGAGGCCGTACGGCCAGGTCCCGGCGTGCGGCGATCCGTAGAACGCCTCCCAGTCGGCGGCGTCCCGGAGCCGGAAGTCGGCGCCCATGTCGACCACGAGCACGTCGTCACCGAGCTGCTCGGCGACGGCGGCGGACTGGCCGTGCGGGAGCGCCAGGAAGACGACATCGTGTCCGGCGAGCACGTCCGGGGTGGTGGGCTCCAGCACGCGGCCGGCCAGCGGCAGCAGGTGCGGCTGGAGCGAACCGAGTCGCTGTCCCGCGTTGGAATGGCCGGTCAGGGCGCCGATCTCCACTCCGGGATGGGCGAGGAGCAGACGGAGCAGTTCCCCGCCCGCGTATCCACTCGCCCCTGCCACTGCTGCACGTACCGCCATCGAGCCCTCCTCGTCGATGGCATGACTATACGCAGCTCCGCAGTTTTATGCAAAGATTTTCCGTCTCCCCCCGCCGAGTGGGACTGAGCGGCCCGGTGGGGGCGTGCCGGGGATGACGGCGTCCGCTGCGGTGGTGGGGTGGTGCCGCAGACGCTGCCGGGACGAGGCCGGCGACCGAGCGTTGCGCTTGGCGGAACGGGCCAGCTCAAGCGCTCGGTCTCATCCGCGCCAGGAACCGGCACCCCGCGTCCGATGTCGTACCGGTCGTCCGGCTCGGGCAGCACTCAGCAGCCCTGCCCGAACGGTTCCAGCCACAGCTCCAGCAGCCTGTCACCGTCGTTCCGCACCGGCATCGGCGCCGGGTGCCCAGCTTCCGAACGGCCTCGTGGCCGAAGTCACCGGCTTCCGGCATGTCCCTCCTCAGCGGCGCTGTGATCCGCTCGGCCGGCGTGCGCTTGCCGTGCTTCCTCCTCCGCATGGCGATGATTCCGACCCCGGTCCGGACCGGACCGCGGCCCGGGTGGGGCCTTCATCGAGCCGGGCCATCGAGCCGGGGAAGCAGCCGGCCGGTGTCCGACTCCGTACTCGGACCACCGCGACTCCGCGACCCGGGTGGTCACCCGCCGCCTCATCCTCGCCATCGGCCTCCGCATCGGCGTGGCTACCGTGAAGGCGCACGTGGCGCGGCTCTTCACCACACCCGGCGCCCGCGACCGGGGAGAACCGGAGAAGTAGGCCGTGATCTGTCCTATACGCGCCCTAGGCTTGACGTACCCGGCCCCGAAACGGCACAGGAGCAGCGGATGAGTCTCGTCGTCGGCGACCAGCCGGATTCCACCCCCACCTGGATCGACCTCGAGGTTCCCGACCTCGAACGCGCGCAGGAGTTCTACGGCGCGCTGTTCGACTGGACCTTCGCCACCACCAGCGCCGCCACCTCGGCGACCGGCGGCTCCACCACGTGTCTGCTGCGCGGCCTGGCGGTCGCCGCGTTCCGGCCCGTCTCCGCGCCCGGCCCGGCCCCCGGCTTCTGGCGCATGTACTTCGCCGCACGGGACTGCGACGCCACCGCCCGGCGCGTCGTCGACGCGGGCGGCACCCTGACGCAGGGCCCGCTGGACGTCGGAGACCGGGGGCGGACGGCTCTCGCTTCGGACTCCGTCGGCGCCCGGTTCGGGCTCTGGCAGGGCGGCACGCACCCCGGCTGCCGGATCGTGAACGAACCGAGCTCCCTGGTCCGCAACGACCTGAGTACGCCCGAGCCGGGCCCAGCGCGGGACTTCTACACGGCGCTCTTCGGCCTCACCCTGGACGGCAACCAGGATCTCCCCGGCTTCGACTTCACCTTCCTGCGCCGGCCCGACGGCCACGAGATCGGCGGGATCTTCGGCGACCCGACCGCCGCCGCCTCCGTCTGGCAGACCACCTTCGAGGTGGCGGACACCGACGCGGTGGCGGAGCGCACCGTCGCGGCCGGAGGCACGGCCGGCGCCCCCTCGGACTCTCCGTACGGCCGGACGGCGGAGATCACCGATCCCTTCGGCACCGTCTTCCACGTGATCGCCAGGCCCCCGGCCCAGCGGGTGTGAGCCGGAGCGGGACGGAAGGGGGAGGAGCGGGGCTCCGTTAGCCTGAGGGCACAATGAACCATCTGACGACGTCACTGGGCGAGTACGACCTCGTTCGCTTCCCCGAGGACCCCCGCGACAGGCTCCGCGCCTGGGACGCGGCCGACGAGTACCTGCTGCGGCATCTCGGGGGAACCGGCGACGCTCCTCCCGTGGACCTGTCCGGCACCGTCGTCGTGGTGGGCGACCGCTGGGGCGCCCTGACCACCGCCCTCTCCGGCTGCCGCCCCGTGCAGATCACCGACTCGTTCCTCACCCAGCAGGCGACGCGGGTGAACCTGGAGCGCAACGGGGCCGACGCGTCGGGGGTACGGCTCCTCTCCACCCAGGAGCCCCCGCCGGGGCGCATCGACGTACTGCTGATCCGCGTGCCCAAGAGCCTCGCGCTCCTGGAGGACCAGCTGCACCGGCTCGCCCCGCACGTCCACGCGGGCACCGTCGTCGTCGGCACGGGGATGGTCAAGGAGATCCACACCTCGACGCTCAGGCTCTTCGAGCGGATCCTCGGCACGACGCGGACGTCCCTGGCGGTGCGGAAGGCGCGCCTCATCTTCTGCACGCCGGACCCCGGCCTCGCCCGGGGCAACGACCCGTGGCCGTACAGCTATGCGCTGCCCTCCGACGTCGGGGTGGTGTCCGGCCTCACCGTCACCAACCACGCGGGCATCTTCTGCGCCGAGCGTCTCGACATCGGCACGAGGTTCTTCCTGCGCCACCTTCCCGAGCGCCGCGGCCCCGAGCGCGTCGTGGACCTGGGCTGCGGCAACGGTGTGGTGGGTACGGCGGCCGCGCTGGCCAATCCGGAGGCCGAGGTGCTGTTCGTCGACGAGTCGTTCCAGGCGGTGGCGTCGGCACAGGCCACGTTCCGGGCGAACGCCGGGGCGGACAGCAAGGCGGAGTTCCTGGTGGGCGACGGCCTGTCGGGCGTACCGGAGGGGACGGTGGATCTCGTACTGAACAATCCGCCGTTCCACAGCCACCAGGCGACAACGGACGCGACGGCCCGGCGCATGTTCACCGGTGCGCGCGAGGCGCTGCGTCCCGGCGGCGAACTGTGGGTCGTCGGCAACCGGCACCTCGGCTACCACGTGGCGCTGCGCCGGATCTTCGGCAGCAGCGAACTGGTCGCGAGCGACCCGAAGTTCGTGGTCCTGCGGGCGGTGAAGCGGTAACACCGGGCGCGGCGGCGGCGCAGGGCCTAGCCCAGCAGCCCCTCGCACGCGCCCCGCAGCCGCCGCACGCCCTCGGTGATCTCGGCCGGCCCCGCCACCCCCGCGAAGCTCAGCCGGACGTGCCCCGCGGTCGGCTCCGCACTGAAGTACGGGCGGCCGGGCGCGATGGCGACGCCCGCCCGGAGCGCCGCCGAGACCACGGCGTTCTCGTCCGCGCCGTCGGGCAGGCGCAGCCACAGGTGGTAGCCGCCCGCCGGGATGTGCGGCAGGGCGAGTTCGGGAAGACCGAGCCGCAGGGCGGCGGCCATGGTGTCGCGGCGGCCCCTCAACTCGGCCGCCACGGTACGCAGATGGCGCGGCCAGGCCGGGGAGCCGACGAGTTCCACGGCGGCCTCCTGGAGGGGCCGGGGCACGAAGAAGCTCTCGACGACCTGGATGGCGCGCAGCCGCTCCAGCACCGGGCCGCGCGCCGCCAGTGCGCACACCCGGAAGCTGGGCGAGGTCGCCTTGGTGAGCGAACCGACGTGCACGACGACGCCGTCGTGGTCGTCGGTGGCGAGCGGCCGGGGCAGCGGCCCCGCGTCGTCGTGCACGAGGCGCCGTACGAAGTCGTCCTCGACGACGAAGGCCCCGGCCTCACGGGCGATCCGCAGCACCTCGGGCCGGCGCTCGGCCGAGAGCACCGCGCCGGTCGGGTTCTGGAAGAGCGGCTGGCAGACGAAGACGCGGGCGCCGGTGGCCCTGAAGGCCGCGGCGAGGAGTTCGGGGCGCACCCCGTCCGAGTCGGCCGGTACCGGTACCGGCCGCAGTCCCGCCGCGCGGGCGATCGCCAGCATGCCGGGGTACGTCGGTGACTCGACCAGTACCGGCGCGCCGGGCGGGGCGAGGGCGCGCAGGGCCGTCGTCAGCGCGCTCTGGCCGCCGGCGGCGACGAGAACCTCGGCGGCGGTGATGGCGCCGCCGATCCCCCGGGCGAACCATTCGCGCAGTTCGGGGATGCCGTCGGTGGGCGGCCGTCCCCAGGCACCGGGGCGCCGCCCGGCCCGGGCGAGGGCGGCCGCCATGGCCCGCTCGGGCTGGAGGGAGGCGTGGAGGTAACCGCTGTTGAACTCGATGACGCCGGGCGGCGGGGCGGCGAGGGTGACCAGGACACCGGAGGCGTCGACCGAGCGCGGCACGAGTTCGGTGGCTCCGTCGGCGCTGAGCGCGACCTCCTGCCAGGAGGTGTCGCCCGGCGCCGCCGTGTCCGTACGGGGCCGCGTCCGGAAGGCGCCCGCGCCGGGCCGGGTGACGACCAGGCCCTCGGCGGCGAGCTGGGCGAGGGCCCGCGAGACCGTCACCGGGCTCACCCGGTAGCGCTCCACCAGTACCCGGCTCGACGGCAGCTTTCCACCGGGCGAGTAGCGGTCGAGCTCCCGCTTAAGGGATTGGGCCAGTTCGGCAACGCTGCTACGCTCGTGCATGACAGCACAGAATAGCGCTACTCGCGATAGGGCAGTAGCAGTCAGCAGCGGCAGCGGCCCGAACGTGGCACAGGGGTCCGGCCCGGCGGTCAGGGCCGGCACCGCCCGCAGCGGAACGCTCCTCGCCGCGCTCGGTGTCATCGCCTTCTCGCTCACGTTCCCGGCCACCGCCTGGGGCCTCGAAGGCTTCGGCCCCTGGTCGCTCGTCGCCGTACGCAGCGTCCTCGCGGCGCTCGTCGCGGGCGCCGCGCTGCTCGCCCTGCGCATACCCGTACCGGCCCGCGGTCACTGGGCGGGGCTCGCCGTGGTCGGCGGCGGCGTGGTCCTCGGCTTCCCGATGCTCACCACGCTCGCCCTCCAGACCTCCACCACCTCGCACGCCGCCGTGGTGGTCGGCCTCCTGCCGCTGACCACCGCCGCCCTCTCGGCGCTGCGCACCGGGGCCCGCCCCTCCCGGGCGTTCTGGATCGCGGCCCTCGCCGGCGCCGCCGTGGTGATCGCCTTCACGGTGCAGCAGAGCGGCGGCGCCCTGTCCACCGGCGACCTGTACCTCTTCGGCGCGCTGCTGGTCTGTGCCGCGGGCTACACCGAGGGCGGCAGGC
This sequence comes from Streptomyces sp. NPDC003016, assembly GCF_053591455.1. Lineage (NCBI taxonomy): Bacteria > Bacillati > Actinomycetota > Actinomycetes > Kitasatosporales > Streptomycetaceae > Streptomyces > Streptomyces sp. NPDC003016. The sequence goes on from NZ_JBSFTV010000018.1 coordinate 112,735, forward strand.
TCGCGCGGGTGATGCCCGGCTGGCAGGTCATCGGCTGGGCCCTGGTCCTCTGCCTCCCGCTCACCGTGCCGACGGCCGCCGTGGCGCTCGCCTTCGAGCCGGTGCACCTCACGGGTCACAGCGTCGCGGGGCTCCTCTGGGTCGCGGTCGGCTCGCAGTTCCTGGGCCTGGTCGTCTGGTACCGCGGCATGGCCGAGATCGGCGTGTCCAAGGCCAGCCAGCTCCAGCTCGCCCAGCCCCTGCTGACCCTGGTCTGGTCGGTCGCCCTGCTCGGCGAGCACCTCTCCCCCGCGGCCCCGCTGGCGGCCGCCGGCGTGCTCGTCTGCATCGCGGTCACCCAGCGCGCGCGGACCTGAAGCGGACCTGAAGCGGACCTGAAGCGGACCTCGAGCGGGCCTCGAGCGGGCCTCGAGCGGGCCTCGAGCGGGCCTGGGCGAGAGCGCGAGAACGGGTCGACCGCCGCCCCCGGCCGTAGACTGGCCGTACACGACACCAGCCTCAAGGAGGTCACTCCCGATGCAAGCAAGCGTGGGCGACCGGCTGCTGATGCACGGCAGGACCGTCGGGCACGAGGACCGGGTCGCCGAGATCGTCGAGGTCCTGGGATCCGAAGGCACACCCCCGTACCGCGTCCGCTTCGACGACGGGCACGAGGCACTGATGTCGCCGGGCCCCGACTCCGTCGTACGGCACACGGACACGGACCCGGCGAAATAGCGCGAAGCAGCCCCGACCAGCCCCAGCCCCCAGCCCCAGCTCCCCGCTCCAGCCCCTGAGAAGCCGAGCCGGTACACCCCGGTCCGGGCAAGGCCGTCAGCGGGGCGTCCGTACCCGGGCCGGGTAGTGGTCCGCCACCACCCGGTCCATCGCCCCGATACGGTCGGCCGCGACCTCCTTCGCCGAGAAGAAGACGTGGCCGCGCACCTCGGCGAAGTCCTTGGCGAGGGTCAGGTGACGGGAGAGTTCGGCCGGGTCCTGCCAGGCCGCGGGCTGGGCCGGGTCCCCCGCCTTGTAGAGCGCCTCCCCGGCGTACAGATCGACGCCCGTGCCGCGCACGGTCTCCGCCCACCAGGGCAGCAGCTTGGCGTAGTCGGCGGCCTCGAAGCCGATGTTCCAGTAGAGCTGGGGCACGATGTGGTCGATCCAGCCCTCCTTCACCCACTTGCGGGTGTCGGCGTGCAGATCGTCGTACGTCTGCACCCCGGCCCGCGTCGGCGAGCCCAGCGGGTCGGTGGCGGCGTTGCGCCACACCCCGAAGGGGCTGATCCCGAAGCGGACCTTCTTGCCGCCCTTCTCCGCGACCGCCTTGATCCGGTCGGACATCTCCCGCACCAGCCGGTCGGTGTTGTCGCGCCGCCAGGCGGCCCGGTCCGGGAATCCGGCGCCGTGGCGCGCGAACGCCTCGTCGTCGGCGAACTCCTGCCCCGCCACCGGGTACGGGTAGAAGTAGTCGTCCCAGTGCACGGCGTCGACGTCGTACCGCTCCACCGCGTCCATCATCGCGTCCTGCACGAAGCTCCTGACCTCCGGCAGCCCCGGGTTGTAGTAGAGCTTCCCGCCGTACGGCAGCACCCACTCCGGGTGCACGCGCGCCGGATGCGCCGCCACCAGCCGGGACGGGTCCGTGTGGTTCGCCACCCGGTACGGGTTGAACCAGGCGTGCAGTTCGAGGTCCCGCCGGTGCGCCTCCTCCACCGCGGTCCCCAGCGGGTCCCAGCCCGGGTCCTTGCCCTGTACGCCGGTGAGGTACTGGGACCACGGCTCGTGCGGCGAGGGCCACAGCGCGTCGGCGGTCGGCCGCACCTGGAACACCACCGTGTTCAGCCTGCGCCGCACCGCCGTGTCCAGATGGGCCAGGAGCTCGGCCTTCTGCTGGTCGGCGGTCAGCCCCGCCTTGGACGGCCAGTCGCGGTTGGCCACGCTCGCCAGCCACATCCCCCGCACCGCGCGTTCCGGGGCGCGGCGGCGCCGCCGGCCGGCCGCGGCGGCGTCCCCGGAGACCGCCAGCGCGGACAGCGCCCCGGCCGCTCCCGCCAACAACCCTCTTCGACCGATCTGACCCATATGTCGACCCCTGTTCCGTGGTGACGTGCGTACGTCCTGTCGTGTCCGCAGAGCATGCCCGCCCCGGCCCGTCACGTACCCGCGGGTCGGGAGTAACGTCGGGGCCGAGGCGGGCACCGGCAACGGCCGGGGGCCTGCCGAACTGTTGATCAGCGAAAGGCACGATGTGACGGACTCCATGGCGGATGTGCAGCGCGTCGGAGTAGTGGGCTGCGGCCAGATGGGCGCAGGCATCGCCGAGGTGTGTGCCCGCAGCGGCCTCGAGGTGAAGGTTGCCGAGACCACGGGCGAGGCCCTGGAGATCGGCCGCACCCGGCTCTACAACTCCCTCTCGAAGGCCGCCGAGCGCGGCAAGATCACCGAGGAGGAGCGCGACGAGACGCTCGCCCGTCTCAGCTTCACGACCGACCTCGGCGAGTTCGCCGACCGCGACCTCGTGATCGAAGCCGTCGTCGAGAACGAGTCGATCAAGACCGAGATCTTCCAGGTCCTCGACCAGGTGGTGACCCGCCGGGACGCGATCCTCGCCTCCAACACCTCCTCGATCCCGCTGGTGAAACTGGCCGTCGCCACCTCCCGGCCGGACCAGGTCATCGGCATCCACTTCTTCAACCCGGCCCCGGTCCAGAAGCTCGTCGAGCTGATCCCGGCGCTGACCACGTCCGAAGAGACGGTCAAGCGCGCCGAGGCCGTGGTGCAGAACGTGCTGGGCAAGCACCCGATCCGCGCCCAGGACCGCTCGGGCTTCGTGGTCAACGCGCTCCTCATCCCGTACCTGCTCTCGGCGATCCGGATGTTCGAGTCGGGCATCGCGAGCCGCGAGGACATCGACAACGGCATGGAGCTGGGCTGCGCCCACCCGATGGGGCCGCTCAAGCTCGCGGACCTCATCGGCCTCGACACGGTCGCCTCGGTCGCCGACTCGATGTACGCCGAGTACAAGGAGCCGCTGTACGCCGCTCCCCCGCTGCTCCAGCGCATGGTGGACGCGGGCAGGCTGGGACGCAAGACGGGCTCCGGTTTCTACCCGTACGCCTGAGCCTTCTGATCCGCGATTCGCCATTCGCGGTCCGCGATTCGCACGGAGTGTGCGGGGCGTACCCGCATATGCCCCGCACACACGCTCCCGCCATGGGCACAGGGCGAGTTGGCTCTGTGTCACATGCACGGGGTCGTCGGACGGCCCCGTCGGAAGAAGGAGCGGACCGTGAGTATCGACCCCGACCAGACCGTGGTCGCAGAGGAGTACGCCGAGTTACGTCGCTGCCTCGACGTGGGGCTCACCAGGATCGAAGGGCATCTGGCGCTGCTGGCCCACCGGGGCGACCAGGCCGGCAGTGACCTGGCCGACCTGGCCGCGCGGGTGACGGCCCTGGAGCACAACCGCTGGCCGCTGCCCACCGTCTCGGCGCTCACCGCGGCCGGAGCGCTCGCGGTGACCGTCTGGCAGGCCGTCGGCCGCTAGAGCCGCCGGCCCTGGTGCCCGGACCGGCGGTTCCGGCCCGGGCGCTAGCCCAGGTGCAGGTGGTGGAGCATCAGCAGCCCGGCCGCCATGTTGGCGGCCGGGACCTCACCGCGGGCCACCATGTCGGGAACCAGTTTGAGCGGGACCCACTCGCGCCGTGAGGACTCGAAGTCGTCCTCGGGGTGACCGGTGTACGTCGCCTCCTCGGCCCAGTAGAGGTGGTGCCGGGCGTCGGTGAGGCCGTTGGACGGCTCGACGGTGAGGAGGGGGCGCAGCGGTCCGGGCCGCCAGCCGGTCTCCTCCTCCATCTCACGCGCCGCGGCGGCCTCGATGTCCTCGCCGTCCTCGACGACTCCGGCCGCGAGTTCCCAGCCCCAGCTGTCGGTGATGAAGCGGTGCCTCCAGAGCATCAGCACCTCGTTGGCCTCGTTGACCACCGTCGCCACGGCCACCGGGCGCAGCCGTATGACGAAGTGGTCGAGGTGCCGGCCGTCGGGGAGTTCGACATCCGCGAGGTTGACCCGGAACCAGCGGTTCTTGTAGACGTTCTGTTCGCTTAAGTTCGTCCACTGCACTGTTGTGCCACCTTTCGACAAGTAGGTGACAACATCGCAGCAGGAGCACGGTCACAGCGGAACGCGCAGAGCCCCGTCGATCAGTTCGGCCGCCTCGTCGGCGCCCGCGCATCCGCTTCCCACCAGATGCTCGCGCACCGCCCGCAACCGGTCGCGCAACCGCTGCGACTCCATTCCCCGCGCCCGTTCGGCCATCTCCGTCGCGATCTCCACGGCCCGGTCCGCCCTGCCCTGGCGCAGCTCGATGTGGGTGAGCATGGCGAGCCGGTGCACCCGTCCCCGGTCGTGGGTCGCGGGAGAGCCGACCGCCGCCGTCGCGTGCTCCCGTGCGGCGGGCAGATCACCCAGGCTGAGCAGGGCCTCGGCCACCTGGACGTTCACCAGGCCCGGCTGGACGTACCCCGTCTCGTCCGGTTCGCTGCCCGGTCTGATGCACTCGGCCTCGCTCTCCGCGCGCCGGATGCAGGACAGGGCGCCCTTGCCGTCGCCGAGATGGGCGTACGCCTTGGCCTGCATCGCGTGCAGATCGGCGGCCAGCGCCGGGGTGATCTGCGTGCCCGCCGTGCGCAGCGCCGCCTCCGCGAAGGCCACCGCCTGCCGGTACTCGGCCATGAACAGGGACTGGTTGACGAGCAGCGCGATGATGTACGCGCCGAGCCCCCGGTCCCCGCTGGCCTTGGCGAGCCGCAGGGCCTGGTGGAAGTAGCGCTGGGCGAGCCCCTGGGCGTCCGAGTCGTACGCGCAGATGCCGGCCACCGCCACCAGGCCGCCCGTCGCCCGGTGCAGCTGGCGCCCCATGGCGTTGGAGTAACTGCCGCGCAGCAGGGGGGCGGTCTCGGCGTTGAGGAAGCCGACGACCCGTGCCCGCGTCGCGATGCCGCCCGCCTTGCGGTACATCAGCTCGTAGTGCGCCCGGGCCGCGCGCAGCATCTGTATGTCGGCGACGCTGACGCGCGTCTGTCCCTTGCGCGAGACGTCCGCGTCCTCCGGCGGGTTCTCCCACTCCCACACGGGCATCACGGCCGGTGTCCCGGTCACCGCGGGCGCGCCGAGGACGTGGGGCCGCTGCTGTTCGTCGGAGCGCCACAGCGCGGTGGCGCGCTCCACGAAGCCCGTCAGCGGGGAGCCGTGCGGCATGCCCGTTTCGCCCGGCGAGCCGAACCCGATGTCGTCCAGCGTTATCGGCCGGTGCAGCCGGGCCGCGAGGACCTCGCAGATCAGGTCGGGCACCTGGCCGCGCGGGCGCTGGCCCTTCAGCCACCGCGCCACGGCCGTGTGTTCGTATCTCAGCGCCAGACCTCTCGCGCTGCCCGCCTGGTTCACATGGGCGGCGAGCCCCGCGTGGGAGATGCCCGCCTCGTCGAGCAGGGCGTCGAGCAGAGTATTGGGCTGCATGGCCTCTCCGGTGGCTCGGTGCGGGCGCAATAGGCCAGCGTAGTGGAGCCGCGTTCACACGGGGTGTGAACCGAATGCCCGCGTTCGTGCCCCGCGTGCTCTCCCGCGCGCACGCTGCGACCGCTTGACTTCACACGCCTCTCCAGGAGGCGGCCGGGCCGCCTGCTCCCCCCTCGTTACAGCGCGGCGGCCCGGCCCCGCTCCGTCCGTCCTGCCGGTCTGCCCGACACTCCACGGCACGGCGGACGGAGCGGACCCCGGGCTCCGGGGCGACGGCCGGTCAGCGGTGGGCGGATCGCGGGCGCGAGGGGCACGGCTCCTGGTCCCCGGGGGGCGCCGGTGACCGCCAGCGGTCATTGCGCAGGACGAGCAGGGCCACGTCGTCGGTGAGCCGCCCGCCCGTGTGCCGCAGTAGCGCCGTGTGCACGCGCCGCACCAGCGCGGCGGGCGAGACCGGCGGGCCCGGAGCGGCGGCCTCGGTGAGCGCCGTACGCAGGCAGAAGAACGTCCCGTCGCCGTCGCGGGCGTCCTCGGCACCGTCGGTGTGCAGGACCAGCACGTCGCCGGGGAGCAGGCGCGTACAGCGGTGCGCGGCCAGGCCGTCGGGCAGCGGGAACGGACCGAGCGGCGGCAGCGGGTCCCCGCCCGCGAGCGGTTCGGCGGACTCGCGCAGCCGGTAGGGCCACGGGTGGCCGCAGTTGACCGCCAGTACCTCGCCGTCCTCGTGGATCTCCAGCAGGAGTACGGTGACGAACTCCTCGGCCAGCGGACTGTCCGGGTCGGTGCTGCTCACCGACGGGTGCTCGGACCGCGACCGCTCCCGCAGGTGCCGTTGCAGCGCCCGCTCCAGTTTGCGCATGACGCCCGCGAGGTCGGCCTCGTCGTGCGCCGCCTCCCGGAAGCTGCCGAGCAGCGCGGCGACCGCCCCGATCGCGGCCAGCCCGTGGCCCCGTACGTCACCGATGACGACCCGCACGCCCCCGGGGGTGGCCACGGCCTCGTACAGATCGCCGCCGACCGTCGCGCCACGGCTCGCGGAGAGCTGGCCCGCGGCGACGGCGAGCCCGTCGAGCCGGGGCGGCAGCGGGCGCAGCAGCACCTGCTGGGCGGCGTGCGCGACCTCGCGGACCCGGCGCAGCTCCCGGACCGGACCGAGCCTCATGCCCGTCAGCAGATAGGCGACCAGCGCCAGGAAGGCGGCGCACGTCACGAAGCGGGGCGCCATTCCTCCGTGCGAGCCGAACGGGCAGGCCAGCTCCCAGACGGTCGCGGCGACGAGCCAGACGGCGGGAAGCCCGAAGACGAGGACGCGCCGCACGGAGAACACCCCCGCGCACGCGCCCCGCCAGGTCTTGGTACGGATCATCCCGACGGCCCCCTAGGCCCTGGCCCTGTACGACGTACGACGCGTGGCCCTCGCAGCCGGAATGATTGTGCCGACCGGCCGTACCGGTTTGCGCACCCTGCCCCTACTTCTCACCCAAATGAGTGAGGGGCGTATCCGTAACCTCGAATACGCCCCTCAGCACTGCTCCACCGGGTGTTACGCCCCGCGCAGCACCGCGCCCGTGCGCTCGCCGGCGAGCGCGACGGCGGCGTCGCGGGCGGCCGTGGCCTCCTCGACGGTCAGCGTGCGGTCGGCGGCGCGGAAGCGCAGCGCGTACGCGAGCGACTTCCTGCCCGCGCCGAGCTGCTCACCCGTGAACACGTCGAACAGCCGCAGCGATTCGAGGAGTCCGCCGGCGCCTTCGCGCAGCGCGGCCTCGACGTCCGCCGAGGGCACACCGTCGGAGACGACCAGTGCCACGTCCTGGGTCGCCACCGGGAAGGCGGAGATCCGGGGCGCCTGGAGGACTCCGGCACCGGCCCGCTCCAGTACGTCGGTCTCGATCTCCATCGCGCAGGTGCGCTCCGGGAGGTGGAGCGCCTTGATGACACGCGGGTGCAGCTCACCGGCGTGCCCGGCGAGGATCTCCTCGCCGTTCACCGTGACGTACAGCGCGGCGCAGCGGCCGGGGTGCCACGGCGCGTGCTGGTCGGCGCGCACGGTCAGCTCGGCGCCGGCCTCGCGGGCGAGCGTACGGGCGGCCTCGACGGCGTCCGCCCAGGTGCCCGGGCGGCCCTTGCCCCACCAGCCGGCCTGCTCGCGGGCGCCCGCGAGGACGACGGCGGCGTGGTGCGGCTGACGCGGCAGTGTGGCGTCGAGGCCGGCGATCTCCTCGTCGGTCGGCCGGCGGTCGACGGGCAGCCGCGCGGCCTTGTGCTCCTCCCCGGTCGGCCGGAAGACGAGACCGGTCTCGAAGAGCGCCAGGTCGTGCGAGCCGCGGCCGTCGTTGCGGCGCAGCGCGCCGAGGAGGCCGGGCAGCAGCGTGGTGCGCAGCGCCGGCTCCTCGTCGGAGAGCGGGTTGACCAGCTCGACCGTACGGCGGCGGGCGTCGTCGGCGTCCAGGCCCAGCTGGTCGAGCACGGCCCCGCCGAGGAACGGGTAGTTCAGCGCCTCGACGTAACCCGCGCCGGCCAGCGCCCGGCCGATGCGGCGGTGCAGCCGCTGCCGGTCGGTGAGCCCGCGGCCCGAGGGCGGCGTCGGCAGGGTCGACGGGAGGTTCTCGTACCCCTCCAGCCGGATGACCTCTTCGGCCAGGTCGTTCGGGAAGGCCAGGTCGGGGCGCCAGGACGGCACGGTCACGACCAGTTCGTCCTGCCCGTACACGTCGCAGCCGACCTCCTGGAGGCGGCGTACGACGGTCTCGCGGCCGTAGTCGACGCCCGCCACCCGGTCGGGGTGGTTCGCGGGCATCGGGATCGTGCGGGGTGCGGAGGGTGCGACGACCTCGGTGACGCCGGCCTCGGCGGTGCCGCCCGCGAGCAGCACGAGGAGGTCGACGGTCCGCTGCGCGGCGGCGGAGGCGGCCTCGGGGTCGGTGCCCCGCTCGAAGCGCCGGGACGCCTCGGACGACAGCTTGTGCCGGCGCGCGGTACGGGCGACGGAGAGCGCGTCGAAGTGCGCGGCCTCGATGACGACCTCGGTGGTGCCCGTGACGGCGCCGGTCTCGGGGTCGGTCTCGGAGTCGGCGATCTCGGTGTTGGCGCCACCCATGACACCCGCGAGGCCGATGGGGCCGCGGTTGTCGGTGATCACCAGGTCCTCGGCGTCGAGGACACGCAACGCGCCGTCGAGCGTCGTGAACTTCTCGCCCTGCTCGGCGCGGCGCACCCCGATCGGTCCGTCGATGCGGGACCGGTCGTAGGTGTGCAGCGGCTGGCCGAGCTCCAGCATCACGTAGTTGGCGACGTCGACCGCGAGCGAGACCGGACGCATCCCGGCCTTCTGCAGCCGGCGCCGCAGCCAGATCGGGGAGCGGGCCTCGGGCTGGAGACCGACGACCGTGCGGGCGGTGAAGCGGTCGCAGCCCCGCGGGTCGTCGACCTTCACGAGGTAGCCGTACGCGTTGGGGGCCGGCACGTCGAGCAGCGCCGGGTCGCGCAGCGGCAGCCCGTACGCGGTGGCGACCTCGCGGGCGACGCCGCGCATCGACAGGCAGTAGCCGCGGTCGGGCGTGACGGCGATGTCGAGGACCTCGTCGACGAGTTCGAGCAGCTCGACGGCGTCGGTGCCCGGCTCGTACTCGGGCGGCAGCACGATGATGCCGTTGGAGCCGTCGTCGCCCATGCCCAGCTCGTCGCCGGAGCAGATCATGCCGTGCGAGGTCCTGCCGTACGTCTTGCGCGCGGCGATCGCGAAGTCGCCGGGCAGGACCGCGCCGGGCAGGACCACGACGACCTTGTCGCCGACGGCGAAGTTGCGGGCGCCGCAGACGATCTCCTGCGGCTCGCCGGTGCCGTTGGCCGTGCCGACGTCGACGGTGCAGAAGCGGATGGGCTTCTTGAACTCCGTCAGTTCCTCGATGGTGAGGACCTTGCCGACGACCAGGGGGCCCTTGAGGCCGGCGCCGAGCTGCTCGACCCTCTCGACCTCCAGGCCGGCGGACACCAGCTTGGCCTGTACGTCACGGCCGGTCTCGGTGGCGGGGAGATCGACGTACTCCCGCAGCCAGGAAAGCGGGACCCGCATCAGATCTCCATCCCGAAGGGCCGGGTGAACCGGACGTCACCCTCGACCATGTCTCGCATGTCTTCAACGTTGTGGCGGAACATGAGCATTCGCTCGATGCCGAACCCGAAGGCGAATCCGCTGTACTTCGCGGGGTCGACGCCGCAGGCGGTGAGCACCTTCGGGTTGACCATGCCGCAGCCGCCCAGCTCGATCCAGCCCTCGCTGCCGCAGGTGCGGCAGGGACGGTCCGGGTCGCCGACGGACTCGCCGCGGCAGACGTAGCAGACCATGTCCATCTCGGCGGACGGCTCGGTGAACGGGAAGTAGTTCGGGCGCAGCCGGGTCTTCATGCCCTCGCCGAAGAGCGCCTGGACCATGTGGTCGAGGGTGCCCTTGAGGTCGGCCATGGTGAGGCCCTCGTCGACGGCGAGCAGCTCGATCTGGTGGAAGACCGGGGTGTGCGTGGCGTCGAGCTCGTCGGTGCGGTAGACGCGGCCGGGGCAGACGACGTACACGGGCGGCTCACGGTCGAGCAGCGCGCGGGCCTGGACCGGGGAGGTGTGCGTGCGCAGCACGACACCGGACTCGTCGCTCCTCGCGCCGTCTGCGCCCTGGACGAAGAAGGTGTCCTGCATCTGGCGCGCCGGGTGGTCGGGCACGAAGTTGAGGGCGTCGAAGTTGAACCACTCCGCCTCCACCTCGGGGCCCTCGGCGACCTCGTAGCCCATGGCCACGAAGACGTCGGCGACGCGCTCCATCAGCGTGGTCAGCGGGTGCCGGGCGCCGGCCGGGACGCGGTCGTACGGCAGCGTGACGTCCACCGCCTCCTCGACCAGCACGCGCTCGTCGCGCTCCGTCTCCAGGGCGGCGAGGCGGGCGGCGAGGGCCTTGTTCACGGCGCCGCGGGCCATGCCGACGCGCTTGCCGGCCTCGGCCTTGGCGGCCGGCGGCAGCGCGCCGATCTCACGGTTGGCGAGCGAGAGCGGCGAAGCGGGGCCGGTGTGCGCGGTCTTCGCGTGGGCGAGCGCGTCGAGATCCGCCGCGGCGTCGAAGGCGGCGAGCGCCTCGTCCCGCATGCGCTCGATCTCTTCCGGTTTCAGCGCCTCGACCTCGACAGGGTCGTACGACTTATTGGGTGCGGACATCTCTTCCCGTACTTCCGATTGGCTGGTACTGCCTTTGCCGGGGGAGGCCCCCGGACCCCCGTGGCCCCCGCTCGACGACTGAGGACGCAAAGGTGCCAAAGGTCGAGTCTAAAGGCCGTGAAGGGTGAAGAAGCCCGTGGGCTGCTCAGGCCCGCCCGTCGCCCGCCACCGGTCTACCTGATTGCTTCGCAAACTTGTCTATTTCAGGTAGGCCGGGGCGCCGACGGGCAGGATAAATCGGAACTCGGCGCCGCCGCCGGGACCGCGGCCGACAGTGATCGAACCACCGTGCGCCTCGACGATGCCCTTGACGATGTAGAGACCGAGACCGGTGCCACCGCGCTTGCTGCCCCGCCAGAAACGGGTGAAGACGCGGCCCATCGACTCCTCGGGAATGCCGGTGCCTTCGTCGCTCACGGTCACGGCTGTTCCCTTCGCTGGATTGTCTCCGGTCTTCATCAGGGCCGCCCCCACCTCGATGGTGACCGTTCCCGCCCCGTGCCGCACCGCATTTTCCAGCAGGTTGCCCAGCACCTGGTCGATCTTGTCCGGGTCTGCCCAGAGATCGGGCAGCGGCTGCTGGATACGGACGAGGAAGCGGTCCGGCGGCTGGCCGTTGGAGATGTGCGCCTGGATGTGGCGGCCGACCGCCGTCGGGACGTCCACGGGCTGCCTGCGGACCTCAAGGCGCCCGGAGTCGATGCGGGAGATGTCGAGCAGCTCGGCGATCAGCCGGGTGATCCGGCTCGCGTCGGCGTCGACGGTCTCCAGCATCAGCTTCTTCTGGTCGTCGGTGAAGCGTTCCCATTTGGCGAGCAGCGTCGCCGTGAACCCCTTGACCGAGGTCAGCGGGGAGCGCAGCTCGTGGGCGACGGTGGCGATCAGCTCCGCGTGGCTGCGCTCGGTGCGGCGCCTGGCCTCCGTACCGCGCAGACAGACGACGACCCGCCGGACGGGTCCGGTGGGTTCGTGGCGTACGTACCGGGCGGAGACCAGGACCTCGCGGCCGCCGGGCAGCAGCAGGTTGCGCTCGGGCTGCCCGGCCCGGATGGCGAGTCCGCCGTACGGATCGGTCAGGCTCCACCAGCGGCGGCCTTCGAGGTCCTCGAGGGGCAGCGCGGTCTCCAGGGGCCTGCCGAGCGCGGCGTCCTTCGGGATGGCGGTGATCCGCGACGCGGCGGCGTTGAAGCAGATGACGCGGCCGCTCTCGTCGGCGACGGCGAGGCCGTCGGGGAGGTCGTCGGGATCGATCCCGTGACCGTCCGTCCCCGCGGGCGGACGCGGCAAGGAACCGCTCGCCTTCGACGGACCGCTCGTGCGGACAGCCATCCCCGTATCCCACCTCTTCCGAATGGCGGAGGGGGTACCTCCCTGCTCAGGGGGTCCCTCTCCGCTCGGGCGAAGCCGAGAGCCCGGAGGAGAAGCCGAGAGCTTGGGGGAGGGCCCCCGAACCCGTCACCCTACTAGCTGGAGGTGACGCTGCGGCACCCTCCGGAAGCACGCTGCGCACGCGCGGAGGCGTAGAGGCACACGGCGGCGGCCGTGGCGAGGTTGAGGCTCTCGGCCCTGCCGTGGATCGGGACGCGCACCACGGCGTCCGCGAGAGCGCGGGTCTCCTCCGGGAGGCCCCACGCCTCGTTGCCGAAGACCCAGGCGGAGGGCCCGCCCATGGTGCCCGCGTCGAGTTCGCCGTCGAGGTCGTCGTCGCCCGCGCCGTCGGCCGCCAGGATGCGTACGCCCGCGCTCTTCAGCCCGCTGACGGCCTGCTCGACGGGGACGCCGACGGCGACCGGCAGGTGGAAGAGCGAGCCGACCGAGGCGCGCACGGACTTGGGGTTGTAGAGGTCGACGGAGGCGTCGGTGAGGACGACCGCGTCGGCGCCGGCGGCGTCCGCGCAGCGCAGCACCGTACCGGCGTTCCCGGGGTCGCGGACGTGCGCCAGGACGGCGACCAGCCGGGGCTTCGCCGCGAGGATCTCCTCGAAGGGCGAGTCCAGGAAGCGGCAGACACCGACGATGCCCTGCGGGGTGACGGTCTGCGAGACCTCGGCGAGCACCTCGTCGGGGGCCAGGTGCACGCGGGCGCCGGCGGCGCGGGCGGCGTCGACGATGTCGGCGTACCGCCCGGCGGCCTCGACGGTGGCGAAGAGCTCGATCAGGGTCGCCTCGCCGCTGTCGCCGCGGTGCTCGACGGCCTCGCGCACGGCCTGCGGCCCCTCGGCGATGAACCGGCGCTCCTTGCCGCGGAAGCTCCGCCTGGCCAGCCGCTTGGCGGCGGCGACGCGCGGGGATCGCGGGGAGATCAGCTCGGGGGTGCCCATGGTCGGCGGCTCACTTCTCTGCGTATCTCTGCGTACGCGTCTGCGCGTACGCAAGGGGTCGTGCACGTGGGTACAACGCACCGGACCCGCAGGCGGCGAACGCCTGCGGGTCCGGTGGACGAAGAGATGCTGCCTGAGATCAGGCGGCGGTCTTCGGGGCGTTGACGTCGCTCGGGAGCGCCTTCTGGGCGACCTCGACGAGCGCGGCGAACGCGTTGGCGTCGTTGACCGCGAGCTCGGCCAGGATCTTGCGGTCCACCTCGATGTTGGCGGCCTTCAGACCCTGGATGAGGCGGTTGTACGTCATGCCGTTCTGGCGGGCAGCGGCGTTGATGCGCTGGATCCACAGCTGACGGAAGTCGCCCTTGCGCTTCTTGCGGTCGTTGTAGTTGTAGACCAGGGAATGGGTGACCTGCTCCTTGGCCTTGCGGTACAGGCGCGAACGCTGACCGCGGTAGCCCTTGGCCGCCTCGAGGATTGCCCGGCGCTTCTTGTGGGCGTTGACTGCCCGCTTGACGCGTGCCACTTGTTAACTCCTTGTAGCGGGGCCGCGGGTGAACTCACACGGCCCGGAAACGAATTGGTCTCGGTCGCCCGGAGGTCGCGCTCCGGTCGCCCGGAGCCGCGACATCACTTGCCGAGAAGCTTCTTGATCTTCGGGGCGTCCGCCGGGGACACCACGACAGCGCCGGTCAGCGAGCGGGTCTTCTTGGAGGACTTGTGCTCCAGGAGGTGGCGCTTGCCGGCCTTCTCGCGCATGACCTTGCCGGAGCCGGTGAGCTTGAAGCGCTTGCTGGCACCGCTGTGCGTCTTGTTCTTCGGCATGGCGCCGTTCTCTCCTCGTCAGTGGCGTTCCCCCGGCGGGTGGGCCGGACAGCGGGAGCGTCAGATCGTTGGTGTGGATCTCCGGGCGGAAGCCGGGGCCGCCTGGATGGCAGCCCCGTGAATCACGCTTCGGAAGGGGTTTCGGGCTGGACCTCGTCGACCGGCTCGGCCGGCTCGGCCTCGTCGGTGGCGTTGCCCTGGCGTTCGGCCTTGCGGGCCGCCTGGGCCTCGCGAGCCTCGGCCATGGCCTCGGTCTTCTTCTTGTGCGGGCCGAGAACCATGATCATGTTTCGGCCGTCCTGCTTGGGGCTCGACTCAATGAAGCCAAGGTCCTCGACGTCCGAAGCCAGACGCTGAAGCAGTCGGAAACCAAGTTCGGGGCGGGACTGCTCACGACCACGGAACATGATCGTGATCTTGACCTTGTCGCCCTGCTTGAGGAACCGGACGACATGACCCTTCTTGGTGTCATAGTCGTGCGGGTCGATCTTCGGCCGGAGCTTCATTTCCTTGATGACCGTGTGCGCCTGGTTCTTGCGCGCCTCACGGGCCTTCATGGCCGACTCGTACTTGAACTTCCCGTAGTCCATGAGCTTGCACACGGGCGGACGGGCGGTCGCCGCGACCTCGACCAGGTCGAGGTCGTACTCCTGCGCAAGCTCCAGGGCCTTCGCAAGAGGCACAATGCCGACCTGCTCGCCGCTGGGTCCGACGAGTCGCACCTCGGGAACGCGAATCCGGTCGTTAATGCGGGGCTCAGCGCTGATGGATCCTCCTCAGTAGCACCACACGACTGTCTGGCAGACAGCCGCGCAACGTCTGTTTCGTGAGACCAACCGAAGGGAGCCATGAAAAATGCCCCGGACGGGAACACAGGCGGGGCTCCTGGAAATACCGGAACACCACCGTGCATCTACCACCACGGGGCGCATCGAGCGACTCCATCGTCCGTACGGAACGATGGGGACCGCCTGACCGGTGACCCGCAGTCCGCGAGGACAGTCGGGTGGGAGATCGGAGCCTCCACTTGTGGGCCGGGCACACAAGTGTCCGGCCGGTCATTACACAAGGTTAGCAGCTCTCCGCGGAACGGGCGACCTCGGTCGGACCGGAGCCGGGGCGCTGCCGACCGGGGCATATCGTGTGCGTCATGAGTGACGCGACCTCCCCCAGTGAATCCCCCGACTTCGACGCCATGACGCGCGACATCGCGGAAGTCCCGGCAGTCGAGGTGATCGTGACGGTGGCGGTCAACCTGATGAGCGCCGCCGCCGTGAAGCTCGGCCTCACCGAGGACGGCGACGCCCACAAGGACCTCGACGAGGCCCGCAAGCTGGTGCACGCGCTGGCCGGTCTGCTGGACGCGAGCGCGACCGAGATCAGCTCCTTCCACGCGGCGCCGCTGCGGGACGGGCTGAAGTCCCTGCAGCTGGCCTTCCGCGAGGCGTCGTCCGTGCCGGACGAGGCCGGCCAGGGGCCCGGCGAGAAGTACACCGGTCCGGTCTACGGCTGACCCCGGACGCCGGCGGACAGGAACGCCGAGGCCCCGGTCCCCCCGCTCGTGGGGGCCGGGGCCTCGGCGCGTACGGCCTCAGCGCGTGAAGAGGGGCTCGCCCGGCGGGGTCGCGCCGGGCGGCAGCAGGGCCAGGTCGAGGCCGCGCACCAGGCGGGCCCTCAGCGTCTCGTCGGCGGCCAGCGCTCCGGCGAGGCGGCGGGCCGCCGCGGCCGGTTCGGCGCCGGGGTCGAGGACCAGGGCCAGGGTGCCGTCCGCGCTGCCCGGGCCGAGGTGGGCGCGCAGTACGGCGGGCTCCGCGGCCACCGCGACGCGTACCGCCTCGGTGACGGCCGGGTCGTCGAGCGGCGCCGCGCTGCTGCGGCCCTCGGCGGCGGCAAGCAGCGCGGATCCGGTGAGCTGGTACGGGACGGGACCGGCCAGGTCGAGGACCAGCGTGTCGGCCCGCTCGTGGGCGAGGGCCTGGAGCGCCTGGCCCAGGGGTACGGCGACGGGGCGCGCCTCGGGGTTCCAGCGGGCCAGGGTCTCGGTGGAGGTGAAGGCGGGCAGGGCGCGGCGCTCGCCGGCCTGGAGGGTCGGCACGGCCATGTCGCTGGTCTTCTCGCGGCGCAGGCCGTTCTCGTCCGTCTCCACCTCGCCGAGTACGGCGACGACGGGAACCAGGAGGCGGGCGCCGGCCAGCGCTTCGAGCACCCGCGGTTCCGCCGCCGGGTCCTCGGCCCAGGCGGCGAGCGCCGCGGTCAGCCGCGGGTCGGCGGTGCCGTCGTCTTCGGAGAAACCGGGGTCCGGAATGTTCTTGAGCGCCACGCCACGAGCCTAGCCGCCGGCCGGCGGGGTTTTCCCACGGGGCCCGCGGGCACCGCTCCTGCCATGGAGGTGTCCTTCGCCGTGTCCGGACCGGGGAGCGGGGGCGGGAGCGGATGGTGCGCCGCGTACGGGGAGGGCCGCTTCCCCGCCGCGAGCGTCGTCAAGGTGGGCATCCTCGCGGCGCTGCTGCTCCGGGCGCGGGACGAGGGGCGGGCTCTGGCCCGGGAGGAGCGGCGGTACGCCGAGGCCATGATCCGGCGCAGTGACAACGACGCGGCATCGGCGCTGTGGGCGGTGATCGGCGGTGCGGCGGGGCTGGACGCGGCGCAGGGGCGCCTCGGGCTCACGCGGACGGCGGCGGACCTGGCGTGGGGGCGCACGCGGACCACCGCGAGGGATCAGGTGGCGCTGCTGCGGGCGGTGTTCGGGGCCGGGCCGGGTGTGCTGGACGAGGAGTCCCGTACGTACATCGGGGCCTTGATGGGGCAGGTCGTCGCCGGTCAGGACTGGGGGGTGTCCGCGGCCGGTTCCGGCGCCGCGCTCAAGAACGGGTGGATGCCGCGGGACGCCACCGGGCTGTGGGCCGTGCACAGCATCGGGCGGGTGGAGGTGGACGGGCGGGGTGTGCTGGTCGCCGTGCTGTCGGAGGGGCACACCACCAAGGAGGCGGGCATCGCGGTGGTGGAGGCGGTGGCGCGGGCGGCCGTCGGGGCGGCCTTCAGGCGAACCGGCGGGCGCCTCAGGAGAACCGGCGGGTGCCCGTGACGCGGCCGGCGCGCCACAGGACGACCGTCGCGGCCAGCAGCAGCACGCCTGCGCCGGCGGCGGCGGGGGCGAGCCAGCCGGCCGGTCCGTCGTCCTCGGGCTCCGGGTCGGGGCCCGTGCCGAAGAACTTCCTGCCGTACGGGGCGGAGACCGGGCGGAGGTCCGCGGGGCGCAGCGCGCCGGCGGCCTCGAGCGCGGCGGCCGGATCGACGAAGCCGTAGCCGCGGGCGTCGTCGCGGCCGCCCTCGGGCGCGTCCCGGGCGGTGTCGGCGAGGAGCTTCTTGACCTGGGCGGGGGTCAGCTGCGGGTACGCGGAGCGGACGAGGGCGGCCGCGCCGGAGACGAAGGCCGAGGCGGCGCTGGTGCCCCAGCCCTCGTAGTAGCGGCGGTCGGGGTCGGCGATGATCACGTCGACGCCGGGGGCGCTGACGGTCGCGTACCAGCGGCGGGTGGAGAAGGAGGCGTGCGTGCCGGCGCTGTCGACGGCGGCCGCCGCGATCACGCCGGGATAGGCGGCGGGGTACGAGATGTGGTCGCCCTCCTCGCCGCTGTTGCCGGCGGAGGCGACGACGACGGCGCCCTTGGCGAGGGCGTACTGGACGGCGGCGTCCTCGGCGGCTTCGGGGTGGGCGGACTCGCTGTCGTCGCCGAGGGAGAGGTTGATGACGTCGGCGCCGTGGTCGGCCGCCCAGCGGATGCCCTCGGCGAGGGCGTGGCCGCGGGTGGACCGGGACCTCTTGCGGGCGGGGTCGGCGCCTTCGAGGATCACGCGGACCGGGAGGATCTTCGCCTCGGGTGCGATGCCGACCACGCCGTCGGCGCGGCCGGGGCCGTTTCCGTGGCCGGCGATGATCCCGGCCATGGCGGTGCCGTGGCGGGCCCAGGCGCGGTCGCCCTTGCGGGCGCCGAACCCTATGAGGTCCTTGCCCTCCAGCACCCGGCCTTCGAGGTCGGGGTGGCTGCCGTCCACTCCGGTGTCCAGTACGGCGACGGTGACGCCCTTGCCCTTGGTCGTACGCCAGGCCCGGTCGGTGTGCATCGCGTCGAGCGCCCACTGCTGGGCCCGGATGGTGTCGGCGCGGGCGGGGGCGGGGGGCAGCAGGGCGAGGGCGGTGGCCGCGAGGGTGGCGGCGACGGCGCGGCGGGCCGTGCGGGGCAGGCGGTTCTGTCGGGTCGGTCGGCTCGGTCGGGTCATCGGGGGGTCTCCGGGGCCGGTCGTGCGGTCTTGCGGAGGCGGCGTTCGACGCGGTCGGCGACGCCCTTCGCCTCGTGGCCCAGGCCCGCCTGGGCGGGGGCGGTCGTCGCGCCGCTCGCGATGGCCCGGCGGGCGGGCTGCGGGTCGGGGACGGTGCGGCCGTCGGCGAAGCCGGACACGGCGTACACGACGGCGGGGACGTCGGTGAGCACGCTCACCGTCCAGCTCGCGCGCTGCCGGTCGCCGAATCCCTCGGCGACGGTGCCTTCGGCCGGGTAGGTGCGGGGCATCAGGTCGGTGCGGTCGGCGAGGCCCTCGTGGGTGAAGCGGGCGCGCAGGGCCTTCATGGCCGGTGCGTCGGCTTCGGTGAAGACCATGCCGACCGTGGTGACGCTGCTGGTGGTGGCGTCGGTGTAGGTGGCGCGCAGGAGGCGCAGGCAGCCGACCGGCTGGACTGCCCTGAGCAGCAGCGGGTCGAGGGCTTTCGCGCAGCCGCTGTCGGGGGCGACGGCCACGCGCGTCCAGACGCGGTCGGCGCCGCCGGGGCCCGCGCCGTTGCCGTCGAGGGTGCGCGGGAAGAGCGTGTCGACGGGCGCGCTGTGCCAGAGGTCCCGCGCCTCGGCGTATCCGGAGGGGGTGCCGTCCTCGGCGTCCGCGCCGCCGGTGAGCCAGCTCCCGGTGGCGGCACCGCCGATGAGCCCGAGCCCGAGTACGAGGCAGGCCGCGGCGGCCACGACGCGGGCGGGGCGGCGGGTACGGACGGGTCCCAGCCGGGCGGTGGTCTCGGCCGGTGCCTCCGGCGCCCCCCAGTACCGGGACGCCGCGAACCGGGCGGGCCGGGGCGCGCCGGGCCCGGGGGGCAGGCCGGCGGCGGCCACGGCTCCGCGCCGTGCGGCGTGGGCGGCGCCGGCCGCCGGGGGCGCGGGCGGGGGGACCTCGGGCGGCAGGGCTCCGGGCGGGACGGTGGGACGGGAGGCGGGCGTGGCGGCGGGCACGGGGCGCAACCGCGCGGTGGTCTCGGCCGGCCTGCCGTCGCCCCCGGCCGGCGGACGCCCGGCACCCGAGTCGCGGGCGGCAGGCACGGATTCCGGCCCGGGGCGCAGCGGCCCGTCGCCGGGACGGCCCCCGGCCGGGCCGCTGACGGCGCCCGGGGCACCGGAGCGGTCCGGCGCGGATGCGGGGCGGGGCGGTGCGGTCGGCGCAGCGGGCCCGGCCTGGCCGCCCGCGCCGGGGGCCTGCGCCGGGGCGGGGGCAGGGTGGCCGGCTGTGCCGGGAGCGGGGTGGCGCGGCGCGGGGGCGGTCCGGCCGGCTGTGCCGGGAGCGGGGGCCGGAGCAGGGTGGCGCGGCGCGGGAGGAGAGGCCGGGGCGGCGGGTTCCGGCACGGCCGGGGCCTGGGCCGGGGGCGGCGGGGTGTGCCAGGCGGCGGGGAGCGGGGGTGGCGTGGTGGGGCGGGGGGGAAGGGGGGCACGGTGTGCCTCGGTGCTCATCCGCCCCCCTGTTCGTGCTTCACCCGGCCTGTTACCCCGCAGTGCACGATCGCCTTTCGGGGCAGGCCCGTTCGTGTCCTCACCGCGTGGGCGTCACTCTACGGGCTGGTGCGGGCCGGGTGGGAATCAGCCCCCGGGCCCGCGGGGACTCCCGTGGGGACTCGTAGGGACTCGTAGGGGCTCGTGGGGATCTGACCGGATGACGATTCCTCTACCCAGCGGTAATCCGCTCTGGCAAGCTCTGGCCATGACACCGCGCGCTGCCGACCGGGCCAGGTACGACCGGGCCACCGCCCACCTCGACGCCCCCCTCGCCGTCGTCGACCTGGAGGCGTTCGACGCCAACGCCGCCGACCTGGTCCGCCGGGCGGCGGGCAAGCCGATCCGGGTGGCGAGCAAGTCCGTACGCTGCCGGGCGCTGCTGGAACGGGTGCTGGCGCGGGACGGGTTCGCGGGACTCATGTCGTTCACGCTGGCCGAGTCGCTGTGGCTCGCGCGGTCGGGGTTCGAGGACGTGCTGCTCGCTTATCCGTCGGCGGACCGCGCGGCGTTCGCCGAGCTGGCCGGGGACGCGAAGCTGGCCGCCGCCGTGACCGTGATGGTCGACGATCCGGCGCAGCTGGAGCTGATCGACCGGGCCAGGGAGGGCGGCCGGGAGGAGATCCGGGTCTGTCTGGAGCTGGACACGTCGTTGCGGATGCTCGGGGGCCGCGTCCGGATAGGCGCGTTGCGGTCGCCGCTGCGCGAGCCCGCCCAACTGGCCGAGCTGGCCCGGTCGGTGGTCCGCCGGCCCGGCTTCCGGCTGGTGGGCGTCATGGCGTACGAGGGGCATGTGGCCGGGGTCGGGGACGCGGTCGCGGGGCGGCCGGTGCGTTCCCGGGCGATCAGGGTGATGCAGGGGGCGGCGCGCCGGGAACTGGCGGTGCGGCGGGCGGCCGTCGTGCGGGCGGTGCGGGCCGTGGCGCCGGACCTGGAGTTCGTCAACGGCGGCGGCACCGGCAGCGTCCAGCACACCGCCGCGGAGCGCGCGGTGACCGAGATCGCGGCGGGTTCCGGGCTGTACGTACCGCGCCTCTTCGACCACTACACCTCGTTCACCGGACGGCCGGCCGCGCTCTTCGCGCAGCCCGTCGTGCGCAGGCCCGGCGTGGGTGTGGTGACGGTGCTCGGTGGCGGCTACCCCGCTTCGGGGGCCGCGGGCCCCGACCGGGTGCCCGTCCCGTACCTCCCGGAGGGGCTGCGGTACGACCCGCAGGAGGGGGCCGGTGAGGTGCAGACACCGCTGCTCGGCTCGCCCGCCGACGACCTGCTGATCGGCGACAAGGTGTGGTTCCGGCACGCGAAGGCGGGCGAGATGTGCGAGCGGTTCGACGTGCTCCATCTGATCGAGGGCGACGCGGTGACGGCGGCCGTACCGACGTACCGGGGCGAGGGCCGCACGTTCTTGTAGGGCGCGGAGGCCGGGGCGAGGTCATCGGCCCGGCCTCCGTCCTTCGGCCACCGGTTTCAGAGAGGGGTCACGTACGCGCCCGCGATGCCTCCGTCGACCAGGAAGTCGGTGGCGTTGACGAACGACGAGTCGTCGCTGGCCAGGAAGGCCACCGCCGCCGCGATCTCGTGCGCCTGCGCGAAGCGGCCGACCGGGATGTGCACGAGCCGGCGCGCCGCCCGCTCCGGGTCTTTGGCGAACAGCTCCTGGAGGAGGGGCGTGTTGACCGGGCCCGGACAGAGCGCGTTCACGCGGATGCCCTCGCGGGCGAACTGCACGCCCAGTTCGCGCGACATGGCGAGGACGCCGCCCTTGGACGCCGTGTACGAGATCTGGGAGGTGGCCGCGCCCATGATCGCGACGAACGACGCGGTGTTGATGATGGAGCCGCGGCCCTGGCGCCGCATGTAGGGGATGGCGGCCTTGCAGCAGAGGTAGACGGAGGTGAGGTTGACGTCCTGGACGCGCTTCCACGCCTCCAGGCCGGTGGTCAGGATCGAGTCGTCCTCGGGCGGCGAGATGCCGGCGTTGTTGAAGGCGATGTCGACCGAGCCGTAGGTGTCGTACGCCGTCCGGAAGAGCGCCTCGACCTGTTCTGCGTCGGTGACGTCGACCCGTACGAACGTGCCGCCCACCTCGTCGGCCGCGGCCTTGCCCGCGCTCTCGTCGATGTCGCCGCAGACGACGTGCGCGCCCTCGGAGGCCAGGCGGCGCGCGGTCGCGAGACCGATGCCACTGCCGGCGCCGGTGATGACGGCGGTGCGTCCGACCAGGCGGCGGCAGACGGCGGAGCCGGCCGCGGCGCTGTCAACAGTGTCGGTCATGATCTCAGGCCTCCGTGCTGATGAAGACGTTCTTGGTTTCGGTGAAAGCGGTGAGGGCGTCGGGGCCCAGCTCGCGGCCGAGTCCCGACTGCTTGTAGCCGCCGAAGGGGGTCGAGTAGCGGACGCTGCTGTGGGAGTTGACGGACAGGTTGCCCGCCCTGACCGCCTGGGACACGCGCAGGGCGCGGCCCACGTCCCGGGTCCAGATGGAGCCGGACAGGCCGTATTCGGTGGCGTTGGCGAGGCGGACCGCGTCGGCCTCGCCGTCGAAGGGGAGGACGACGGCGACGGGGCCGAAGACCTCCTCCGTCGCGGCGGGCGCGTCCGGGCCGAGGCCCGTGAGGACGGTCGGCGCGAACCAGAAGCCGGGGCCTTCGGGCGCGTTGCCGCGGATCGCCGCCGCGCCCTCGGGGACGTACGAACGTACCCGCTCCAGCTGGGACCTGGAGATCAGCGGGCCCATCTGGGTCTTGTCGTCCGACGGGTCGCCGACCACCACGCTCTCGACGGCGGGCGCGAGGAGCTCCAGGAAGCGGTCGTACGCCGTGCGCTGGACGAGGATGCGCGTACGGGCGCAGCAGTCCTGGCCGGAGTTGTCCAGGAAGGACATCGGGGTGGCGGCGACGGCGGCCTCGATGTCGGCGTCGGCGAAGACGATGTTGGGGCTCTTGCCGCCGAGTTCGAGGGTCACGCGCTTCACCCGGTCGGCGCACTTGGCCATGATCCGCTTGCCGACGGGGGTGGAGCCGGTGAAGACGATCTTCGCCACGCCGGGGTGCTCGACCAGGGCGTCGCCCGCGACGGCGCCCGCTCCCGGCAGGACCTGGAAGAGGCCGTCGGGGAGTCCGGCTTCGAGGGCGAGTACGGCGAGGCGCAGGGCGGTGAGCGGGGTCGTCTCGGCGGGTTTGAGGACGACGGCGTTGCCGGCGGCGAGCGCGGGGGCCGTGCCCCAGGCGGCGATCGGCATGGGGAAGTTCCAGGGCGCGATGACCCCGATGACACCGAGCGGTTCGAGGAGGGTGATGTCGAGGCCGCCCGCGACGGGGATCTGGCGGCCGCTGAGGCGTTCCACTCCCCCGGCGGCGAAGTCGAGCAGGTCGCGTACGTTGCCCGCCTCCCAGCGGGCGTTGCCGAGGGTGTGGCCGGCCTCGCGGACCTCCAGCCGGGCGAGTTCCTCGATGTGTTCGTCGACGGTGGCGGCGAAGCGGCGCAGGAGGCGGGCGCGGTCGGCGGGGGTGGCGGCCGACCAGGTGCGCTGCGCCGCGGCGGCCCGTACGACCGCCGCGTCGACGTCGGCGGCGGTGGAGGCCGCGACGGTGGCGATGACCTCTTCGGTGGCCGGGTTCAGGATCTGGTGTTCGAGGGGGAAGGAGGGCAAGGCGGGCCTCACAGGCGTTCGAAGGAGCGGCGGAGCTCCCAGTCGGTCACCGCGGAGTCGAACGCTTCGAGTTCGACCCGCGCCATGTTGCGGTAGTGCGCGACGACTTCGTCGCCGAAGGCGGCCCGGGCGATGGGGCTGTTCTCCCACAGCTCGGCGGCCTCGCGCAGCGACGTGGGCACGTGTTCGTGGTCGCCGGTGTACGCGTTGCCCGTGCAGGGGTCGGGGAGTTCGAGCTTGTGCTCGATGCCGTACAGGCCGGCCGCGACCAGGCCGGCAACCGCGAGGTGCGGGTTGACGTCGCCGCCGGGGAGCCGGTTCTCGAAGCGCATCGAGCGGCTGCGGCCGACCACGCGCAGCGAGCAGGTGCGGTTGTCGTGGCCCCAGGCGACGGCGGTCGGGGCGAAGGAGCCGGGCTGGAAGCGCTTGTAGGAGTTGATGTTGGGGGCGTAGAGGAGCGAGAAGTCGCGGAGGGCGGCCAGCTGGCCGGCGAGGAAGTGGCGCATGACGGAGGACATCCCGTCGGAGGTGTCGTCGTCCGCCATGACGTTGCGGCCGTCCGCGTTCTGCAGGGAGAGGTGGATGTGGCAGGAGTTGCCTTCGCGCTCGTTGTACTTGGCCATGAAGGTGAGCGAGACGCCCTCCTGGGCCGCGATCTCCTTGGCGCCGGTCTTGTAGACGGCGTGCTGGTCGCAGGTGACGAGGGCTTCGTCGTACTTGAAGACGATCTCGTGCTGGCCCGGATTGCACTCGCCCTTGGCGGACTCGACGGTCAGGCCCGCCGCGGTCATCTCGTTGCGGATGCGGCGCAGGAGGGGTTCGATGCGGCCGGTGCCGAGGACCGAGTAGTCGATGTTGTACTGGTTCGCCGGCACGAGGTCCTTGTAGCCGCGGTCCCAGGCCTGCTCGTAACTGTCCTTGAAGACGATGAATTCGAGCTCGGTGCCGACGTGCGCGGTGTAGCCGAGCCCGGCGAGGCGCTCCAGCTGGCGGCGCAGGATCTGGCGGGGCGCGGCGACGACGGGGGAACCGTCGTTCCAGGCCAGGTCGGCGACGAGCAGGGCCGTTCCGTCGTTCCAGGGGACGCGGCGCAGCGTGGAGAGGTCGGGATGCATGGCGAAGTCGCCGTAGCCGCGGTCCCAGGAGGCCATCGCGTACCCGTCGGCGGTGTTCATCTCGGTGTCGACCGCGAGGAGGTAGTTGCAGCCCTCGGTGCCGTGGTCCAGGACGTCGTCGAGGAAGAACCGGGCGGCGAACCGCTTGCCCTGGAGACGCCCCTGCATGTCGGGGAAGGCCAGGACGACTGTGTCGATCTCACCGCTCGCCACGAGGGCGCGGAGCTCCTCGAGAGAGAGCGGGGGTGTGCGGTCTGCCACGGAAATTTCCTCCTTCGGTCAGCCGGAAGCCATAAGGTATTGCTGAAGACCATTGCTTGGGAAGGGGGAACCGCGCGTGGCGGATGGAATCGGTTCGGTGGACCGCCTGACGCCCGTCCTGCGGCCCGTGCGGGCGGGGAACGGGTTCGAGGAGGCGCTGGAGCAGATCCTCCAGGTGCTGCGCCTGGGGCTGGTGCCCGTCGGGGAGCGGCTGCCCGCCGAGCGCGAGCTCGCCGACCGCCTGCGGATCAGCCGGGTCACGCTGCGCGAGGTCCTGAAGGTCCTCCAGGACCAGGGCCTCGTCGAGAGCAGGCGGGGCAGGTACGGCGGTACGTTCGTGCTGCCGCACCCGGACGCCTCCGGGGAGGGCGAACTGCGCCGGCGCGTCGAGTCGGTCGACGTCGAGGACGCGCTGCGCTTCCGTGAGGTGCTGGAGGTGGGCGCGGCCGGGCTGTGCGCGGCGCACGGGCTGGCGGAGGACGGCGCACGGCGGCTGCGGACGGCGCTCGCCGCGACGCACGACGCGCCGTTGGCCGACTACCGCAGGCGGGACACCCTGCTGCACCTCACGCTCGCCGAACTGTCCGGATCGCCGTCCCTGACCGCGCAGTACGCCGCCGTGCGGGCCACGGTCAACGGCCTGCTCGACTGCATCCCGCTGCTCGTACGGAACCTGGAGCATTCGCAGCAGCAGCACACCGCGCTGGTCGAGGCGGTGCTCGACGGCGACGCGGACGGGGCCCGCGAGGTGATGCGCGAGCACTGCGCGGGCACGGCCGCCCTGCTGCGCGGCTTCCTCATGTGACGCCGGGGGCGGGAGATCCGTAACACCGGCTTCACGCACAGGTCTTGCGCCGGGACCGACCGCACCACAAAGGTATGGCATCCCACCATTGACCCGAGGCAGGAGCGGCTCATGGCCGACAGCACCGACTCGCGCACCCCACCGCCGACGCCCGCGGCCCCGTCCGCCGACGCCGGTTATCTGCAACGGCGCACCCTGCGCCGCGGCAGCGCCGGCTGGCTGCTGCTCACCGGACTCGGCGTCGCGTACGTCGTCTCCGGCGACTTCTCCGGCTGGAACATCGGCCTGTCCGAGGGCGGCTTCGGCGGGCTCGCGATCGCCACCCTCCTGATGGGCGTGATGTACGCCTGCCTGGTCTTCGCACTCGCCGAGCTGTCCGCCATCCTGCCCACGGCGGGCGGCGGCTACGGCTTCGCCCGGCGCGCGCTCGGCACCTGGGGCGGTTTCCTGACCGGCACCGCGATCCTCATCGAGTACATCCTGGCGCCCGCCGCGATCTCCATCTTCATCGGCGACTACGTCCAGTCGCTGGGCCTGTTCGGGCTCACCGCAGGCTGGCCGGTCTACCTGGCCTGCTTCGCCGTCTTCATCGGCATCCACCTGTGGGGCGTCGGTGAGGCGCTGCGCTTCAGCCTCGTCGTGACCGCGATCGCGGTGGCGGCGCTGCTGATCTTCGCGGTCGGCGCGTTCACGGAGTTCGGCGCGGACGGCCTCGACGACATCCCGGTCGACAAGGAGGCGTTCGGTGCCAACTCCTGGCTGCCGTTCGGACTCCTGGGCATCTGGGCCGCCTTCCCCTTCGGCATGTGGTTCTTCCTCGGCGTCGAGGGGGTGCCGCTGGCCGCCGAGGAGGCCAAGGACCCCGTGCGCTCCATGCCGCGCGCCCTGGCCACCTCCATGGCCGTCCTCGCGCTCCTCGCCCTGGTCACCTTCTTCGCGGCCACCGGCGCACGCGGCTCGGCCGCCGTGCAGGACGCGGGCAACCCGCTGGTCGTGGCGCTCCAGGGCGACGGCGGCCCGACGCCGCTCAGCCGCTTCGTCAACTACGCGGGCCTGGCCGGGCTCGTCGCGTCGTTCTTCTCGCTCATCTACGCCGGATCGCGCCAGCTCTTCGCGCTCTCACGGGCCGGCTACCTGCCGCGCTTCCTGTCGCTGACGAGCCGCCGCAAGGCCCCGTACCTCGGGCTGCTCATCCCCGGCGCGATCGGCTTCGCGCTGGCGGCGGGGACCGGCGACGGCGCCCGGATGCTGAACATCGCGGTCTTCGGCGCCACCATCTCGTACGCCCTGATGGCGCTCTCGCACATCGTGCTGCGCCGCCGCGAGCCCGGACTCCACCGGCCCTACCGCACGCCGGGCGGTGTTCTCACCTCGTCCGTGGCCTTCGTGCTGGCGCTGTCCGCGCTGGTGGCGACGTTCCTGGTGGACCAGGACGCGGCGTTCATCGCACTGGGGGTGTACGCCGTCGCTCTCGCCTACTTCGCGCTCTACAGCCGGCACCGGCTGGTCGCCGCGGCTCCCGAGGAGGAGTTCGCCGCGCTCGCCGAGGCCGAGGCCGAACTGGAACGCGACCGTTCCTGAAAGCGACCGTTCCTGAACGCGACCGTTCCTGAACGCGACCGGCCCCGAGTACGACCGACCCTGAGCACGAACCGACCGGAGGATCTGTGTCCAAGCCGCTCATCGGCATCAGTACCTACCTGGAGCACGCCCGGTGGGGTGTCTGGGACATCCCCGCCGCACTGCTCCCGGCCGCCTATCCGCGCCTCGTGCAGGCGGCGGGCGGCCTCGCGGCGATGGTGCCGCCCGACGCGCCGTCGTGCGCCGCCGGTGTGGTGGCCCGCCTCGACGGCCTGGTCGTCGCGGGCGGCGCCGATGTCGAGCCCGTACGGTACGGAGCCGAACCGGATGCCCGCACCGGGCCGCCGGCCCGGGAGCGGGACGCCTGGGAACTCGCCCTGATCGAGGCCGCTCTGGCGTCCGGTACGCCGCTGCTCGGCATCTGCCGGGGCATGCAGCTGCTGAACGTCGCACTCGGCGGCACCCTCGTCCAGCATCTGGACGGCCACACCGCGGGGCCCGGAGTCCTCGGCGAGCACGCGGTGGAGCCGGTGCCCGGCACGCGCTACGCGTCGGTGGTACCGGAGGAGAGCTGCGTACCGACGTACCACCACCAGGCGGTCGACCGGCTCGGCGACGGCCTGGTCGTGTCGGCGTACGCCGCCGACGGGACGCCGGAGGCCGTCGAACTGCCCGGCGGGCCCTGGGTGCTCGGCGTCCAGTGGCACCCGGAGATGGGCACCGATCTCCGGGTGATGGAGGCACTGGTGGCGGCCGCCGCCGGCTGGCCGTCGCTCCGTGAGCCACAGCTGCGGGTCTGACGGCGGCGGGCCTTCGCGGGGGCGCGCACGTGAAGCGGGCGGCGGAGCGGGGTCGTTGGCGCCCAGGGCTGTGCGCGGGACCTTCCGGGACGGTTGGCGCCCAGAGTGGCGGGGCCTTCCGGGGCCGTTGCCCGGCCCTTTCTCCGGCCCGGCGGCCCAAGTGGCCCCGCCTGCGGACGAATGCCCCGGCCGGGCTCAGATGCGGCCGGCCAGCATGCGGCTGATCGGGCCCAGGCTGCGCTGTTCGACCTTGCGGCCCGCCATGAACGAGGCGGCGCCGAGGGCCACCGCGCCCGCGCCGGCGCCCGCGATGACGGCCTTGCGCGCGTTGAGCAGCACCCATGCGGTGGACGCGGTCGACGCGACCTTGCCGGCCGTGGACTCCAGAGCCTGGCGGCTCACTTCGACCCCCTTGACGCCGGCCGCCTTCGCGGACCCGGCCACCTGCGCGGCCTTGCCCGTGACGTCGCCGGCGCCCGCCTTCGCGGCACCCGCGGTGTCCGCCGCCCTGCCGGCGGCGCCGGTGGCGGCGGTCTTGGCGGAACCGGCGGCGCCGGTTGCCTTTCCGGTGGCGCCGTCGGCCGTGCGGGCCGTGGTCGCCTTGGTCTTCGTGTTCTTGTCCTGTTCAGTCATGGCTCTCGGGTATCCGCTCACAGCCGTGACAAACGGTCAGCCCTTGCCCGGAGCGGGTCGCGCCAGCACCAGCAGGTCCCGCGCGGGCCCCGTGGGCCGGGGGCCCGTCGGCCAGACCGCGCGCAGATCCCGACGCATCGGGACGCCCTCGACCGGGACCTCGACGAGGCGGCGGGAGGCCAGCTCCTCACCCACGGCCAGCTCGCTGAGCACGCTGGGACCCGCGCCGCTGACGGCCGCCGCCTTCACCGCCGTGGTGGAGGCGAGTTCGAGGAGGGGTACGGCGAGGCCGCCGTACCCGGCGAGCGCCGCGTCCAGGACCTGTCGGGTGCCGGAGCCCTGCTCGCGCAGGATGAGGGGGGCCTCGGCCAGTTCCCGCGCGCCCACCGCCCGGCGCCTGCGCGCCCAGGGGTGGCCCGGGGCCGTGACCACGATGAGCCGGTCGTGGCCGATGACGACGCCGTCGAGCCCGTCCGGTACCGCAAGGCCCTCCACGAATCCCAGGTCGGCCTCACCGGTGAGCAGCCGCTGCGCGACGGCGGCGGAGTTGCCGGCGAGCAGCGAGACCGCCGTACCGGGGCGCTGTCCGCGCAGCGCGACCAGCCAGCCCGGCAGCAGGTACTCGGCGATCGTCATGCTGGCCGCGACCCGCAGCCGCGAGTCCCGTCGGCCGCGCAGTGCCTGCGCCCCCGCGTCGAAGGCCTCGGCCGCCTCCACGACCCGGCGCGCCCAGTCGGTGACGAGCGTGCCCGCTTCGGTGAGGCGCGAGCCGCGCGGCGAGCGGTCGACGAGGGCGACACCGAGCTGCCGTTCCATGGAGCGGATACGGCTGCTCGCGGCGGGCTGGCTGATGCCGAGCTCCCGCGCCGCGCGCCCCAGGCTGCCGAGCCGGGCGACGGCGAGCAGCAGCTCCATGGCCCCGAGGTCGGGCACCCGGTGGGCGAGCGGTGGTCTGTCGCCGGGGGCGGGGGCGTGAGCGCTCATCACCTCAGTTTATGGCCTCATAGGCTTGTCGTCCCTGGTGGGGGCCGTACCGTACGGTCAGGCTGGGCGCATGGCCACCTGTGCGCAGCCCCGTCCCCTCCTCGCCGCCCCACGCCTGCCGGCGCTGCGCCATCTCGGCCCCAACTGGTACGCCACGGTGATGGGCACCGCCGTGGTCGCCAACGCCGGAGCCGCCCTGCCCCTCGCCGTCCCCGGCCTGCGCCCGGCCTGCACCCTCGTCTGGGGGGTGTCCGCGGTGTTGCTCGGTGCGCTGCTCGTCGCGCGCGCCGGCCACTGGGCGTACCACCGCGACCAGGCGGGGGCCCATCTCCTCGACCCCGCCGTCGCCCCCTTCTACGGCTGTCTGTCCATGGCGCTGCTCGCGGTCGGCGGCGCCACCGTGGCGGTCGGCGGGGACGTCGTCGGCGCCGGAGCCGCCCTGTCCGCCGGAGCGGCGCTGTGGTGCGTGGGGACGGCCGTCGGCCTGGCGGCCGCCGTCGTGATCCCGTATCTGATGGTCGTACGCCACCGGGTCGATCCCGGCAGCGCCTCTCCCGTGTGGCTGCTGCCGGTGGTGGCACCGATGGTCTCGGCGGCGCTCGGCCCGCAGCTGATACCGCGTCTGCCCGAGGGGCAGTGGCGGGAGGCGATGCTGCTCGCCTGCTACGCGATGTTCGGACTCAGCCTGCTCGCCACGCTGCTGATGCTGCCGCTGATCTTCGCCCGCCTCCTCCACCACGGTCCGCTGCCGCTCGCCCTGACGCCGACGCTGTTCCTCGCCCTCGGCCCGCTCGGGCAGTCCACCACGGCGGTCGACTCGCTCGCGGACGTGGCCCCGGGCGCGATCGGAGCACCGTACGCCCGCGCGCTCGGCGCCTTCGCCGTGCTCTACGGCGTGCCCGTCATGGGCTTCGCGCTGCTGTGGCTGGCGCTCGCCGCGGCGATGGTGGTCAGGGCGGTCCGCGGCGGCATGCCGTTCGCCATGACGTGGTGGGCGTTCACCTTCCCCGTCGGTACGTGCGTGACGGGCGCCGCCGGGCTCGCCCGCCGCACCGGGCTCGACGCCCTCGGCTGGCTGGCGGCCGCCCTGTACGCGGCGCTCGTCGTCGCCTGGGCGGTGGCCGGAGTCCGCACGCTGCGCGGTCTGGTCAGCGGAGCGCTGCTCGCAGCACCCGGGGCGCCTCGGCCAACGACGGCCCGTACCAGGTGAGATGGCGCCCGCTGACGAGCGCGGCGGGCAGCCCGGGAAAGGCCTCGGGCCCGTCGTCGGCCGTGAAGCGGTAGGGCTCGTCCGGCAGGACGACCACGTCGGCCCCGGACGCGCGTAGTTCGTGGAGGGGGACGCGCGGATAGCGCTCGGGGTGGCCGGCGTGGAGGTGGTCGACGCCGAGCCGGGCCAGCAGGTCTCCGGCGAAGGTGTCGCGGCCGAGGACCATCCAGGGCCTGCGCCAGACGGGCACGACCGCCTTTCGGCGCGGGGCCTCGGGGCGGACCGCGTCCCACGCCTCCCGCGCCGCGTCGAGCCAGGCGGGGCGGACGCCCAGCCCGCATCCGTCGACCAGTACGCGCTCCAGCTCGGCGAGGGCCCCGGGCAGGTCCCGGACCACGGTGACCATGACGGTGAGCCCGGCCTGCCGCAGGGCGGCGAGGTCGGGCTCGCGGTTCTCCTCCTCGTTGGCGACGACGAGGTCGGGGCGCAGGCGCAGGATCGCGTCGGTGTCCGGGTTCTTGGTGCCGCCGATCCGTACGACGTCGAGGTCCGCCGGGTGGCTGCACCAGTCGGTCGCCCCGACGAGCAGACCGGGCGCGCTGACGGCCACGGCTTCCGTGAGGGACGGCACGAGGGAGACGACGCGCATGGGGGGCGCTCTCCGTCAGCCGTCGTGGCTGTCGCTGTCGTGGCCGGGTTCGTCGGATCGGCCGGACTGGCCCGACTGGCCGTCGCCCTCGTGTCCGACGGTGCCGGCCGCCGCGACGACGAGGATCCGGGTGCCCGGCTCGGTCGCCCGCCACCGGTGCGGTACGCCACCGGACAGGAACAGCGTGTCACCGCGCTCCAGCCGGTACGCCCGGCCCTCCGCCTCCACCTCGGCGGCGCCCTCCGCGATGTACATCAGCTCGTCGCCGTGGTGCTGGAACTCGCGCCCGGTGTCCTGCTCCCCGGTGTACTCGGTGGCGCGCAGCTGGTGCCTGCCGCGCACCACGCACCGCACGCCCGCGCCGCCGTCGTCCTCCCCGGCCCGTACGACATCGACCGTACGTCCCAGATCGGCGGCGGCGGTCAGCTCGGCCGCCGTGGTCTCCAGCGCCTCGGCCACCCGCTCCAGGGAGCGGGTGCTGGGTCTGGCGCGCTCGTTCTCGATCTGGCTGAGGAACGGCACCGAGAGCCCGCTGCGGGCCGCGACCGTGGCCAGGGTGAGGGCCAGGGACTTGCGACGCCTCCGGACGGCCGTACCGACCCGAAGAGTTTCCTTGTCGTCCATCGCTCCGGCTCCCTCCCTGTCTCGTGGCTGTTCGACACTGGGTGCAGCCTACGCAGCTTCACCCGCCGGTTTCGTCCATACGTCAGACAAGGCCCTCTGTCCAGGACAGCACCAAGGGGTGGGCTTCGCCACAAGGCGATGCCCACCCCTCGATGGTATGGCCGGCGCGGATCAGCCCGCGGTCGGCGCCATGTCCAGGCCGTAGCCGGGCAGGACGTTCTCCTTGAGGTTCTCCATCGTCGCCGTGCCCGGCTCGATGCCGATGACGCGGCCCTTGAACTTCTCGCCCTTGCCCTTGAGGTCCTCAAGGGTCCTGACGTCCTTGACGTACGAGGGGACCGCGACCTCGATCGACGTCGGCCCGTACCAGGAACCGGTGTCGGTCAGCTGGTCGCCGTACTTGTCCCAGTAGTTCTTCCGCGTGTACGGCAGCCGGCCGTCGAGCTGCACGTCGACCTGGCCACGGGCCATCGCGGCGTGCATCGGGCCGACCTCGAACCGCTTGAGGCTGACCGTGCAGCCGCGCTCTTCGAGGACCTCCTTCCACAGGTACGTGGCGGCGATGTCCTCCTCCCACGGGAACCAGGCCATCTCGATCGCGCGGTCGCGCTAATCCTTGCCGTCGGCGGCCTTGGAGGTCCTGGCGACGGGCGCCCACCGGTCGGCGAGGCCCGGGTTCTCCTCGAGCCAGGCGCGTACGGCGTCCTGCTCCTTGCCCTTGCCGCCCGCCTGGATCGCCGCTTCGAGACCGGTGAGCTGCTCCTCCGTCATCCTGAAGTCCTTGAGCCACTTGCCGACGGCCGGGTTCTCGTCGGAGAAGCCCTCGCGGGTCAGCGTGTGCACGCCGTCGCCCTTGCCCCAGGCGCCCTTCGGGTCCTCGAGCTTCTTCAGGTCGTAGGTGCTGTACGCCCAGTGCGGGGACCACAGCGTGGTGACGACCGGCTCCTTCTTGGCGTACGCGCGCTTGAGCTCGGCCAGCATGCCGGGCGTGGAGCCGTCGACGACCTCGTACTCGCCCTCCAGGCCGTACTCCCCCAGGACCTTGTCCTTGAGGAGGCCCATCATTCCGGCGCTGGGCTCGATGCCGATGATGCGGCCCCTGAACTTCCCGCCCTCGCCCTTGAGGTCTTCCAGGGAGTCGATGCCCTTCATGTACGAGGGGACGGACAGCTCCAGGGAGGTCGGGCCGTACCAGGAGCCCATGTCCTCCAGCGTGTCCTGGTACTTCGCCCAGTACTTCTCGTGGGTGACCGGCAGCCAGGCGTCGGTCTGGATGTCGATCTGGCCGGTGGACTGGCCGGTGTAGAGCGAGCCCGCCTCGTACTGCTGGGCGTCGACCTCGTAACCGCGCCGCTCCAGCAGTTCCTTCCAGAGGAAGGTGGAGGCGATGCCTTCGTCCCACGGGATGTAGCCCATGGAGATCCTCTTGCCCTTGCCGACGTTCGTGGGGTCGTCGTCGGCGGTGGCGGACTTCGTGCCGCCGAACATGCTCAGGCCGCCCGCGACGAGGGCGAGGACGACGACACCGGTGATCGCGACGACCGGCTGCGGGCGGTAGTTCCAGATCTTCGGCCCGCCCCTCACGGCCCTGGCCTTGGCGAGCGCGCGGCGGCCGAGCGGGGAGACCTGGTGGCCCAGGGCGCCGGTCATCCGGTCGAGGTACATGGCCAGGACGACGATGGACAGACCGGCCTCGAAACCGAGACCGACGTCGATGTTGCCGAGCGCGCGGTAGACCGCGCCGCCCAGGCCGCCCGCGCCGACCATGCCGGCGATGACCACCATGGACAGGCCCAGCATGATGACCTGGTTGACACCGGCCATGATCGTCGGCAGCGCGAGCGGGAGCTGCACGCGCAGCAGGGTGTTGCGCGGGCTCGTGCCGAACGCCTCGGCGGCCTCGACGAGGTCGCCGTCGACCTGGCGGATGCCGAGCTCGGTCATCCGGACGCCCGGGGGCAGCGCGAAGATGATCGTCGCGATGATGCCGGGGACCGCGCCGACGCCGAAGAAGAGCACGCCGGGGATCAGGTAGACCATCGCCGGCATGGTCTGCATGAAGTCCATGACGGGACGCGTCACGGCGCTGACCGTCTTGGAACGCGCGGACCAGACGCCCAGGGGGACGGCGATCACGAGCGTGATGATGGTCGCGACGAGCATGAGCGACAGGGTCGACATGGCGTCGTCCCACATTTCGATCGAGTCGATCAGCGCGAAGCCGGCGAAGGCGAGGACGCCGGCGGTCAGACCGCGCAGCCAGCACGCGACGACGGCGAGGATGCCGACGAGCAGCAGTGGTTCGGGGGCGGCGAGAACGGAGTAGATGCCGTCCTGCATGCCGCTGATGACGGTGCCGGCCGCGTCGAAGACCGGGGAGAGGTGGGTCTGGAGCCAGTCGACGGCGCTGTTGACCCACTCGCCCATGGGGATCCTAGGCACCGGCGATCACCTTGCTCGTGGAGTCGCTCGTCGAACCGGTTGCCGAACCGGTTGCCGAACCGGCTGTCGAACCGCTCGTGGAGTCGGCTGTCGAGCCGCCGGGCGCCGTGCCCCCGGAGGGTTCCGCCGACGCCATGGGCTCGCCGAGCGCCGCGAGCAGCCTGGCGGGCGGTACGACGCCCACGAGCTTGCCGTCGGCGCCGGTCACGGCGACGGGCGCACCACTGGTGGAGCAGGGGGTGAAGAGTTCGACGACCGGGGTGTCCTCGGAGACGGTCGCGGGGGCGGCGTCCAGCACGTCCTGCGCGTCGCGCAGCTGCCGGCCGTCGGCCGTCTGCGTACCGAAGACGGTCTCGGGGGCGTCCATGACGGCGCCCGCGGTGAGCACCCGGGAGCGGTCCACGTCCTGGGTGAAGGAGGCGACGTAGTCGTTGGCGGGGGTGACGAGGATGTCCTCGGCGGTGCCCAGCTGGACTATGCGTCCGTCGCGCATGACGGCGATGCGGTCGCCGAGGCGCATGGCTTCGTTGAGGTCGTGGGTGATGAAGACGATGGTCTTCTTCAGCCGCTTCTGGAGTTCGAGGAGCTGGTCCTGCATGTCGCGGCGGATCAGCGGGTCGAGGGCGCTGAACGACTCGTCCATCAGCAGGAGGTCGGCGTCGGTGGCGAGCGCGCGGGCCAGGCCGACGCGCTGCTGCATGCCGCCGGACAGCTCGTCGGGCCAGGACTTCTCCCAGCCCTTGAGGCCGGCGAGCTCCAGGGCCCCGGTGGCGCGCTTCTCGCGCTCGGCGCGCGGGACGCCCTGCACTTCGAGGCCGTATCCGGCGTTCTCGAGAACGCTCCGGTGCGGGAAGAGCGCGAAGTGCTGGAACACCATGCTGATCTTCGAGGAGCGCACCGCGCGCAGGGCGGCGGGGCTCAGTGCGGTGAGGTCCTGACCGTCGAAGAGGACCTTGCCCGCCGTCGGCTCCAGCAGCCCGTTGAGCATCCGCAGCAGCGTGGACTTGCCGGATCCGGACAGTCCCATGACCACGAAGATCTGTCCCGGTTCGACGGTGAACGAGGCGTCGATCACGGCGGCCGTCGTCCCGTCGGCGCGCAGCTCGTCACGGCCGGCTCCGCCTTCGAGCTTGCGTACCGCCTCTTCGGGTCGGGTGCCGAACACTTTGTACAAGTGATCGGCCTGCAGCCTGGACACATGTACCTCACGCGTTGAACCGAGAACGGCCCACCACTCCCCCGGCCGGTGAGCCGTGGAGCAGTAGGGATCCGGCCCGTTTCACCCCTCAAGAAGTTGAATTCGAAATAGGGTCTGCTCCGAGCCGGCCCCTGCCCCTCGTTGCATAATGCAAACACAGGAGTGATCCAGGTCACTTCCGGCCGCTTTCGCGGCGTGCGGCATGATCGGGGTGTGACGCGACGCCTGATGCTCCTCGACACCGCTTCCCTCTACTACCGCGCCTACTTCGGAGTCCCGGATTCCGTCCGGGCCCCGGACGGTACGCCGGTCAACGCCGTACGCGGTCTGCTCGACTTCGTCGCACGGCTGGTCCAGGACCACCGGCCCGACGAACTCGTCGCCTGCATGGACGCCGACTGGCGGCCGCACTGGCGGGTCGAGCTGATCCCCTCCTACAAGGCGCACCGCGTCGCGCAGGAGGTCGCCGCCGGACCCGACGCGGAGGAGACCCCGGACACGCTCGCGCCCCAGGTGCCGGTCATCGAGGAGGTGCTCGACGCGGTCGGCATCGCCCGGGTGGGCGTCGATCCGTACGAGGCCGACGACGTGATCGGGACGCTCGCGGGCCTCGCCACCGGGCCCGTCGACGTCGTCACCGGCGACCGCGACCTCTACCAGCTGGTCGACGACGCCCGCGGGGTGCGGGTGCTGTACCCGCTGAAAGGCGTCGGTTCGCTCCAGGTCACCGACGAGGCGTGGCTGCGCGGGAAGTACGCCGTGGACGGCCCCGGGTACGTCGATCTGGCGCTCCTGCGCGGCGACCCGAGCGACGGTCTGCCGGGCGTCCCCGGGATCGGTGAGAAGACGGCCGCCAAGCTCCTCGACGCGTACGGCGACCTGGCCGGGATCATGGCCGCCGTCGACGACCCGGCGTCGAAGCTGACGCCCTCGCAGCGCAAGCGGCTGGACGAGGCGCGGGACTACATCACCGTGGCGCCGAAGGTGGTGCGCGTCGCCACCGACGTACCGCTGCCGGACTTCGACCCGGCGCTGCCGGCCGAACCGCGGGATCCGGCGACACTCGACGGGCTGGCGGCGCGGTGGGGACTGGGCGGCTCGCTGCAGCGGTTGCTCGGCGCCCTCCACGGCTAGAGTGGTAACTTAGGTAAGCCTAAGCACCGACAGTCAGGGAGAGCGCCGTGGCGGAACGACCGGCCCGTAGGACACCGCAGGCCCGTGAGGCCCGGGTGGTGCGCACCGAGCGGATCACACCACACATGGTGCGCGTCGTTCTGGGCGGCGACGGGCTGACCGGCTTCGCGGCCGACGAGTTCACCGACCACTACATCAAGGTGCTGTTCCCCGCGGCGGGCGTGACGTACCCGGAGCCGTTCGACATGGCCCGCATCCGGGAGGAGTTCCCGGCGGAGCAGTGGCCGGTCACCCGGACGTACACGGTGCGCGCCTGGGACGCCGTACAGCGCGAACTGACCGTCGACTTCGTGGTGCACGGCGACGAGGGCCTGGCCGGCCCGTGGGCGGCGCGGGTGCGGCCCGGCGAGACGGTGCGTTTCCTCGGTCCCGGTGGCGGCTACGCGCCGGACCCGACGGCCGGCTGGCATCTGCTGGTGGGCGACGAAAGCGCGCTTCCCGCGATCGCCGCCTCCCTGGAGCGGATGCCGGAGGGCGCCGTCGTGCACGCCTTCGTCGAGGTGGCGGGGCCCGAGGAGGAGCAGAAGATCGCCACGCCCGACGGGGTGACGGTGACCTGGCTGCACCGCGGCGGCAACCCGGTGGGCGAGGCCCTGATCGGCGCCGTGCGCGGCCTCGACTTCCCCTCGGGCGACGTCCACGCCTTCGTCCACGGTGAGGCGGGTTTCGTGAAGGACCTCCGCCGCCACCTGCGCATGGACCGCGGGATCGCGCGCGAGCGGCTCTCCGTCTCGGGCTACTGGCGGCTCGGCCAGGACGACGACGCCTGGCGCGCGGTCAAGCGCGAGTGGAACGAGCAGGTCGAGCGCGAGCAGGAGCCCGCCGCCTGACCCCGCTCCTTTCCCCCGGTCCGTACGGACGCGCCCCGGCCCCCTGCTGACACCGGTCAGCAGGGGGCCTCACGGGTCCCCCTCGCCCTGATCGCCCTCCTCGGCCCTCCTCGCCCTGCGAACGGTGAGGGCCGAGGCGATCATGAGGAAAGAAACTTTCTGCGCACCGGACCAATCCGGCGGGACGGCGGCTCCGAATGTGCGATGAAGCCTGCCCCGGGCCCGGTTCGGTCCGGCCCGGCCCGCACCGTGGAGGAAAGCCGCGTGAACGAAGTCGTGCACATCGGGGGAATCGCCCCGGCGCCACCCGACCTCCAGAAGTTGCTGGGGAAGGTGGCCCGGGGTGACCAGGATGCCTTCAGCCAGGTCTACGACGCGGTCTGCGGGCCCGTACTGGGCCTGGTGCGCGCGGTGCTCCGCGACCCGGCCCAGTCGGAGGAGGTCACCCAGGAGGTGCTGATCGAGGTCTGGCGGGGCGCCTCGCGCTTCCAGCCGTCCCGCGGTTCGGCCATGACGTGGGTCCTCACGCTGGCGCACCGGCGGGCGGTGGACCGGGTACGGTCCGCCCAGGCCTCGTCGGACCGCGAGCGGAAGGCGGCGCTGCTGGAGCACACGCCCGCCTTCGACGAGGTGACCGAGGAGGTGGAGAGCCGGCTCGAACGCGAGCAGGTACGGCGCTGCCTGCGCACCCTCACCGAACTGCAGCGGCAGTCGGTGACGCTCGCCTACTACCGGGGGCTTGCCTACCGCGAGGTGGCCGAACTGCTGGCCGTACCGCTCGGCACGGTCAAAACACGCCTGCGCGACGGACTGATCCGGCTGCGCGACTGTCTGGGGGTCGGCGCATGAGCACCGCGGAGCTGCACATGCTGACCGGGGCGTACGCCCTGCACGCCCTGACCGCCGAGGAGCGTGCCGAGTTCGAGCTGCACCTCAAGGACTGCCCGTCCTGCACGCAGGAAGTGCGTGAACTCACCGCCACCGCGGCGCGGCTGGGGCTCGCGATGACCGTGACACCGCCCGCCGTCCTCAAGGAGCAGGTGATGCGACGGATCCCCACCGAACGCCAGGACCCGCCCAAGGTTCCCCTGCCCACCCAGATACCGTCCCCCAGGCGCCGGAGCCGCGCCCTGCCACGCCTCGTGCTCGCCGCCTGCCTGGCCGCGGCCGCCGCCTTCGGCGGGGCCGCGGTGTGGCAGCACCAGGAGGCGCAGGACGCCCAGGAGCAGGCGCAGCGTGCGCAGCAGCAGTCCGAGACGCTTGCCTCGGTGCTCGCCGCGCCCGATGCCAAGGCCACCACGGGAAAGATCGCGGACGGCGCGACCGGCACGGTGATCGTCTCGCGTGAGCGCGACAAGGCGGCCTTCCTCGCGTCCGGGATGCCGGAGCCGCCGAGCGGCAAGGTCTACCAGCTGTGGTTCGACGACGGCGGCACGATGCGGTCCGCCGGACTCGTGGACCGGTCCGCGCTCTCGGGGCCCGCGGCGGCGGTGCTGATGGACGGCCCGGTCGGCACGGCCCGCGGGATGGGCATCACCGTCGAACCGGCGGGCGGCTCGGCGCAGCCGACCACGGACCCTCTGGCCCTGATGAACTTCCGGACCGCGTAGGAGCACCGTCCGCCAGGAAGACGCAAGGACGGGCAAAGGCACGCAAGGCACACAAGAGCACGCAAGAACGCGCAGGATGAGGACAGGGAACACCCGCATGAGCGCTGTTGCCGTCGTGCTGTTCACCTCGGATCTGCGGCTGTACGACCAGCCGGTGCTCCGCGCGGCGCTGCGCCGGGCCGACGAGGTGGTGCCCCTGTTCGTCCTGGACCGGGGTGTGGCCCGGGCCGGCTTCGACGCGCCCAACCGCCGCGCGTTCCTGGCCGACTGCCTGGCCGGCCTGGACGCCGGATTGCGGGGTCGGGGCGGGCGCCTGGTGGTCCGTACCGGTGACGTGGTGGAAGAGGTCGGCCGGGTGGTGGCCCAGACCGGGGCCCAGGAGGTGCACCTGGCGGGCGGCGTGAGCCACTACGCGGCGCGCAGGGAGGAGCGGCTGCGCGCCGCTCTCGGGAGCGTGCGATGCGCGCTGCACGTCCACGACGCCGTGATCACCGCGGTTCCCCCCGGGCAGGTCACACCGGCCGGCAAGGACCACTTCGCTGTCTTCACGCCGTACTTGCGCAAGTGGGAAGCGGCCGGTGTGCGCGATGTGATGGCGGCGCCCCGGTCGGTGCGGGTTCCGGACGCGGCCACCGGCGATCCGCTGCCGTCGCGCCGGGCTGTCACGGGAACGTCGCCCGGCCTCGCCAGGGGCGGTGAACAGGAAGGCCGTGAGCGGCTGCGCGCCTGGCTGGCGGACGGCGTCGAAGCGTACGGGGAACGCCAGGACGACCTGTCGGGGGACGCCACTTCACGGCTTTCCGCACATCTGCACTTCGGTTCTCTCTCCGCGACCGAACTGATCCACCACGCACGGCACAAGGGCGGCCCGGGCGGGGACGCGTTCGTACGCCAACTGGCCTGGCGGGACTTCCACTACCAGGTCCTCGCGGCCCGCCCCGCCGCGTCGTGGGCCGACTACCGCACGCGCGGCGACCACTGGCGCACGGACCAGCAGGAGATCACCGCCTGGCAGGAGGGCCGTAC
The DNA here is from genome assembly GCF_053591455.1 of Streptomyces sp. NPDC003016. Lineage (NCBI taxonomy): Bacteria > Bacillati > Actinomycetota > Actinomycetes > Kitasatosporales > Streptomycetaceae > Streptomyces > Streptomyces sp. NPDC003016. The sequence continues at coordinate 152,999 of NZ_JBSFTV010000018.1, forward strand.
CGGATATCCCGTGGTGGACGCGGCCATGCGCCAGCTGCTGCACGAGGGGTGGATGCACAACCGCGGCCGGCTGCTGGTGGCGAGCTTCCTGACCAAGACGCTGTACGCCGACTGGCGTGTGGGCGCCCGGCACTTCCTGGACCTGCTGGTCGACGGAGACGTCGCCAACAACCAGTTGAACTGGCAGTGGATGGCCGGTACCGGGACCGACACGCGCCCCAACCGGCTGCTCAACCCGCTGGCGCAGGCCGGCCGCTTCGACGCCAGGGGCGACTACGTGCGGCGCTGGGTGCCCGAACTCGCCGGCCTCGCGGGGGCGGCCGTCCACCGGCCGTGGACGGTGACGGGTCCGGAACGGGCCCGCATCGACTACCCGGAGCCGGTCGTGGACCTCACTGACGCCCGCACGCGCTTCGAGCGGGCACGCGGTCTGAACTGACCGGCGCCGCTCCCCCGTAAATCGGCTGTCCGCACGAGAATGAATCAGATCGGGCGAACGACCAATCCGCAGCCCCCGTGGCACCGAATACCGGGTGTGAGCAGAGATCAGGGAGCAACGGCAGCGCGCGACCGAGGTCCGCGTGGGGCAGCGCGCCCAGTGCGTGTCCGCCTCGCCGCTCCCGGCGGGCTGCGCTCAGGGTTCCCGCCGCTGTACGTAGCGGAACTCGCCCCGGCGGGCCGTACGGCCGGAAGCGGGTCCTGTCCCAGCCGTCGGCGGCGCGGTCACCGGCCGCGCCCCCGGCCGCGAAGGACCGCGTCGTACGGGCCTCCCGGACCGCCGGCGAACCGGTGCTCCAGCCCGGCACTCCGCGACCCCGCCCCTCTTCACCACCCTTGCTTCCTCACCCCCCCTGTGTACGTATCCCTTGAAGGAGAGCACCATGAACACTTCCCGCTTCCAGCGCATCGCCGTCGTCGTCGCGGGCGCGGCGCTGCTGCCCCTTTCGCTGACCGCGTGCTCCAGCGACGACGGCAAGGACAGTGACGCCGCCGCCACGTCGGCCGCCGAGCAGAAGTCCTCCGACTCGCCGGACTCCGCGACGAGCAGCAACGCGTCGACCATGGACAAGCCGTTCGGCCCGGGGTGTGCTTCGGTCCCGGAGGACGGTGCGGGCAGCTTCGACGGCATGGCCAAGGACCCGGTGGCGACAGCCGCGTCGAACAACCCGGCACTGTCGACACTGGTGACCGCGGTCAAGAAGGCCGGTCTGGTCGACACGCTCAACAACGCCGAGAACATCACGGTGTTCGCACCGACCAACGACGCCTTCGCGAAGATCCCCAAGGCCGACCTCGACAAGGTCCTCAACGACAAGGCCACCCTCACCAAGATCCTGACCTACCACGT
>NZ_JBSFTV010000019.1:0-153859 GCF_053591455.1 Streptomyces sp. NPDC003016
AGGAACGGCGGTACCCCTCCAGTTCCTCGTCGACGACTTCGACCGGCGGTGGCCGGCCGTCCACGGCGTACAGGACGCCGCCCGCCTCCGCCCGTACGGCGAGGAGGTTGCCCGGCGCGCCGGGCGGAGAACCGCCCGGCGGCACGCTCGTGCACGGGGTGGATCAGCGGCGGTAGTCGGGCTGCGTCTGCACGTTGAGCTCGCTCAGCCGCACCCTCTGGGCGCCGTCGGTGCGCTTGTCGTTGAGCTTCAGGACGTCGAAGCCCTTGGCCATGTCGTTGGAGTAGATGTAGCCGTTGTAGTAGTACGCCGACCAGGATCCGGCGGTGGACAGGGCGGTCGTGCTGAGGGGGCCGCGCTCGAAGAAGGCGATCTCCCTGGGCTTGGCCGAGTCGGTGAAGTCCCAGACGGAGATGCCGCCCTGGTACCAGGCCTGGACCATGATGTCCTTGCCCTTGACGGGGATCAGCGAGCCGTTGTGGGCGACGCAGTTCTCGGTGTCGGCCTGGTGACGGTCGATCTTGAAGTAGCTCTTGAAGACCAGCTTGCGCTGGTCGCCCTTGCCGGTGATGTCGTAGATGCCGTCGGCGCCGCGCTCGGGGCCCGTGGCCGCGTTGCAGGTGGCGGCGGAGCCGCCGCCGAGCTCGTCGGTGAAGACGACCTTGTCGGCCTTCTGGTTGAAGGTCGCCGAGTGCCAGAACGCGAAGTTGACGTTGTCCTGGACGCGGTCGATGACCCTGGGCTTCTCCGGGTCCTCGATGTCGAAGATGATGCCGTCACCCATGCAGGCACCGGCGGCCAGGTCCTTCGAGGGCAGCACGGTGATGTCGTGGCAGCCGGTGGTCCTGGAGACGCCCGGGTTGGTGGGCGCGCCCGGGTTTCCGCCGTCCGGGAAGAGCACCGGGAAGTCCACGACCGCGGACTTCTCCGGGGCGCGGCGCGGCACCTTGATGATGGAGATGCCGTCGTGCGGCGGCTTGCAGTCCGGGAACGTCTCGCTCGGCGAGTACGAGGAGACGTAGACGTAGACGTTGCGTCCCTCGGGCACCAGGGTGTGCGTGTGCGAGCCGCACGCGGTCTCGACGGCGGCGACGTACCGCGGGTTGCTCTTGTCGCTGATGTCGAAGATCTTCATGCCCTCCCAGGAGGACTTCTCCGTCGCGGGCTGCGAGGTGCTCGTGCACGAGTTGTCGCTGCGCGAGGAGTCCGTGGAGAGGAAGAGCAGGTTCCCGGAGACGGAGATGTCGTTCTGCGAACCGGGACACAGGACCTGGGAGACCGTCTTCGGGGCCTTCGGGTTGCTGATGTCGAAGATCCGGAAGCCGTCGTAGTTGCCGGCGAAGGCGTACTTGCCCTGGAACGCCAGGTCGGAGTTGGTGCCCTTGATCGCGTCCTTGGGGATGTTCACCAGGTGCTCGATGTTCTTGCTGTGGACGATCTCGTCCACGCCGGGTATCTCGCCGTTCTCGATGGCGGCCCTGGCTTCGGCCTGCTGTGAGGTGGACAGGCCCTTCTTCTTCGCGGGCGCGTCTCCCGGGTCGGGGATCGCGACCGCGGGACCGGCCGTCAGCAGCGTGGCGAAGAGCCCTGCCGCGGCTGCTGCCACGCCCAGGCCTCTGCGCCGCACGCGGGTGATGTGCAACGAGGTCACTGCGTCCTCCTTTGTATCCGTTCGTAGTTGAACGGTTCGTACACCCCGGCAGTATCGTTGTTTGCATGCACATCTCAACAGATGGCAACGAAGACGTAATGAAAGTTTTTGATCATCGGTGTGTAGAAGCGTGCTAAAAACAGACACCAACCGCCCCCCATGCCCCAGGAGGTCGCCGTGTTGATCCGCCGCAGCTCCGCACGCGCCCGCAGACTTTCATGCGTGGCGGCGACGGCCGCGATCGCCGTGCTCGGCCTGGGCGCATGTGACGCGGGGAGCGAGACCGCGCCGAAGACGAAGGCGGCCGCCGGGCCTTCGGTGGTCGCGCCGGGCAAGCCGGGCGAGCCGGCGAGGACCATGTCGGCGGACGAGGCGGAGAAGGCCCTGCCCGACGGCTCCCCCAACGGGGCGGACTTCTCGTACGCGCGGATGATGATCGAGCATCACGGCCAGGCGCTGGTGATGACGGAACTCGCCCCCAGGCGCGCCGCGTCGGCGAAGGTCAAGCGGCTCGCCGAGCGGATCGCGGCGGCCCAGGGGCCGGAGATCGGCGCCATGCGGGGCTGGCTCGACAACAACGGCGGCAAGAAGCACCGGGGCGGCCACGACCACGCCTCGATGCCGGGGATGGCGACGGCGAAGCAGCTCGCGCGGTTGCGCGCGGCCAGGGGCGAGGACTTCGACCGGCTCTTCCTGGAACTGATGGTCATTCACCACGAGGGCGCGGTCGGCATGGCGACCGATGTCCTCTCGCAGGGGAACAACGTCCAGGTCGAGGAGATGGCGACCGATGTGCTCGCGCAGCAGAGCGCCGAGATCGGCAGGATGCGCGACATGATGTGAACGCCCCCGGCTCTAGCGGCGGTTGTGACGGGGGGACAGAAGGCCCTCGTCACGCGCGCCCGCGATCAGCCTGAGCGACTTGCGGCGGCTGCGCCCCGTCGCGCACATCACCGCGAGCACCGGGTCCCGCCCCGCCTGCTGGGCGGCCCGGTACGCCTGGGCCGCGATCCGCCGGCCCGCCCTGCCGCCGGGCCAGGAGGGACGGGCGCGCCCCACGGGCGGCGGCTGCGGCCCGTACGCCGCGACGACGGGCCTACGCGGGGCCTCGACGGCCGCCTGGCGGGCGCCGGCCGGCCCTTCGGCCCACTCCGCGACCGCCGTGAAGCCGTCGAGCGGCAGATCCGCACGCACCTCCTCGACGGTGATCCGCTCCGCCGACATCGCGGCGAGCACGTCGATCCTGGCGCCGTCGGCGAAGGTGAGCCGCACGGTGAACCAGGCGGACCGGGGCGGGGAGGCGGCGTCGGCTGAGCGGCCCTCCGGGTCCTGTACGGGCCGTACCGGCGCCGCCGCATTCGGCTCATAATGGTTGTTGACATCAAAAAAAGCACTTTCCAGCACGGCGGAAACGTAACCCCGTCCCGCCCCGGGCCCGCCACGGCGCGCAGCGTGTACGACGCAAGGCACCCCGGTGGGGGTCTCCCGCGCCGTTCGGGTCATGGGCGGACACCTCCCCCGGCCCGCCGATCGATGCCATGCTGGAGACCTCCGCGGGAAGGAGCCCCCGCCGTGCTTCGAGTCGCAGTCATCGGTTCAGGCCCCAGCGGGGTCTACACCGCGCAGGCCCTGGTGCAGCAGAGTGCGGTGCCCGACGTGCGGGTGCACGTACTGGACCGGCTGCCCTGTCCGTACGGACTGGTGCGCTACGGCGTCGCACCGGACCACGAGAAGATCAAGTCGCTCCAGGGCAGCCTGCGCACCGTGCTCGAAGACGAACGGGTCACCTTCGTGGGCCATGCCGAGGTGGGAGCGGCCGGGCTGACCTGCGCGCGGCTGCTGGAGCTCTACCACGCGGTGGTGTACTGCGTCGGGGCCGCGACGGACCGCAGGCTCGGCATTCCGGGTGAGGACCTGCCCGGGAGCTGGTCGGCCACCGACTTCGTCTCCTGGTACAGCGCGCATCCGGACGCGTCCGGGCGCGGCTTCACGCTGGGCGCGCGTTCGGCCGTCGTGATCGGGGTGGGCAACGTGGCGGTGGACGTGGCCCGCATCCTGGCGCGCGGCGCGCACGAGCTGCGGTCCACCGACGTGCCGCAGCCGGCACTCGACGTGCTGGCGGGCAGCCGGGTGCGCGAGGTGCACATGGTGGGCCGGCGCGGCCCTTCGCAGGCGAAGTTCACCACCAAGGAACTGCGGGAGCTCGGCACCCTGCCGGACGCCGGGGTGGTCGTACGGCCCGAGGAGCTCGCCCTGGACCCGGCGTACGCGGATCCCGGATCGGCGGCGGCCGCGTCGCTCCCCGCCGCGAACCGGCGCAATGTCGAGGTACTGAGGGGCTGGGCCGCCGCGGGCGGTTCCGGGGAGCGGGCGCGCCGTATCCACGTGCGGTTCTTCCTGCGGCCCGTGGAGGTGCTGGAGGAAGGCGGGCGGGCGGCGGGGGTGCGCTTCGAGCGCACGGTGCCCGACGGCGGCGGCGGCGTACGCGGCACGGGAACGTACGAGGACATCGAGGCGCAGCTGGTGCTGCGGTCGGTCGGCTACCGGGGGGCGCCGCTCGCCGGTCTGCCGTTCGATCCGGGGAGCGGGACGGTGCCGCATGCCGGGGGACACGTGCTGCGGGAGGGCGTCCCGTCACCGGGCGAGTACGTGGCGGGCTGGATCAAGCGGGGCCCGACGGGCGTCATCGGCACCAACCGGCCGTGCGCCAAGGAGACGGTGGCGTCGCTCCTCGCGGACGCGCCGGCGCTCGCCCGGCGCCCGCTCGTGGACGACCCGCTCGGCGCACTGCGGGAGTCGGGGATCCGCCCGGTCGTGTGGAACGACTGGCGGGCGATCGAGGCGGCGGAGGCGGCGCTGGGCGTCTCCCTGGGGCGCCGGTCGGTGAAGCTCCACGACTGGGCGGGGCTGCTGGCCGCCGCGCACGGCGGGGCCTGACGCGGTCCGCCGGCGCCCCTCGGCGACAGCCGTCGCCTCCGCGTCAGCCGTCGGTGCCGAGCCGGTCCGCCTCCAGTGCGGCCGCCGCGAGGACGCGGTCGAGGAGGCCGGGGAAGAGCAGGTCCAGATCCTCGCGGCGCAGCCCGTTGAGCTTGGCCGTTCCCCGGTAGACCTGCCGGATCACACCGCTCTCGCGCAGTACGCGGAAGTGGTGGGTGGTCGTGGACTTGGTGACGGGGAGCGTGAAGTACGAGCAGGAGAGATCGGACTCGGCCACCGCCATCTCACGGACGATACGCAGCCGCATGGGATCGGAGAGCGCGTGGAGCACCCCTTCGAGGCGGATCTCGTCGCGCGTGGGGTGCGCGAGTTCACGCGCACTCGTCGTCACGGCGTTCACGGCGTTCACGGCGTCTCCAGTTCGTCCGGGAGCGCCATTGTACGACATCTATCGTAATTCGGGGTGGATCATCCTGCGGGCGGGGCCGGCCGGCCTGCGGCCGCGGCCCCGCCCACGGGGAGGTGTTCAGACCGCGCGGTGGTACTGGTCGGGGGTGTGCACCTCGCCGCCCAGTTCGCGCGCGGCGTGGCGGGCGAACGAAGGGTTGCGCAGCAGTTCCCGGCCGAGCAGTACGGCGTCCGCCCGGCCGTCGGCGAGGATCTTCTCGGCCTGCACCGGGTCGGTGATCAGGCCGACCGCGGCGACGGGCAGGCCGGCCTCGGTGCGGACCCGCTCGGCGAACGGCACCTGGTAGCCGGGGCCGACGGGGATCCGCGCCCGCGGCGCGAGTCCGCCCGTCGACACGTCGAGCAGGTCCACCCCGTGCGCCCGCAGCTCACGGGCGAAGCGGACGGTGTCGTCGGCGGTCCAGCCGTCCCGCTCGTCCTCGGGGTTCTCGGTCAGCCAGTCGGTGGCCGAGATCCGGAAGAACAGCGGCAGGTCCTCGGGCCACACCGCGCGCACCGCGTCCACGACCTCCAGGGCGAAGCGCGTGCGGTTCTCGAAGGAGCCGCCGTACGCGTCGGTGCGGTGGTTGCTGTGCGGGGAGAGGAACTCGCCGATCAGGTAGCCGTGCGCGCCGTGGATCTCGGCGACCTTGAAGCCGGCCGCGAGGGCCCGCCGCGCGGCGTCCGCGAACTGTCCGGCGATCTCCGCGATCTGCCCGGTGGACAGCTCGGCGGGCGCCGGATGGTCCTCGTCGTACGGCAGCGGGCTCGGCGCGACGGGCTGCCACGCCTCGGGGTCCGCGACGATCGGGGCGCCGCCGCGCCAGGGGCGGTCGGTGGACGCCTTGCGCCCGGCGTGCGCCAACTGGATGCCGGGGACCGTTCCCTGGCTCTCCAGGAACGCGGTGATGCGACGCAACGCCTCGACCTGCCGGTCGTTCCAGATGCCCAGGTCGGCCGGGCTGATCCGGCCCTCGGGGCTGACCGCCGTGGCTTCCACCAGGATCAGGCCGGTGCCGCCCGTGGCGCGGGCGGCGTAGTGGGCGAAGTGCCAGTCGTGCGCGACACCTGCGTTCGGCCCGAACACCTCCGCGCTGTACTGGCACATGGGCGCCATCCAGACGCGGTTGGGAATGGTCAGCGATCGCAGGGTGTAGGGCTCGAAGAGGGCGCTCACGAAGGACTCCGTTTCAGCTGGTGCGGCTGGATCGACTGCGCTTAGTACGATACACACCGTACTACGGCGATCGTCAAACTACGAAGCCCTTCGTACAACCGCGCCTCAGCCGGCGAACGGCGTCGAGGGCACCCCCCGGCCCGCGCCCGGAAGCACCAGCAGCGAACCGGAGAGCGGATGCGGGCGGCCCGGACCGGACCGGGCCGTGGTGACGTACAGGTCACACAGGCCGGCGCCGCCGAAAGCGCAGGCCGTGGGGCGGCACACGGGCAGCTCCACGGTCCGGTCGAGCCGCCCGTCCGGCGTGTACCGGCGGACCGCCGCGCCGTCCCAGAGCGCCACCCAGACACATCCGTCGGCGTCTACGGTCAGACCGTCGGGGAGGCCCGCACCGGTCTCGATCTCCGCGAGCCGGCGCCGGTTCACGGCCTGCCTGCCGTCGAAATCGAAGACGTCGATGCCGCGGGTGGGGCTGTCGACGTAGTACATGAGCCGCCCGTCGGGGCTCCAGCCCGCGCCGTTGCTGACGGCGGCGGTCAGCACCCGCACGGCCGTGCCGTCCGGCGCGATCCGGGTGAGGCTTCCACCGCCCGGCTCCTCGTCGTAGCGCATGGTGCCCGCCCACAGCGCCCCGTCGGGGGCGACGGCCGCGTCATTGCCGCGACGGCCCGGCACGGGATCGCGCACCAGCCAGGAGAAGGCCAGGTCGGGTCCGTACAGGCCGATTCCGTCACGGAGGTTGACGACCAGGCCGCCACCCGCCCGCGGCTTGGCCGCGCCGACGTGCTGCCCGGTGGCCATGACCGTACGACGGCCGTTCGCCGGGTCGTAGGTGTGGACGCGCGCGGACAGGATGTCGACCCAGACCAGCCGGCCCGCCGCCGCGTCCCAGGTCGGCCCCTCACCGAGAGACGCCCGCTCCCGTACCGCGACATCCGGCCTCGTGAACGGCCTCGTGAACGGCCTCATGGGCGGCCCCCGGACAGGCTCACGAACGGGTTCACGGACAGGCTCACGAACGGGTTCACGGGCAGGCTCACGAACGGGCCCGGTGGCCGAGGCGGACCGACAGGTCGGTCGCGCCCTTGGCCGCCAGCTCGGCCAGCTCGGCCTCCCGCCCCTCGCTCCACCGGATCATGGGCACGGAGATGGAGAGCGCGGCGACGACCCGGCCCGCGCTGTCCCGCACCGGGGCGGCCACGCAGCTCACGTCCGGGTTGGACTCCCGGTGCTCGAAGGCGAGCCCGCGCTCCCGGATCTCCGCGAGTGCGGTGCGCAATTCCCCGGGATCGGTAATGCTGTTGGGAGTCATCGCCGCGAAGTCACGGCCTTCGATGCGGGCGTCGAGCTGGGCCTGCGGCAGCGAGGCGAGCAGCATCTTTCCGACGGAGGTGCAGTGCGCGGGCAGTCTGCGGCCGGCGGCCGAGACCATCCGGACCGCGTGCGTCGAGTCCACCTTGGCGATGTAGATGACGTCCGCGTCCTCCAGGATGGCGACATGAACGGTCTCGTCACAGGTCTCGGCGACCTCCCGGGCCACCTGCTGCCCCTCGGCGGCGAGATCGAGCTGTTCCGCGTACCGGCTGCCGAGCTGATACGTACGTACACCGAGCCGGTAGCGGCCGGGCTGGTCGGGCACGGACACCACGTAGGAGCGCGCGGCGAGCGTGGTGAGCAGCTCGTGCACCGTGGTGCGCGGCAGCTGGAGCTTGCGCGTGACATCGGGCGCGGACAGCGTGCCGTCCCCTTCCAGGAACAGCTCGAGTATGTCCAGCGACCTGGTCACCGCCGGAACCAGTCGTCCCACGATCGGCCACCCACCTCTTCTGTTCGAAACTCCGGCCATTGGCCGGTATGACGAACACAGGCTAGCCGCAGATTCGTTCGCCCGGCAATGGCCGCGCGTGGTCGGCGCGTGGTCGGCACAGGGCCGGCGCGGGGTGACGCAGGGGTGGCGGGCGGGCCATTGACACCCCGAGGACCGGCTGATTACGGTCACGCCAGCATTTCGAACACATAACGAAATCCCGAACACCTCCGAGGGGCAACCGCCTTGCGCATTACGGGAATCAGCACGCACGTCGTCGGGACACCCTGGCGCAACCTCACTTATGTCGTCGTCCGTACGGACGAAGGTCTCACCGGTGTCGGCGAGACCCGGATGCTGGGCCGCACCGACGCGCTGCTCGGCTATCTCCGCGAGGCCGAGACCAACCACATCGCGGGATCCGACCCCTTCGCCGTCGAGGACCTCGTCCGCAGGATGAAGTACGGCGACTACGGGCGGGCCGGCGAGATCGTCATGTCGGGCATCGCGGTCGTGGAGATGGCCTGCTGGGACATCAAGGGCAAAGCACTCGGCGTACCGGTCTGGCAGCTGCTCGGCGGAAAGGTCACCGACCGGGTCAAGGCGTACGCCAACGGCTGGTACACCACGGAGCGCACTCCCGAGGCGTACCACAAGGCCGCGCAGACGGTCGTCGAGCGCGGTTACCGCGCACTGAAGATCGATCCGTTCGGAACCGGGCACTACGAGCTCGACCACGCCGGCACGCTCTACGCGGTGTCGCTGATCGAGGCCGTACGGGACGCGATCGGCCCGGACACCGAGCTGATGCTGGAGATGCACGGACGGTTCTCCCCCGCAACGGCGGTGCGGCTCGCCCGCGAGCTGGCGCCCTTCGCGCCCGCCTGGCTGGAGGAGCCGGTGCCGCCGGAGAACCTCAAGGCACTGGAGAAGGTCGCCGCCAAGGTGGACATGCCCCTCGCCACCGGGGAGCGCATCCATGACCGGATCGAGTTCCGCGAGCTGTTCGAGTCGCAGGCCGCCGACATCATCCAGCCGGACGTGGGACACATCGGCGGCATCCTGGAGGCCAGGAAGCTCGCCGCGACCGCCGAGACGCACTACGTGCAGATCGCCCCGCACAACGTGGGCGGCTCCGTACTGACCGCGGCGAGCCTCCAACTGGCCGCCTGCACCCCGAACTTCAAAATCCTCGAACACTTCAACGATTTCGCCGACGCGGAGATCAAGAAGGTGGTGCGCGGAGCGCCCGAGGTGGTCGACGGTTACTTCGAGGTCTCCCACGCGCCCGGCCTCGGCGTGGAGCTCGACGTGGCGGCGGCGGCCGAGTTCCCGCAGCAGCAGGCCAAGTTCGATCTGTGGGCCGAGGGCTGGGAGCAGAGGAAGAGCGGGTGAACAGCCGCGCGATCGTCGTCGAGCGGCCCGGCTCGCACCGGCTGGTGACGGGGCCGCCGCCCGAGCCGGGCCCCGGCGAGGTGGTGGTGCGGGTCGCCGCCGCCGGGATCTGCATGAGCGACCGCGAGGTGTACGACGGCCATCGCGACGCGGCATACGTGCGCTATCCGGTGATTCCCGGGCACGAGTGGTCCGGGACCGTCGAGGCGGTGGGCGAGGGGGTCGACACGGGGCTCCTCGGGCGCAGGACCGTCGCCGAGGGGTTCCGGTCCTGCGGCGCCTGCGAGCGGTGCCGCAGCGGCGACACGTCGCTGTGCGCCTCGGGGTACGACGAGACGGGCTTCACCCGGCCCGGCGCCTTCGCCGACCATGTCGCCGTGCCCGCCCGGCTGCTGCATCCGCTCGCCGACGACGCCGACCTGCGGGCCGCCGCGCTCCTGGAGCCGGCCGCAGTGGTCGCCTCCGCCGTACGGGCCGGGCAGGCCGGGGCGGGCGAGCGGGTGGCCGTGGTGGGCGCGGGCACGCTCGGGCTGCTGGCCGTGCAGTTGCTGGCGGCCGCGAGCCCCGGTGAGCTGACGGTGTTCGACCCGCGCATGGAACGGGCCGTTCAGGCGCTGGAGTTCGGGGCGACCCACGCGCGTACGCCCGAGGAGGCGGAAGACCTCGCGGGCCGCTACGACCTGGTCCTCGAGACCGCCGGGGCGCCTTCCACCGCGGCCTCGTCCTGCCTGCTGGCCCGCCGGGGCGGCCGGGTGATCCTCACCGGGATCTTCACCGCGGGCGCGACGGGGATCGATCTGGTGCATCTGTCACTGAGCCAGCTGACCGTGCGGTCCGTCTTCGGGGCGCCGTCGTCGGCCTGGGCCTTCGCCGTACGGGCGTTCGGCTCCGGGCTGATCGATCCGCGGCCGCTGATCACCCACGAGTTCCCGCTGGAGCGGTTCGGCGATGCGGTGGCGCTGGTCGGGGGCGGCGATCCGAAGACCGGGAAGGTGCTGCTGCGGCCGTCGTGAGCGGCCGCAGACCCCTCCCTCCCGGCGCGGCCGAAGCCGCCCGGCAGTGACCAGGACCGGCGCGCAGGTGTGCGCCACGAACCGAATCTTGACCGAGACGCCGAACCAAGGAGTTCCGTGACAGCCCCGTCAGCCCCCCGCCGCCCCGGCGCCGACGCCCTCGCCCGCATCGGCCACGCCACACCGGACGACAACCCCGCGGACTCCTCCCCGCACGCGTTCCCCGACGGCGGCACCTGGCGCACCGAGGTGCCCTCGGTGGAGGGCCCGGAGGCGCTCGCCGTCGTACTCAAGGAGAGCTCGCGCCTCGACGTCCCGGTCCACCGCGTCAGCCAGGGCAGCGGCATCTGGATGCTCACCGACGCCGACATCACCGAGATGGTGGAGTCCTGCGCGGAACGCGACATCGAGCTCTGCCTGTTCACCGGGCCGCGCGGCACCTGGGACACCGGCGCGGCCACCCGCACCGACTCGGGCGGCGCGGGGCTCCGCGCCCGCGGCCACGACGCCCTGGCCGGATGTGTCGAAGACGCCCTGCGGGCATCGGCGCTGGGGGTCAGGTGCCTGCTGGTCGCCGACGAGGGCGTGCTGTGGACGCTGCACCGGCTGCGCACCGACGGCCTGCTGCCCGCCGACACCACCTTCAAGGTGTCCGCGCTGATCGGCCCGGTCAACCCGGCTTCGTACGCCGTGTACGAGAGGCTCGGGGCGGACTCCGTCAACATCCCCTCCGACCTCGCCCTCGCCCACTTCACCGAGATCCGCCGGGTCAGCCGCGCCCCCATGGACCTCTACGTGGAGGCACCCGACGACCTCGGCGGCTACATCCGGATGTACGAGGCGGCGGAGCTGATCCGGCGCGGCGCGCCGCTCTACCTGAAGTTCGGGCTTTCGAAGTCCCCCGGCATCTACCCGTACGGCGCCCAGCTGCGCGACACCGCGCTGGCCGGCGCCCGTGAGCGCGTACGCCGGGGACGCCTCGTACTCGATCTGCTCGCCCGGCACGGCGCGGACGGCGGGATGTCGCCGCTCGGCTCCCGGCTGCCCGGGGCTCTCCACCGGTTCCCCGTCACCGCTCCCGGGAAGGACTGATCCGAAGAGGCCGTCGGGGAACGGCACATCGCTGAGCACACGACTGGGCACACCACTGGGCACACCACTGAAGCCCCCTGCCGGATCAGGTTCCGGCAGGGGGCTTCGGACCGCGTCGGGCCGGGTGTCAGCCGGTCTTGACGCGCATGAAGGTGACGGAGTGCGCGGGGAAGGTGTACGTGAAGGTGTCGTCGACCCCGTCGAGAGTGGAGCTGCGGGGCCTGATCGGCCGGTCGGTGGAGGTGTTGACCGCGTCCGGGGCGCCCTGGAGCGTGGTCAGCCGCGCCTTGGACGCCACGTCGGCGTGGCGGCCGAGGTCGATCTCCGTACGGGCGGGGGCGTCCTGGGCGTTGACGACCTTGACGATGAGCTCGCCGGTGGCCTTGTCGCGGGTGACGACCTGACGGAAGGGCTCGGCGGTCTTGTCGTCGGTGAAGCTGCCCCACTCCTTCCCGTCCAGGAACAGGGTCACCTGCCGGCCGCGCACCTTGACCTCGATGTCGTACGTACGGCCGCTCTCGATGGTCGTACCGCGCTCGATGAGGGTCTGCTTGGCACCGCCCGCGGCCTTCTCCACGACGGAGCGGGTGTTGCCCCAGCCGCCGAGGTTCCACCAGTAGTGGTTGCCGGTGTCCTTGACTCCGAAGGCGACGAGGAAGCCCTCCTTGCCGGACTTCTTCGTGGCCTTCAGCTTCAGGTCGTAGTCGTGCCAGGAGGAATCGCCCGCCGTGACGAGGGTGTTCTCGGCGGCTGCGTCGGACTGGACGTACGCCCCGTCCTGGACGGACCAGGAGCCGGTGCCGGCCGCCTTCGTCCAGCGGCTGTCACCGCCGGAGAAGTCGTCGGCGAACAGGCTCGCGCCGTCCGCCGACGTGACCCGCACGTCGTCGTACGCGGCGGCGGTCGCCCAGGTGGACAGGCCGACGGCACCGGTGATCGGACCGCTGACGGCGGGGGTCCCGGACGCGCGGCTCGGTACCACCTCGTCACCGACGTTGTTCATGAAGAGCTTCTGCGTCTCGTAGCTGGCACTGCCCCACGAGGCGGTGTTGTCGAACCAGATCATGTCGGGCCGCCACTGCGCGTCGTTGGTGTCGGCGAGGAGCGGGGCGTACGAGGCGAGCTTGACGACGTCCGCGTTGCGTTCGAGGCCGGTCATGTAGGCGGCTTCGGCGAGGGCGTTGGAGAAGCGGTTGTCCAGGGACGCGTACTCGCCGAGGAAGACCTTGGGGCCCTTGCGGTCGTAGGCGTCGTAGCGGTCGTTGTTCTCCAGGAACCACTGCGGGCTGTTGTAGTAGTGCTCGTCGATCATGGCGACACCGGCGTCGCGGCCCAGCTGCCAGGCGCGGTCGAAGGTGGTGCCGCTGTCGTCGGGGCCGGAGTTGCTGATGACGGTGATGTCCGGGTACTTCGCCTCGATGGCCTTGCGGAACTCCGTGAAGCGCGCGAAGAACTCGTCGGGGAGGTTCTCCTCGTTGCCGACCTCCAGGTGGGTCAGGCCGAAGGGCCTGGGGTGGCCCATCTGCGCCCGCTTCTTGCCCCACGGGGAGGACACGGGCCCGTTGGCGAACTCGATGAGGTCGAGCGTGTCCTGGATGTGGCGCCGGAGCAGCGCGGGGTCGTCGGTCGCCTTGTTCTCGCCGCAGCCGGTGACGAGGGCGGGGACGACGGGCAGGGCCATCGCGCCGATGTCCTCGGCGTACTGGAAGTACTCGTAGTAGCCGAGGCCGTAGGTCTGGTTGTAACCCCAGAAGTTGGCGTTCACCGCCCGCTCCTCGACCGGGCCGACGGTGTCCTTCCACTGGTAGGACCGCTTGCGCTCGAAGTCCGGTGCCTCGTACGCCTCGTGGCTGCCGGTGTTGACCAGACAGCCGCCGGGGAAGCGCAGGAAGCCCGGCTTCAGGGCGGCTGTCTTCTCGGCGAGGTCCTTGCGCAGGCCGTTCGGCCGGCCCTTGTAGGTGTCGCGGGGGAAGAGCGAGACCATGTCGAGCCGTACGGTGCCGCTGCCGCCGGCGGTGACGGCGAGCCGGCCGGCGTCGCCGGTCGTGCGGGCGGTGAGGGTGCCGGTGTACTTGGTCCAGCGGTCGCCGCGTGCCGTGATGCGCAGGGGCTTCGCCACCAGGGTGGATCCGTCGCGCAGTTCGATGCTGAGCGGCGTGCCGCCCGCCCGGTCGGTGCGCGCCCACACCGAGAAGTCGTACTTCTTGCCGGCCTGCACCGCGATCCCCGCGTTGTAGCCGGAGTTCGCGATGCCGAAGCGGTCGCCGCCGTCGCCGTCGCCGTTGAGGTCGAGCCGCAGGTAGCGCCGGTTGCGCTCGTTCAGACGCCCGCCGTCGTCCACGACGCGCGCCGTGCCGGTCGCCGCGCCGCTCGCGGTCTCGCTCCAGGCGGTCATCGGGGTGTACGCGCGGTTGTCGACGGGGTCGTACTCGAAGGAACGATTCTGCACGAGTTCGGCGTACAGGCCGCCGTCGGCGGCGTGGTTGATGTCCTCGTAGAAGACGCCGTACATCGAGTCGTCGATCGCGGGCCCGGTGCCGGCCGGGTCGACCTCGATCGAGTAGTCGGCCGCTTCCGCCGCGGCCGGGGCTTCGGTGGGTGCGACGACGAGTGCGGCCGTCAGACCGGTGAGGACGGCCGCGACGGCGAGACCGCGTCCGGGCCTTCTCGGACCTTGCATCTGGGCTCCTGGTGTTTCGTTCGAAATATCGGACATTGACCACAATGCCGAACGAGAACATAGGCAGATGCCCGCGGAAGGTCAACTCCCCTGCACCATGAGGAAATTCTCCGCAGCGGATTACGCGCGGCGCCGGAGGCCGATCTCCGCGTCCGCGGGGTAGCTCTGGGTCCAGTGGCGCCCGACGTCCGACGTCCACGTGACGTGGACGGTGTCGCCGTCGGTTCTGACGCGGTCCACCGTGAGCGTGCGCTCCCCGCCGCGTACGTCACCGCGGCGCAGCTCGCCGGCCTTGACGGTCGGGTACGTGTCCTCGGCCTGCGCCTCCGCCGCGTCGGCCGCCCGCACAAGCGCCGCGGCCAGCTCCCGGGCCTGCGCGGGAGTGGCCACCAGGGGGACGTAGGCGCTGCCCCGCGCACCGATGTGGATCTGCCCCGCCTCCGCGTTCACGGACGGCCCCGGGGCGACCTCGACGAGGGCCGCCGGACCGTCCGGGGTGGTGTGCATGCGGATGTCGGGCATGTTTCTCTCCTCAGGCCTGCGCGCCCACCGTGACCGTGCCGATGGGTGCTTCGGGAACGCCCTCCATGATCCCCCGGTCACCGGCTTCCGGATCCCTGCCACGGCTTCAGGTCCCCGGCCTCGCGGATCGCGGCCTCGCGGATGGCTCCCCGTGCCCCGGCCGCTACCAGTCGCCGTCGGTCACCGGCTTGCCCGGCGCGTCACCGAGCGGCTTCACCTGGTGCGGTGACGGCTGCTGCCACGGCGTGTGGTCCTCGCCCAGCCGCTCGCCGACCGGCTGCACGCCGCCCAGGGTGTCCGTGGCGGCAAGGTCCTCGTCGTCGGCGCCGTAGTAGTCGAACCAGGGCAGGCCCGCCCGGGTGTACGCGGCCCGGTCCACGGGGGACGGCGGAGGCTCTTCACCGGTGATGCGCCGCCAGTCCGGGGGCGCCACCAGGGGGACGAAGACCCGGACCGACGGCTCGTCGGCCCAGTCGGAAGCGGGCCGGTCGTCCTTGTAGACCTCCTGGCGCATGGAGCCGCCCACGCCCCACCCCATCGCCGCCGCCCGGGGCCGGGGCGCACCGCCCGGCCTGCTGCCGGGCCCCGCGGACATCGGGGCCGGGCCCGGTGTGACGGCCGCCGGGGCCGCCGCGCCGAACGCGGCCGTCAGGCCGGGGTTCTCCGCCCGGGCCGACTGCTCCGCCGGCCGCCTCTGCTCCTGCCGCCCGCCTCTGCTCCTGCCGCCACGCCGCCGGCGGGCCGTCCTTGAGCGGCCACGCCTGCAGTTGCAGCCCGCCCCACTTCTCCTCGCCGGTGACCTGGCCCTCCACGGTCGCGCCCATCCCCAGCGGCACCGCGACGAACTGCCGCACCGTGCCCGTCCCGGAGTTGATCCCGTCGAGCCACGGCTGGCGCGGCAGCGCCAGGTAGTTCTGCGGATTCCGTGACAGCCTGCCGCTCCACGCCTTCCCCGAGACCGCGCACACCTTCCCCACCCCCACCTGGAGGGCGCCCGGCTCCGCGGTCCCGGCGAAACTCAGCCACATCGCCTCCCGCAGGTACACGGGCAGCATGACGCCGCCCCTGGCCGACCACTCCCGGGGCACCGCGCCGGCGTAGTCCTCGACCCTGCGCAACGGGAAGTCTCCCAGGCCCGGCGGCAGCGGGTGCGTCCCCTTCCCGGGCAGGCGCAGCGTACGTACGGAACACACCCGTACCCCGCCCGGCAGCAGCAGGCTGTCCCCGTCGATCCGTACCGTCGCACCGGTCACCGGCGCACTCCCCTCGCCTCGGTACCGCTGATCGCTTCCCCACTACCACGACCGCGCCGTACCGTCCGGTTCCGGCCGGGGGCGCCATGTGGACCGGGGCGCCCCGCGTGCCGCCCGAACTGCGGCGACGCCCGCTCCGAGGGCCACTGTCAGTGGTCGGGTGCACACTGGCCCCGTATCTGAGACAACGGCGTCCTGGAGGTGTCGGCCATGTCCGACGTACTGCTCACCGTGGGAACACGAAAAGGGCTCTTCATCGGCCGCAGGCGCGGCGGCGGGTGGGAGTTCGACGGGCCGCATTTCAACGCGCAGGCGGTGTATTCGCTGGCCATCGACACCCGCGGCGCGGTACCCAGGCTGCTCGCCGGCGGGGACAGCGCGCACTGGGGCCCCTCGGTCTTCCACTCCGACGACCTGGGCGCGACCTGGGTCGAACCGAAGCGGCCGGCCGTGAAGTTCCCGGAGTTCACCGGTGCGTCGCTGGAGCGGGTCTGGCAGCTGCGTCCGGCGGGACCCGAGGCGCCCGACGTGGTGTACGCGGGCACGGAGCCGGCCGCGCTGTTCCGGTCCGAGGACCGCGGCGAGTCCTTCGAGCTCGTACGGCCGCTGTGGGAGCACCCGACGCGCTCGCAGTGGGTGCCGGGCGGTGGCGGCGAAGGGCTGCACACGATCGTCACCGATCCGCGTGACACCCGGGCCGTGACGGTCGCGGTGTCCACGGCCGGGGTGTTCCGCACGCTGGACGGCGGGGCGAGCTGGGCTCCGTCCAACAAGGGGGTGTCGGCGGTGTTCCTGCCCGACCCCGACCCCGAGTTCGGCCAGTGCGTACACAAGATCGCCCAGGACGCGGCCGACCCCGACCGGCTGTACCTGCAGAACCACTGGGGGGTGTTCCGCAGCGACGACGCCGGGGCCAGCTGGTCCGACATCGGGGCGGGGCTGCCCTCGACGTTCGGCTTCGCCGCCGCGGCGCATCCGCACCGCGCGGACACGGCGTACCTCTTCCCCATCACCGCGGACTCCGACCGGGTGCCCGCCGGCAACAGGTGCCGGGTCTACCGGACCGGGGACGCGGGCAGGAGCTGGGAGCCGCTGTCGGCCGGCCTGCCGCAGGAGCCGCATTACGGGACGGTGCTGCGCGACGCGCTCTGTACGGACGACGCCGACCCTGCGGGGGTGTACTTCGGCAATCGCAACGGCGAGCTCTTCGCGAGCGCGGACGACGGGGACAGCTGGCAACTGCTCGCCTCCCACCTGCCGGACGTGCTGTGCGTACGGGCCGCGGTCGTCGGCTGACCGACGCGGGCCGGCCGGGACATCCGGGCGTCACCGGTCCAGGACGAGGCGGGGGCAGGCAGCGCGCGAGACGCAGATGAACATGGTGTCGTGCGCTCCCTGCTCGGCAGGGGTGAGCGGGGAGTCGCGGTGGTCCACGGTCCCGTCGAGAACGGCGGTCTCACAGGTGCCGCAGGTGCCCTCCCGGCACGAGGACAGCACCTGCGCGCCGGCTTCCTCGACCGCTTGGAGGACGGTCTTGTCCGGCGGGACGGCCACCGTGATGCCGCTCCGGGCCAGTTCGACCTCGAAGGACTCGGCCGGGGCGTGCGGGCCGGCCGGGGCATGTGGGCCGTGCGGGGCATGTGGGCCGTGCGGGGCATGTGGGCCGGCCGGGGCATGTGGGCCGGCCGGGCCGAGGTCCCTGGGCGCGAACCGCTCGATGTGCGGGGCGCTGCGGGCCGCGCCGTCCGGAACTCCGGTGAAGCGGGGCTCTTCGGCAGAGTGTCCGTACGGCTCCGGCCGTGTGCACGGGGCGCCCCCGGCGACGGTTCGCGCCCGTCCTGCCCGGATTCCTGTACGAGCGAGTGTTCCACCGGCGCTCCCGCTGCTTGCCGGTCGCTGCGCCCCCGCCCGGGGCGGATCACCTGACGGCCGTCTTCTCCGCCGTGCCGGTCAGTGTGCAGCAAGGCCGCACTCGCGTCGAGACCCGCACGCCCCCTGCGGAACGCGGCCTCGATCTCGGCCCCGGTCCCGGCCTCGGCGGATGCCCCGGCCGCTCGTACGCCGGACGGCTGTCCTACGGAAGCCGCCAGTCCACCGGCTGGGCCCCCTGGCGGACCAGGAGTTCATTGGTACGGCTGAAGGGCCGCGAACCGAAGAAGCCGCGGTCCGCCGACAGGGGGGAGGGGTGGGCGGACTCGATCGCCGGCAAGCCGTCGAGGAACGGCCGCAGATTACGGGCGTCACGCCCCCACAGCACCGGGACCAGCGGCTTGCCACGGGCCACCAGAGCGCGGATGGCCTGTTCGGTCACGTCCTCCCAGCCCTTGCCACGATGGGCCGCGGGCTTGCGGGGTGCCGTGGTGAGCGCCCTGTTGAGCAGCAGCACACCCTGACGCGTCCAGGGCGTCAGATCACCGTTGGAGGGCCGGGGCAGTCCGAGGTCCGTGTGCAGCTCCCTGAAGATGTTCTCCAGGGAGCCGGGCACAGGGGAGACGTCCGGCGCGACCGCGAAGCTCAGCCCGATGGCCATTCCCGGGGTCGGGTACGGGTCCTGCCCCACGATCAGGACACGGACCTCGTCGAAGGGCTGCTGGAAGGCGCGCAGGACATGTGCTCCGGCAGGCAGGTAGGTACGGCCGGCTGCGATTTCCGCACGCAGGAAATCGCCCATCGCGGCGATGCGCCCGGCGACGGGGCGCAACGCCTCCGCCCATCCGGGCTCGACAAGTTCGTTCAACGGTAGTGCTGCCACGGAACGTCACTCTACTGGCGTACTGGACGCGCTCCCGCACCCAGCGGCACGCACTCCAACGGCACGCGCCCGGCGCGGCAGTGCGGCCCGAGCGAAGGCTGGCGGATCCGTCCCGGCCCCCTCGGCGCCGGCACCGGCGCCGACGGCGAACCGGCCCGGGAGTACAAAGCCCGGGATCCCAAGACCCGGGATCCCAAGACCCGGGAGTACAGGGCCAAGGAGTACAGGGCCAAGGAGTACAGGGCCCGGGATAGGCTGCCGCCGTCACTGCCTCTTCTTCCTGTTCTTCCTGGAGACGGTTCATGGGGGTCACGCGGGCGTTCGCCGGAAAGCAGCGGTGCCCGTTGCGCCCAGCGGTCAAGCCGCCCGGCATCCGTCATCGGCGCGGCCCGGCCCCCTCGTTCGGGAAACGGCGTCCTCGACTCATCGACCGGGCCGTGGGGTTGATCTCCTCCGCGGCACTCGGGGTGCGGCCGGCGGACCGATGGCTGCCGTGACCCCGTGGGTGCTGGGGGTCGACTCCGGCGGATCGGGGCTGCGGGTGGCGCTCGCGAACGCCTCGGACGCCGGGGCCGTCGGGAGCACGGGGACCGCCGTGTCGCGTGAGCCCGTACGGACGGGCCCCGCCGGAATCGACGCGGCGCACCTGCTGGACCAACTGCTGCCCATGGCGCGCGCGCTCCTCGACGGCGCCGGGGACGGCGCCGCATCCCCCGTCACGATCGGTGCCGTCGCGGTCGGCGCCGCCGGAATGGCGACTCTCGGCGGCGATCTGCGCGCCCGGCTGCCCGGAGCGCTGGAGAGCGCGCTGGGGGTACGGCGTCTCGCGCTGGCCGCCGACGCCGTCACGGCGTACGCCGGAGCGCTCGGCCTGCGGCCGGGTGCGGTGGTCGCGGCCGGAACCGGGCTGATCGCGCTCGGTACGGACCTGTCCGCCTGGCGCAGGGCCGACGGCTGGGGGCACCTGCTCGGCGACTGCGGCAGCGGGGCCTGGATCGGCCGGGCCGGGCTCGAAGCGGCGATGCGCGCCCACGACGGGCGGCGCGGCGGCTCCCCCGCCCTGCTGGCCCGCGTGGAAGCGGTGTTCGGGCCCGCACCCGAACTGCCCGGCCTGCTCTACCCGCGCACCGACCGGCCCGCCGTACTCGCCTCGTTCGCGCCGGAAGTGGCCCGCTGCGCCGCCGCGGACCCCGCCGACCCCGTCGCGGCGGGCATCCTGCGGGAGGCGGCCGGGCACATCGCCGACGCCGCCGCCGCCGTCTGCCCGCCGTCCGGGGAGTGCGACGTCGCGTTCACCGGCGGCCTGTTCAGGACGGGCGACGCGCTGCTCGTACCCCTGCGGGCCGCACTCGCCGAGCGGCTGCCGCACGCGCGTACCGTCCCGGCCGCGGGAGACCCGCTGGCCGGAGCCGTGCGCCTCGCCGCTTCGCTTGCCACGGACGGCC
This sequence comes from Streptomyces sp. NPDC003016, assembly GCF_053591455.1. Lineage (NCBI taxonomy): Bacteria > Bacillati > Actinomycetota > Actinomycetes > Kitasatosporales > Streptomycetaceae > Streptomyces > Streptomyces sp. NPDC003016. The sequence continues at coordinate 20,172 of NZ_JBSFTV010000019.1, forward strand.
TTCGGCTGCCGGTCGACGGGCGCCTGCTGCACGTACCGACAGAGCAGGTTATCCGAACTCAAAACGACTCACGGGATAAACCGGTACAGACACCGCTCGAACGCCCCCTCCCCGAACAGGACACCACCCGAACGCAGTAGCATGCGGCGCCATGAGCTCCCCCACTGGGCCCGCATCCGGCCTGCCTGTACGAATGCCGCGACCCCGCCAGCCCGGACGGCACCGCCGGCCGGAACCCGTGGTGGCGCCCGAGGGCGCGCCCGCGTTCGTCCTCGCCGTCCCCGGCACCCCGGGCAGCGCGTCGCGCGGCCTGGCGGAGGAAGTCGTCAGTATCGCCCGTTCCGAGCTGCCCGGCCTCGACGCCAGGATCGGCTACCTCGACGGCGACGACGACGAGTACCCCACGCTGGAGAGTGTCCTCGCGCGCACCGCCGCCGAGCGCACCGCCCGCTACGAGCAGGCGCTCGCCGCGGGCCGCGAGGCGGCCGAGCCGCAGGGTCCGGCCGCCGTCGTGGTGCCGCTCCTCGCCGGCCCCGAGAGCGCCCTGATGCGCCGCATACGGCAGGCCGTCATGGACAGCCGCACCGCTGTCGAGCTGACCGACGTCCTCGGCCCGCACCCGCTGCTCGCCGAGGCCCTGCACGTGCGCCTCTCCGAGACCGGTCTGGCCCGCGCCGACCGCGCCAGGCTGTTCACGGTCACCACTGCGGCCGACGGCATCATCCTGGCCACCGTGGGCGGCGACGAGGCCGTACAGGCCGCCGGCATCACCGGCATGCTGCTGGCCGCGCGCCTCGCCGTACCGGTGATGGCGGCCGCGCTGGACGAGGAGGGTTCGGTCGCCGCCGTCGCGGAGCAGCTGCGCGGTTCCGGTTCGGCCCAGCTCGCCCTGGCGCCCTACGTGATCGGCCCCGAGGTTCCCGACAGCCTCCTGGACGCGGCCGTCAAGGAGGCGGACTGCGCGACCGCCGAGCCGCTGGGCGCCTACCCGGCGATCGGCAAGCTCGCCCTGTCGCACTACACGACGGCTCTGGGCATCGCCCCGCAGCAGCTCGCGCAGGGCATGCCGGTCCACTGAGCGATCTCCTCCTGCCGCACGCCGACCGCGGTACGGAGCGGGGGAGAGCGGCAGAGGGCCCGCACCGGGTGACCGGTGCGGGCCCTCTGCCGTGTGTCCGGCCCCGTGCGCCGGCCGCGTGTGCCGGCCGCGTGTGTCAGCCGCGTGTGTCAGCCGCGTGTGTCAGCCGAAGACGACGCAGGAGGCCGCGGGCGCCTCGATGGAGCCCGCCCTGCGCGGGATGCCCGTCTCCTGGTCGATGTCGAACCAGGTGACGTCCCCCGACCGCTCGTTGGCGGCGTAGAGCCTGCTCCCCGAGGGGTCCAGGGCAAGGTCGCGCGGCCAGTGGCCGCCGCACTCCACCGTCGTCACGAACTCCGCCTCCGCCCCCGACGCGTCGAGCGCGAGCACGGCGATGCTGTCGTGCCCGCGGTTGGCCACCCACAGGAAGCGCCCGTCGTGGGCGACGACGACCTCGGAGGGGTACGTCACCACGTCCGTGCCCGGCTCCACGACAGGGGTCTCGCCGAGCGGTACGAGCACTCCGGACTCGGCGTCCCAGCGGCAGACGGTGACGGCCGGCTCCAGCTCGCCCAGGACGTACGCATGGCCGCCGTCGGGGTGGAAGGCAAGGTGACGGGGTCCGGTGCCCGGCCGCAGCGCGGTCTCGGTGTGCACGCGCAGCGTCCCGGGGGGCGCGGTGAGTTCGCAGATCCGTACGGAGTCGGTGCCGAGGTCGACGCTGAGCACCCACCGTCCCGTGGGGTCGGGCAGCACCTGGTGGGCGTGCGGCCCGCCCTGGCGGTCCTGGCGCGGACCGCTGCCGCGGTGGTGCAGTACGCCGGTGGCCTCCTCCGGTGCGCCGTCCGCGCCGACGGGGAGCACCGTGACGCTGCCCGAGCCGTAGTTGGCGGTCACCAGGTGCCCGTCGGCGAGCGCGAGGTGGGTGGGGGCGGCGCCGCCCACGGCCACCGGCCCGCCGACCGGGAGCGGGGCGCCGTCGCCGGTCACGTCGAAGGCCGCGGCCGCCCCGTCCTCGGTCTCGCTCACGGCGTACAGGACCGTGCCGTCGGGAGCGAGTGCGAGGAACGACGGGTCGGCGACGGCGTCGGTGGCCCCCAGCACGGTCAGTGCGCCCGTCTCCCGGTCCACGGCGGCGGCGACGATCCCGCGCCCCCCTGCCGAGGTGAACGACCCTATGAACGCCCGCCCGGCCTCGTTGCTGCTGCTCACCGTGGAGCCCCTTTCCGCCAGTTGACCGCGCACAGCCGCGAGAGCCGTGACAGCTTTGATCACATCCTGCCGGGCAGACGCTAGCAGCCGGTCCGGGCGCCTAGGACGGGACGAGCGGTGCGCGCGGTGAGGTGCGCAGGGGCGTGGCGAGGTCGGCGAGCGCCCTCTCCAGTCCGTGCAGGTGGTGCAGCGCGGCCTCGGCGCCGGGGTGGTGGGCGACGGGGGTCCGGGCCCCGGGCGCCGGCGCGGTGGCCGGCCGGCCGCCGGGCGGCACCAGGGCCTCGACGGCGGCCTCCACGCGCCAGCAGGCCGCTGCCAGGCGGGCGTCGTGCGACGCCTGCGGGTCGGCCGCGACCGAGGCGAGCCCGCGCACCTCACGGGCGCAGTCGTCCAGCAGGGCCAGGATCCGGCGGGCGCGGGCCTTGCGGCCGCGCAGCGGGTTCAGGGGGTGGACGAGCGGGGCCAGGGAGAGCCGCACCCTGCCGAGCACCACCTCCAGCTCGGCGGCGAGCGGAGCCGGGTCGGCGTCGGGGTCGCCGGCCAGGCGGCGCGCGGCGGCGGTGGTGCAGCCGTGCACGCTGTGCACGGCGCGTTCGATCCAGGCGTTGGTCGCGGCGTGCGTCGTGACGGGCAGTACGAAGGCCACGGCCAGCACCGCGCCCGCGGCGCCGACGCCGGTCTCCGCGAGACGCAGCGCGAGCAGGCCCGGCTCCAGCACCCCCAGCAGTCCGTACAGCAGGGCCACCATCAGTGTCACCGCGGTCATCATCCAGCTGTACGAGACCGGGGCGGTGTAGAAGATCCCGAAGACGCACACCGCCACGAGCGCGGCCGTGGGGGCCACCGCTCCGTGCAGCGGCAGGGCGAGGAGGAGGCCGGCGGCGATGCCGACGACCGTACCGAGGACGCGCCGGAAGCCGCGGATCAGGGTTTCGCCCCGCGAGGAGGTGTTCACGAAGATCCACCAGGCGGCGCCGACGGCCCAGTACCAGCGTCCCTCGGACAGGACCTGGCCCACCACGAGGGCGAACCCGCCCGCGACGACGACCTGGACCGCCTGGCGGGTGGTGATCCGGGCGAGGCCCGATCCGGCCGGCAGGGCCGGGGCGGCGACGGGCGGCGGCAGCCGCCGCTCGTAGCACCACAGGCCGAAACGGACGCCCGAGGAGGTGAGCAGCGCGAGGGCGACGGCGGAGTACAGGCCGGGCAGCTGTCCGGGCACCGTGTGCAGGAACTGCGCCACGAAGAAGGTCATGAAGGCGAAGACGCCCAGGGAGTGGCCCCGCGGTCCCCAGCGCCGGGCGTACACCCCGAGGCCGGCGACGGCCAGGAACGCCACGTCGCGCAGGAGCGGTACGTCGTGCAGCCCTGCCGCGAGAGCGAGCACCGGGAAGCCGGCGGCGGGCAGCAGGGCGGTGGTGACGGCCTGGCCCCGGACCGTCGCGTCGGTGACCGTGAAGAGGGCGAGGAGCGCGGCGAGTCCGCCGGTGATGACCGCGGTGAGGGTGTGACCGGTGAGGCCGCACACGGCGACCGCCAGACCGATACCGAGGACGGACCGGGTGGCGCTGCGCAGCCGCAGCCACCCAGGGTCCGGCGCCACGAACATCCTCTTCAACACTGCTTTCCGCCCCGCCTTCGCCCGACATGAAAAAGGCGCCACGGAGTCCGCGGCGCCATCGACCTCTCCATCAGAACATCTGCGACCCCAGTGGCTCAAGTGATTCGCGAACCACTGCGCCATTGGCTCAGCAAAGTCCGTCGATCACGGCCACGATGCGGGCCAACGGACCACGGCGCCGGAAGTGGACTCGGGGACGGGCGGCCCGGCGGGCTCGGCGGGAGGCGGGCCGGCCGGCCCGGCGGGAGGCCAGTCGGCCGGTTCAGCCGGTTCCGCCGACGCTCGGCCAGGTGATCCATTCGGGCGGGATCGTCTCGTCCAGCCGCCGGACGTGGCGGGGGGTGAGCACGTCGCGGCCGAGCAGCCCCGCGGCCACCAGTCGCGCCACCTCGATCGCGCCCGCAGGCCGGAAATGGGTGTTGTCCTGCTTGCCCCCGGGGTAGTGGGGCGACTCGCCGGGACCGAGCCAGAGGAAGAGGTCCTTGGTGCGCTCGGGCCCGAGCACCTGCCACCGGGCGAGGCTCGCCGCCTGCGTGTCGACGAGCGCCACGCCCTCGGCGGCCGCGAGCGCGCGCATCGCTGCCGGGTACTCGCCGTGGGTGGGCAGGGCGCTGCCCCCGGCATCGAACCTGCGGCGCTCCACGGAGGTGAGGAGCACCGGCCGCGCCCCGCGGTCGCGCGCCTCCTTCACGTACCGCTTCAGGTAGTCCTGGTAGGTGGTCCAGGGGTCGGTGTGCCGGTCGTCGTCCTTCGCGTCGTTGTGGCCGAACTGGACGAGGAGCCAGTCACCGGGGCGCAGTGCCCCGGACAGCGCGTCGAGACGCCCCTCCTCCACGAAGCTGCGCGAGCTGCGCCCGTTCACCGCGTGGTTGGCGACGTCGAGATGCGGTGTGAGGAAGACCGGCAGGGCCGTGCCCCAGCCGGTCTCGGGGGCCGCGTCCGCCGTCTTCTGTGCGGCCGTCGAGTCGCCGGCGATGTGGATCGTACGGCGGCGGGTGTGCCTGCCGTCTCCGCCGCCGGAACGGGTGAGGGCGCCCGCGGGTTCCGAGAGGGCCAGGGCCAGGGGCAGCGCGGCGACCGCCGCCGCCAGGCGTCTGCGGGACATCTGCATGTCGGGGTGCCTTTCCGGGACTGTGTTCGCAACTCTCGGGCCGGTGCGGCCTCTCCGGACGCTGCCGCTACCGCTGCTGTTACTGCTGTTGCTTTTGCTGCTGCTTCCACTCCGCCTGGGACTCGTTGAGCAGGTCGGCCAGCGTGTCCGCGAACTGCTGGGCGGTGACCTCGCCGAGCAGCAGTTCCTGGAAGTCCAGTTCGGTGCCGGCCCTGCTGATGTGGCTCCAGTCCGGCAGGTGGTACGGAAGCTGGACGACCTTCGTCCGCGGGTCGTTCAGCGACCGCATGGCCGCCTTGACGGGCTCGACGCCGTTGATCCAGGCGTCGCCCATGGCGTCCTTGTTCGCGGGGATGGAGCCGGCCTCCTGGTTCCAGAGGCTGTTCATCTCGTGCGACGCGGCGAATTCGATGAACTTCCAGGCGGCCGCCTTGTTCTTGCCGCTCCTGAAGAGACCGAGACCGTCGACGGGGCTGGAGACGACGGTGCGCGGGCCGCCGTCGGTGGCCGGGGGCAGCGGGGACCCGTCGATCCGGTCCTTGCCGAACGCCTCCACATGGTCGGTGTACGACCCGAGGTTGTGCTGGAGCATGCCGATCTCGCCCTGGCCGAACTGGGCGACCATCCCGGCGAAGTCGTTGTTCAGGTCGGCCGACGGCGTCACCTTCTCGTAGAGGGCGACGTACTTCTCCAGCGCCCTGACGTTCTCCGGGTGGTCGACGGTGGTCCTGTCGCCGTTCCAGAAGGTGTCGATGCCCGACTGCGCGTACATCATGTCGAGCGCCTGGGCCACCGATCCGGCGCCGCCGCGCAGGGTGAAGCCGAACTCGTTCCGGTCGGTGTTCGTGAGCCGCTCGGCGGCGCTGTAGAACTGGTCCCACGTGCCGGGCACCTCCAGGCCCGCCGCCCGGAACAGGTCGGTGCGGCACCAGAGGACGCCCTGGTTCCCGGAGGTCGGCACGGAGTACAGCTCCTCGCCCCTGCCCCCGGCCGACACGACGCTCTCGACCATGTTCTCCGAGAGCCTGCCCCGGAGGCCGCTGTCCTCGATCCGCCGGGTGACCGGGTCGAGCGCGTCCCGCGCCACCATGCCGGCGAGGTAGGACGTGCCGACACCGCCGACGTCGGGCAGGCCGCCGCCCGCGATGGCCGTGTCGTACTTCGACTGCACATCCGTGATGGGGACCGGGACGTACGTGACGTCGATGTCCGGGTTCTCCTTCTCGAACGCGTCGATGATCTTCTGCCACACGGCCGTGCGGGCGCCGCCGTTGTTGTCCCAGAAGGTGATCGCGCCTTTGCCGGAACCCTCTTTCCCGCCGGTGTAGCCGCTGCCGTCGTCAGCGCAGGCCGTCGCCGCCACGGCGAGCGCCATCGCGGTCAGCGACGCCACGGCCGCCCTCCCCACCCTGTTGGGCTTCCTCTGCATGGGCGCTCTTCCGTATCTCACGTATCGCGTCTCGTATATGACGTACGAAGTACGACGCGATGAAACTAGGGCCGCGCCTGTGTTTCGTCAATGCTTCACGCACGACAATTCCCGTGTGTTTTCAGCGAGTTGGGGGCGCGGAGGGCCAGAGGGAACAGTGGCTCAGCGCACTTCGGCCGTATTGGGCCGTTGGTACAGTCGAGAGACGGACATCCGCACCAGAAGGAGGCCGACGGACCATGGCCGTGGACGAGCTCGACACCCGCATCCTGCGCCTGCTCATCGAGCAGCCGCGCACCAGCGTGCGCGAGTACGCCCGCCTCCTCGGCATCGCCCGCGGGACGCTCCAGGCCCGGCTCGACCGGCTGGAGCGCGACGGCGTGATCACCGGTACGGGCCCGGCCCTGTCCCCCGCCGCGCTCGGCCACCCGGTGCTCGCCTTCGTGCACGTCGAGGTCACCCAGGGACACCTGGACGAGGTCGGCGACGCGCTGGCGGCCGTACCCGAGATCATCGAGGCGTTCTCCATCACCGGCGGCGGCGACCTGCTGACGCGGGTGGCGGCGCGCGACAACGGGCACCTGGAGGACGTCATCCAGCGGCTGATCCAGATTCCCGGCGTGGTGCGGACCCGGACCGAGGTGGCGCTGCGCGAGCGGGTGCCGCACCGGCTGCTTCCGCTGGTCGAGTCGGTGGGCAGGGCGGCCGCGAAGCAGCGGTGACCGGCGGCTTGGCATGCTGGAGCCATGAGCACCCCGCCCCGCACCCCGGTCATCTTCGATCTCGACGGCACCCTCGTGGACAGCGAGCCGAACTACCACCGGGCGGGCCGGCAGTTGCTCGCCCGGTACGGCGTCGCGGACTTCACCTGGGAGGAGCACACCCGCTTCATCGGCATCGGCACCCGCGAGACGCTGGCGGCCCTGCGGGAGCAGTACGGGATCACGGCGCCGCTCGACGAGATGCTCGCCGGGAAGAACCGGCTCTATCTGGAGCTGGCGGCCGCCGCCACCGAGGTGTTCCCCGAGATGCGGAAGTTCGTGGAGCGGCTGCACGCCGAGGGGACCCCGATGATCGTGGCCTCGGGTTCCTCCCGCGCCGCCATCGAGGCGGTGCTCGCGGGCACCGGCCTGGACGCCCTGATCACCGCGGTCGTCTCCGCCGAGGAGGTCCCGCACGGCAAGCCCGCGCCCGACGTCTTCCTGGAGGCCGCCCGCAGGCTCGGCGCCGCCCCCGCCGACTGCGTGGTCCTGGAGGACGCCCCGGCGGGAGCGGCGGCGGCGCACGCCGCGGGCATGCGCTGCGTCGCCGTTCCCTCTGTGCGCGAGGCGGCGGACGATCCGGCGTTCGCCACGGCCGGGCTGCTCTTCCCCGGCGGCCAGGGCGAGTTCACCGCGCGGGCCGGGTACGACTGGCTCGCACAGACGCCGTCGCCCGCTCCGTCGGCGCCGTCTTCCTGATCTCCCCGGTGGCGGCCGTCCGGAAGGCATCTCCCCGGTGGCGGCCGTCCGGAAGGCGCCGGCCGGCTCGATCTCCGGGATCGCGTACGCCGCCGCCACCCCGGTCAGGCGCCCCACCAGCGGCTCCCGCGGCACGTGGTTCCGGAGAACCGGCGGCGCGCGTACGACGTGCGGACCGCCGCCGAAGGGCGCGCGGACACCGGCCCGGCGCTGGAGCCGCGCCGCGGTTTCGGCGCCGGGACCGTCACCGCGCTCGTACGGCGCGTACGGGTCGGGGGCCGCCCGGCGGGGCTGATCGCCGACGACCCGGAGCGTCCGGGCGGCGCGATCGACCGGGACGCCGCCGACAGGGCCGCCCGCATCCTCCAAGCCGTGCGACGCCTTCGCCCGCCCGTCGTCTCGCCGTGCGACTCCCCCGGCTCCGTGGTCGGGCCCGAGTCCGAACGGACGGTGGCCGTCGGGCACTTCTCGCGGCCCTTCGTCACCGGCGCCCATCCGGGCGTGCCTGTGGTGTGCCTGTGGTGTGCCTGATCCGGCGCGAGGCGTACGGGCTCGGCGCGATGGGGACGGCGGGCGGCGCCCGTTCGCCGGCGCCTGGTGAGAGGAGGGTCACCGGCCCTTCGCACACCCCAGCGTTCCCGCGCGGCGGACTTGATGCGAGCATGCCGTTCGACAGTATTCGCACAGTGAGGGAAACGGAGCACCATACGTGAAATCAGGGGGCATATCGGTCCGCCGGTGGGGGACGGCACTGGTCGCGTCGGCGGCGGCGTTCGCGGTGATCACACCTACCACCGCGCAGGCGGCCACTGGTCCTTCCGTCACCGCGAAGGGCGCGTTCCTGCTCGACAGCAAGCCGAACAAGACGCTGTGGAGCAAGTCCGCCGACACCAAGCGGCAGATGGCCAGCACGACGAAGGTCATGACCGCTGTCGTGGTGCTGGAGACCCAGGGCGTCGACCTCAACAAGAAGATCACCGTCAAGCAGAGCTACCGCGACTACGTCGCGCGCAACGGCGCCAGCACGGCCGATCTGCGCACCGGCGACAAGTTGTCGGTTCGTCAGCTGCTGTACGGGCTGATGCTGCCGTCGGGCTGCGACGCCGCGTACGCCCTCGCCGACACGTTCGGCACGGGCAGCACCCAGGCGGCCCGCACGAAGTCGTTCATCTCCAAGATGAACAAGAAGGCTTCCGACCTGGGGATGCGCAACACCGCGTACGACTCCTTCGACGGCATCTCGCAGGCCGGGAACAACCTGACCACGCCCCGGGACTCGGCCAAGCTGGCCCGGCGCGCCATCGGGAACTCGACCTTCGGGGCGGTCGTGAAGGCGACCAGCACGAAGCAGACGGCCACCAACGGCCGGGTCTACACCTGGTACAACACGAACCAGCTGCTCGGTTCGTACAGCGGCGCCATCGGCATCAAGACCGGTACGGGTTCCGTCGCGGGCCCCTGCCTGGTGTTCGCCGCCAAGCGGGGCGACCGCACGGTCGTGGGGGTCGTCCTGAACGACGCCAACCGCTACACGGACGCCAAGAAGATGCTGGACTGGGCGTTCAACACGAGCACGACGATGAAGCTGCGCACGCTCCCGGCGGGAGCCGAGCAGGACTAGTCACACTTCGCACGCGGTGAGAGCGCCCCGGCCGGATCGTTTCCGGCCGGGGCGTTTCTGCCGTACCGGCAAGGATGTCTCCCGTAAGGCGGGGCCCGGGCGCAGTATCTCCGGTGAAAGGGGGGTACTGCCTATGACTTTTGACGTTGTGGTCGTCGGTGGCGGTGCCGCGGGGCTCAGCGGGGCCCTGACCCTGGCCCGGGCGCGCCGCTCGGTGCTGGTGATCGACTCGGGCCGGCCGCGCAACGCGCCGGCGGCCCACGCCCACGGCTACCTGACGCGCGACGGCGTGGCCCCCGCCCAGCTGCTGGCCGAGGGGCGGGCGGAGGTGGCCGGTTACGGCGGGGAGACCGTCACGGGCAACGTCGTGGCGGCGGAGCGCCTGGACGACGGGGACTTCCGCGTGGTCCTCGAGGACGGGCCGGCGGTCACGGCACGCCGGCTGCTGGTGACCACCGGGCTGGCCGACGAGCTCCCCGACGTGCCCGGTGCGGCCGAACACTGGGGGCGCGAGGTGCTGCACTGCCCGTACTGCCACGGCTGGGAGGTGCGCGACGAGCCGATCGGCGTCCTGGCCACGGGGCCGCTCCCGGTGCACCAGGCACTGATGTGGCGGCAGTGGAGCAAGGGCGTGACGCTCTTCCTGCACACCGCGCCCGAGCCGGACGACGAGGAGTACGAGCAGCTCGCCGCCCGCGAGATCGCCGTGGTGGACGGCCGGGTGGCGGGCCTGGAGGTGACGGACGGCCGGCTCACGGGGGTGATCCCGGACGGCGGCGAGGCGGTCCCCTGCCGGGCCGTCGTGGTCGCTCCGCGCTTCACCGCACGGGCCGGCTTCCTCACCACGCTGGGCCTGGAGACGGCCGAGCAGGAGCGGGACGGACACGTCATCGGCAGTTACGCCGCCGCCGACGCGACCGGGGCGACGGCAGTGCCGGGGGTGTGGGTGGCCGGCAACGTCGCCGACCCGACCGAGCAGGTCGTCGGCGCCGCCGGCGCGGGCGTACGCGCCGGCGTGGCGCTCAACGCGGACCTGATCGCCGAGGAGACGCACCGGGCGGTCGCCGCCCGTCGCCGGGCCGGGTGACGCCGTTCTCCACCGGATCCGCCCGCCGTCCACTACGGTGTCCCCGGCCTCGGTCAAGGCTTGAGCAGGGTCTTGATCATGCCGTCCTGCTTCGTCTGGAACGTCTTGTACGCCTGGGGTCCGTCCTCCAGCGGCATGGTGTGGGTGGCGAACCCCTCGACCCCCAGCGGGTCCTCGTCGCCGAGGAGCGGCAGGATGTCGCCCACCCAGCGGTGCACGTTGGCCTGGCCCATCCGCAGCTGGATCTGCTTGTCGAAGAGCGTCAGCATCGGCATCGGGTCCGCCATGCCGCCGTACACGCCGGACAGGGAGATCGTCCCGCCCCGGCGCACCACGTCGATCGCGGTGTACAGGGCGTGCAGCCGGTCGACTCCGGCGTGTTCCATCACCCGTTGCGCGACCGGGTCGGGCAGCAGACCGGCCATCCACTGCGCGGCCTTGGCGACGGGCGCGCCGTGGGCCTCCATGCCGACGGCGTCGATCACGGAGTCCGTGCCCCGGCCGTCGGTCAGATCGCGGACGGCGTCGGGGAGGTTCTTCCCGTGACTGCGCAGGTCGAGCGTCCTGACGCCTCGGGCGCCCGCGCGGCTCAGCCGCTCCGGTACCAGGTCGACGCCGATCACCAGGCTCGCGCCCCGGTGGAGGGCGATGCGGGCCGCCATCTCGCCGATCGGCCCCAGGCCGAGGACGGTCACGGTGCCGCCGGGCGGAATCGCCGCGTACTCGACGGCCTGCCACGCGGTGGGCAGCACGTCGGAGAGGTAGACGAACCGTTCGTCGGACGGCCCCTCGGGCACCTTGATCGGCAGACTGTCACCGAACGGAACCCGCAGGAACTCGGCCTGTCCGCCCGGAACCTGGCCGTAGAGCTTGGTGTATCCGAAAAGCGCCCCGCCGGTGCCGCGCTCCCGTACCTGGGTGGTCTCGCACTGCGAGTGCAGTCCCTGTTCGCACATGAAGCAGTGCTGGCAGGAGACGTTGAACGGGATCACGACCCGGTCGCCCGGCGCGAGCGCGGTGACGCCGGCGCCCACTTCCTCGACGATGCCCATGGGCTCGTGCCCGAGGATGTCCCCCGGGTCCAGATAGGGGGACAGCACCTCGTACAGGTGGAGGTCGGAACCGCAGATGCCGGACGAGGTGACGCGTACGATCACGTCGGTCGGCTCTTTCAGCTCCGGGTCGGGCACCGTGTCCACCCGTACGTCCCGCTTTCCGTGCCAGGTCAGTGCGCGCATGGTCTCTCTCCTCGTCTCCTCGTCACCGGGTCTCTCCGATGCTCCGGGTCCCCCCTCCGGCCGCCGTCATGCCTGGTCGCCCGCACCACCGGCCCCGGCCGGGCGGGCGCACCTGGTTTGGTCCGGGGCGGGACGGGCACCCGGCGGCGCATGGATGGGCTGCCACTGGACCAGAGGTGGTTACGCAGGGCTGCCTGCGCGGACACCGACCCCGAACTCTTCTTCCCCGTGGGCGTCAAAGGCCCCGCACTCGACGAGCAGGCCGCGGCCAAGGAGGTGTGCGGACGCTGCCCGGTGACCCGGCAGTGCCTCGCCTACGCGCTGCGGTCCGGACAGCGCAGCGGGGTGTGGGGCGGGATGGGTGAGGAGGAACGCTCCCCCCTGCACCGGAAACGGGCCGGGGCGCGGGCCGGCCGGGGCGGGCTCCCCCGGCACTGAAGCCGGGAGGGAGGCCGCCGGCTCGGGAACCGGCTCCGGCACGGCGTTCACGGGCAGGCGCGGGCGACTCGCGGGGGCGTGCTCCGGCGCTCACCCGCTCACCGCCGGTTCACCCGCGCCCGTCGGCTGCCCGGAGCCCGTCGTCTGCTCGGACCAGATGACCTTGCCGTTGTCGGTGTAGCGGGTGCCCCAGCGTTCGGCGAACTGGGCGACGAGGAACAGGCCCCGGCCGCCCTCGTCGGTCGTCGCCGCGTGGCGCAGGTGCGGAGCGGTACTGCTGGTGTCGGAGACTTCGCAGATCAGGGTGCGGTCGTACAGCAGACGCACCCGGATCGGGGCGGCGCCGTAGCGGATGGCGTTGGTGACCAGTTCGCTGAGGATCAGTTCCGTGGTGAATGCCTCCTCCTCCAGTCCCCAGTCGGCGAGCCGGCGGGCGACTCCCTTGCGGACCTCGGCGACGGCGGAAGGGGCCGGCGCCACGTCCCAGTCGGCGACCCGGTCCGGGTCGAGGAGGCGCGTACCGGCCACGAGGAGGGCGACATCGTCGCTCGGAGGGGTGGGCAGCATCGTTTCGAGCACGTCGGCGCAGACCTCCTCCGGGCTGCGCCCGGGGCGGCTCAGGCTGGTGCGCAGCAGCTCCAGCCGGGTGTCGGCGTCCCGTTTCCCCGCCCCGAGGAGGCCGTCCGTGTAGAGCACCAGCCGACTGCCTTCCGGCACGCGCAGTCCGGCCGCCTCGAACCGCAGGCTGCCCAGACCCAGGGGGAGGCCGACGGGAATCCCGGGGAACTCCACGGTGCCGTCGGGCAGGACCAGCGCGGGCCCCGGGTGGCCCGCTCCGGCGACGGAGCAGTTTCCGGTGACCGGGTCGTAGATCGCGTACAGGCAGGTGGCACCGGTGACCTCCTCGCCCTCGGGCCCGGCGCGCTCCTCCTGGTCCATCCGGGCGACCAGTTCGTCGACGCGGGCGAGGAGCTCGTCGGCCGGCAGGTCCAGCGTGGAGAAGTTCTGGACCGCCGTGCGCAGCCGCCCCATCGTGGCGGCCGCGTGCAGACCGTGTCCGACGACACTACCGACGACCAGGGCGACACGGGCACCGGACAGCGGGATGACGTCGAACCAGTCCCCGCCCACCCCGGCCTGCGCCGGCAGGTAGCGGAAGGCGACGTCGAGGGCGTCCTGCTCGGGCACACCGCTGGGCAGCAGGCTGCGCTGGAGCGCCACCGCCGTCTCGTGCTCGCGGGTGTAGCGGCGGGCGTTGTCGACGCAGACGGCGGCCCGGGCCACCAGTTCCTCGGCGAAGATCACGTCCTCCTCGTCGAAGGGGTCCGGGTTCTGCGAGCGCCAGAAATTGGCCACGCCCAGGACGACGCCGCGCGCGTGCAGCGGAACCGAGAGCAGTGAGTGGACTCCGTACGCGAGGAGTTGCTCGATGCGCTCGGGATCGCGCCGGCGCAAGGTCTGCGACGTCGCCACATCGGTTACCAGGATCGCGCGGCCATTGCGCATGCCCGCGGTGGCCGGCGGGCTGTCGGGGGCGAGGCCGGTCACGCTGCCGATCGGGCGGAAGGGGGGGTACGGGCTCAGGCCGGCGACGGCCGTGCGGAGCATCCTCGTGACCGTTCCGGGTCCGGTTGCCGGCTCCTCTCCGCGCAGCACGGGTTCGGCCAGGTCGACCGTGGCGGTATCGGCGAACCGCGGGATCGCCACCTCGGTCAGCTCTTCCGTGGTCCGGGGGACGTCGAGGGTGGTGCCGATGCGCGTGCCGGCCTCGTACAGCAGGAGCAGGCGCTTCCGTACGCCTTCGGCCTTTCCGGCGAGAGCTCTCAGATCGGTGGTGTCCCGCAGGGTGGCGACGGTTCCGGGGGGCCCGCCGCGTTCGCCGGTGTGCCGCAGGCTGACGGCCAGCAGGCGGTCACCGGCCCTGCAGACCTCGTCCGTGGCGCCCCGGCCGCAGGTCAGCAGTCCGGCGACGACAGGGTCCAGGCACACATCGGTCACGGCGCGGCCCTCGGCGTCCGGAGGCAGCCGGAGCAGGCGGCGCGCCTCGTCGTTGGCCAGCAGCAGCCGCCCGTCGCCGCCGATGATGAGGACCCCTTCCCGGACGGCGTGCAGCACCGCGTCGTGGTGCTCGTACAACCGGGCCAGCTCGGCCGGATCCAGGCCGCGGGTCTGCCGCAGCAGGCGCCGGCTGACCAGCACCGCCCCGGCGGAGGCCAGTACCAGCGCCACGGCGGCGGAACCGAGGAGGACCGGCAGCTGGCGGCCCCCCACGCCCTGCACCCGGTCGACCGTGATCCCGACCGCCACCGATCCGGCGGCCGAACCGTCTTCCCGGCGGACGGCGGACGCCGAGATCACGGAGGACCCCTCGGCCGTCTCCGTGGTCCGCGTGACGGGCTCGGCCGGAGGTTCTCCGGGGCCCTCCACGTGTTCTCCGATGAGGGAGGGGTCCGGATGGGTGTAGCGGATGCCGTCCGGCGAGTACACGACGACGAGGTCGACGCGCGCTCCCTTCCTGGCCTCCTCGGCCCACGGCTGGAGAACGGTGGTGGGATCCCGGCTGTCCAGCGCGGGCAGGACCGCCGGGGAGTGGGCGAACGTCTCGGCGACGGCGAGCGTGCGCAGGCGGGCCTCCTCCATGCTGTCGCGCCGCACCTGGAGCACCTGGGACACCACTGCCGCGGCGATGAGCACCACGACGAAGACCAGCAGGAGCAGGAACACCTGCCCGGCCACACTGCGTACGCCGAAGAGGGACCGGAAGCGCGGGCCCGGCGGCCGGGACGGCGTGTCCCGGCCGGGCGGTGCGGAATCCCCATGGCTGTGGCGCCGTCCACCACCGCGCCGGTACGGTCGGCGGCCGGCCCCGCGGAGCCGTGCCCCGATCCGATTGAATCCGCCCATAAGGCCATTCTTGCCGCATTGTCGCGCTCCGGCGACGGCGGCCGGACGGGGTGAGCCGCCTTCGCGCGCGAAGGCGACCGGGGTCGGTGCGTACGACCGGTGCGTACGACCGGTGCGTACGACCGGTGGCTCAGGCGGGGGCCGGCGGCCAGCTGTCCGGGGACAGCACGCCCAGTACGTACGCCCTGGCGACCAGCGCGGTGCGGCCCTGCACCCTCCAGCGGCGGGCCAGCCGGGTGAGGTGGTAGTTGACGCCGTCCACCGTCAGCCCCAGCGCCGCGCCGATCGACGCCGTGGTGGCGCCCCCGGCGGCCAGCGCCAGGATCCGGGCCTCCACGGGGCTCGCCCGGCCCCTGGGTGGGGGCGGCGGGCCGGTGTCGCGAATCCGCAGCAGCGCCAGCAGCGCGGGCGGCCGCAGCGAGGGGTCCCCGACCGGATCGACGGTCAGTTCCCCTTCCCGCTCGGCTCCGTCGGGCCCTGCGTCCCAGCGCACCTCCAACGGGTAGCGCGACCGGTGCCCCAGCCGCAGCGCTTCGGTCAGCCGTTCGACCTGAGCCCCGTCCCGGGGCCTGAACAGGTCCAGCAGGTTGCGGCCGCGCAACCGCCCGGGAACCGTGCCCCATTGCGCGGCCATGGCCGGATTGGCGATCAGCACCTCGCCGTAGGCGTGGCACACCGCGACGGGGAGGGGGATCCGGTCCAGCAGGATCAGGAAGTGGTTGCGCCAGGGGCCGGCCGTTTCGACTGCCCCGGCCGTTCCCGGCGGCCCCGCCGGGCCGCCCGCCATCCCGTTGTCCATTGCTCCTTCTCCCGTTTCTTCCTCTGCTTCTTCCGCGGTCCGCACGCAAGATCCCGCAGCGACAAACCACTGCACAATCATGTAGTCGCCCGGTCATGAGGCGTGCACCGGCCCGGTGACGCTGGAGACATGACCGACACCATCGCGCCCCGCCCCGACGAACTTGCTCCTGAGGCTTCCGAGGCTTCCGAGGCTTCCGAGGACATGATCCCGGTCGCCGACAGTTCGGCGACGGGCCTCACCACGACCCCCCTCCAGCAGGCGATGGACCTCGCCCGGACGCACGGCCCGGTCTTCAGGCGCAGGGTCAACGGCCACGAGACGCTGTTCGTCTCCTCGCTGGACCTGGTCACCGAGGTGGCCGACGAGAGCCGCTTCGCCAAGGGCGTGTCCGTCGTCCTGGAGAACGTCCGGGAGTTCGCCGGTGACGGCCTGTTCACCGCGTACAACGACGAGCCGAACTGGGCGAAGGCGCACGAGATCCTGATGCCGGCCTTCGCGCTCGGCTCGATGCGCACCTACCACCCGGCGATGCTGGAGGTCGCCCGCCGGGTCATGGCCTGCTGGGACCGGCGGGCGGCCGACGGTTCGCCCGTCGACGTCGCGGACGACATGACCAGGATGACGCTGGACACCATCGGGCTCGCCGGCTTCGGATTCGACTTCGAATCCTTCGCACGCGACACCCCGCACCCGTTCGTCGAGTCGATGGTGCGCTGCCTCCAGTGGAGCATGGCCAGGTTCGCCCGCAGGCCCGGAGCCGACCACCGCGCGCAGGACGCGGCGTTCCGCGCCGACGCGGAGTACCTCGCGTCCGTCGTCGACGAGGTCATCGCCGCCCGGACCGCGAGCGGCGAGACGGGGGACGACGACCTGCTGGGCCTGATGCTCGGCGCCACGGACGCCAAGGACGCCACGGACGCCACGGACGCCGGGGAGGACGGGGAGGACGGGGAGGACGGGGAGGGCGGGGACGGTACGGCGCGCCTCGGTCCCGCTCTCGATCTCGCCAACGTACGCAACCAGATCATCACCTTCCTGATCGCCGGCCACGAGACCACCTCCGGCGCGCTCTCCTTCGCCCTGTACTACCTGCTCAAGGACCCGGTCGCGCTGCGCATGGCCCAGCGCGAGGCCGACGAGCTGTGGGGTGACGAGCTGTGGGGTGACGAGGCGGACCCCGGCCCGTCCTTCGAGGACATCGGCCGGCTGCCGTTCACCCGGCAGGTCCTCAACGAGGCGCTCCGCCTGTGGCCGACCGCCGCCGCCTTCAGCCGCCAGGCCCGCGAGGACACCCTGATCGGCGGTCGCTTCCCGGTCAGGGCCGGGGACATGGTCACGGTGCTCACGCCGATGCTGCACCGCGACCCGTCCTGGGGCGACAATCCCGAGATGTTCGACCCGGCCCGCTTCGGTCCGGAGGCCGAGGCGGCGCGCTCACCGCACGCCTACAAGCCGTTCGGAACCGGTGAACGCGCCTGCATCGGGCGGCAGTTCGCGCTGCACGAGGCGACCATGCTGCTCGCGCTCCTGGTGCACCGCTACCGTCTGATCGACCACACCGGCTACCGGCTGCGCGTCAAGGAGACCCTGACCCTCAAGCCCGACGGGTTCACCCTGACCCTGGCCGCCCGTACGCCCGGAGACCGGGCCGCGACCCGCGCCGCACTCGCCGTGCTCCCGGGCGGCGGCGCCACCCTCGCGGACGGCACGGCGGCCGGCCCCGCGGAAGGGCTGCCGGTCCGCGTCCCGCAGGGCACCGGGCTGCTGGTGCTGCACGGCACCAACTACGGCACCTGCCGCGAGTTCGCCGAGCGGCTGGCCGACGAGGCGACCGGTCTGGGGTTCTCGGCCGACGTGGCGCCGCTGGACGCGTTCGCCGGCGGGCTGCCCGCCGACCGTCCCGTCGTCATCGTCGCCGCCTCCTACAACGGGCAGCCCACCGACGACGCGGCCGCCTTCGTCCGGTGGCTGGGCGCCGCGCCCGAAGAGGCCGCGGCCGGTGTGCCGTACGCCGTCCTCGGTGTCGGCGACCGCAACTGGGCCGCGACGTACCAGCACGTGCCGAAGCTGATCGACGACCGGCTCGGTGCGCTGGGCGGCCGACGCCTGCTGGAGCGCGCCGAGGCCGACGCCTCGGGCGATCTCGGCGGCACCGTCAAGGAGTTCACGGCGGCGCTGCGCACCCGGCTGCTGGCGCGGTACGGCGATCCCACGAGCGTCGGCACGAGCGCGGGCGCGGGCACACCGGCCGCCGGGGACTCCGGCTACACCGTCACCGAGATCACCGGCGGACCGCTGGACGCGCTCGCCGCCCGGCACGGCCTCGTCCCGATGACCGTCACGCAGGCCCGTGACCTCACGGCCCAGGGCTGGCCCCGGCCCAAGCGGTTCCTGCGGATCGCGCTGCCCGAAGGGGTCACCTACCGCACCGCCGACCACCTCGCCGTGCTGCCGGCCAACGCGCCCGCCGCGGTCGGGCGGGCGGCCCGCGCCCTCGGCGCGGACCCGGACACCGTCCTCGCGCTGCGCCCGGACCGCCCCGGCCGCGGCACCCTCCCGGTCGACCGCCCCCTGACGGTACGTCAGCTCCTCACCCACCACCTGGAACTGGGCGCGCGACCGACCGCCGGGCAGGCGGCCCTGCTGGCCGCCCACCACCCGTGTCCGCCCGAGCGGGCGGCCCTGGAAGCCCTCGCCGAGGACGACCCGCGTACCGTGATCGATCTGATCGAGGCCCACCCGGCCCTGCGCGGCGCCCTGCCCTGGCCGGTCGTCCTGAAGCTGCTGCCCCCGATGCGCATCCGGCACTACTCCGTCTCGTCGTCGCCCGCCGCCGGCCCCCGCCACGCCGACCTGATGGTCTCGCTGCTGCCCGGGGGCACCGGTTCGACGCACCTGCACACCCTGCGGCCCGGCGACACCGTCCTGGCCCGCGTCCAGCCCTGCCGCGAGGCGTTCCGCCTGGACCCGGCCGACCCCGCCCCCGTCATCATGGTCGCGGCCGGCACCGGTCTCGCGCCCTTCCGCGGCGCCGTCGCCGACCGCGTCGCCGCCGGCGCGACCGCGCCCGCACGGCTCTACTTCGGGTGCGACGACCCCGACGGCGACTTCCTGCACGCCGCGGAATTCGCCGCCGCGGAGAAGGCCGGTGCCGTCCGCGTACGCCCCGTCTTCAGCGCCCGGCCCGAGCACGGCCACCGCTTCGTCCAGCACCGCATCGCCGCCGAGGCGGACGAGGTGTGGGAGCTGCTGCGGGCCGGTGCGCGGGTGCATGTCTGCGGCGACGGCAGCCGGATGGCGCCCGGGGTCCGGGCCGCTTTCCGCGACCTGCACGGCGCGCGTACGGGAGCCTCGCCGCAGGAATCCGAGGCATGGCTGCGCGAACTGACCGCCTCCGGCCGCTACGTCGAGGACGTGTACGCGGCGGGCTGACCGTACCGTCCCGGCAGTCGCGGTTCCCCGCTGCCGCCCGGAGCCCGGTCCGGCCTCGTCGCCGCGCTCCGGCGACGGCGCCGCCGGACCGGGCCCGCCCGTACCGGGGCGCCTCGGCGCGGGAATCCGGCGTACGGGTCAGCCGACCGGGAGACGGTCCCCCACGGAGGCGGCCGCAGAGCGTACGCCGTGCACCGCGCCGGACACACCGGCGCCCGCCTCGCGCCCGGCCCGGAGGGCGCGGCGGCGGCCGGAAGAGGCCGCGGCGCGCGAGCGGTAGGCCAGTGACGGCTTCCCGTGCGTGTCCGCGGCGGCGATCAGCAGCCCGCCGAGCAGGGACAGGTTCTTGGTGAACTGGATGCGCTGACGGGCCCGCTCATCAGGGTCCTCGGTCTTCCACCAGGCGTGTCCGGCGAGGGTCGTGGGGACGAGCGAGACCGCCAGCGCGAGGGCGGAGGCGCGCGGGAAGCGGCCCGTCGCGAGCAGGGCGCCGGCCCCCAGCTGAACGGCGCTGTTGATCCGTACGAGCCGGACCGTGTCGTCCGGCAGCCGGGGGATCCGGGCCGCGACGGGCCGGGCGACCGGGGCGGCGGCGGAGAGCACGGAGTGCGGGTCGCGGAAGGTGCGCAGTCCGCCCGAGAGGAAGGCGGAGGCGAGCAGGGGGCGTGCGGCTTTCCTCAGAATCGGCATGGTGAGCGCGTGCCCCGAATACGGGTGGGGCACGCGTGTGCGTCAGGTGTGATGCCGGCCGCTCCCCCGCCCGCGGCGCGGCGCCACGGCGCGCCGCGGGCGGCGGCGTGGGCCGGGGGCACCGTCGGCCGGCGCGTTCCCGCCGTTCCGGTACGCGGCCGGGCTCAGCAACGCCGGGGCCCTCGTCGGTCCGGCATCGGCCATGGCGCGGACCGGACGCGGGGCGAACCGCGTCCACGGGGTGGGACGCGACCGGCCGTCCGCCGCCACGTACGCGCGGGCACCGGCATCGGCACCGGCCGTCGCGGCGGCGCAGCCGGTCTCGGGTCCGGGGCCGGGCCCGAGACCGGCTGCGCCGTGCCACCGCCGCGGTGGGGTGCTCATCGCGGGTCGGCCGGAGGACAGAGGCCGGTTCCCGCCTCCCGGACCCGGAACGCCCGCCGGGAGCCCTCCGCCGTGACCCGCACCCCGTCGCCCTCGCGCACCGCGCGGAAGACGCCCGCGGGGCGCCCCTCCAGGTCGGGGACGGTGACCACGGCGCCGTCCGTCTCCGGGGTCACGAGCAGCGTCAGGCCGTCGAGCCAGTCGCCGTCGGGGCGCCGGTCGTCGGAGCCCAGCGGGAGCAGCGCCCCCGGGCGTACGTACAGGGGCAGGCTGTCGAAGCCGTGGACCTCGCGTCTCCATCCCGGCCCCTGGACCGTCTCGCCGGTCAGCAGGTGGGTCCAGGCGCCTTCGGGGAGGTAGAACTCGACGTCTCCGCCGGCGGTGAAGACGGGCGCCACCAGGAGGTCGGGGCCGAGCATGTACTGGCGGTCCAGGGTGCGGCAGGTGGGGTCGTCGGGGAATTCCAGCAGCATGGGGCGCATCACGGGTACGCCGGTGCGGTGCGCCTCGACCGCCACGCCGTAGAGGTACGGCATCAGGCGGTGCTTGAGCAGCGTGAACTTGCGCGCGACCGCCACCGCTTCCTCGCCGAACGCCCACGGCACCCGGTACGAGACGTTGCCGTGCAGCCGGCTGTGCGAGGACAGCAGTCCGAAGGCGAGCCAGCGTTTGAAGACCTCCGGTTCCGGCGTGCCCTCGAAGCCGCCGATGTCGTGGCTCCAGAAGCCGAAGCCGCTCAGCGACAGGGACAGGCCGCCGCGCAGGGATTCGGCCATGGCGCCCAGGGACGCGAAGCAGTCGCCGCCCCAGTGCACCGGGAACTGCTGTCCCCCGGCCGTCGCCGAACGGGCGAAGAGCACCGCCTGGCCCGTGCCCCGCTCCTTCTCCAGGAGTGCGAAGACCGTGCTGTTGTAGAGGTGCGTGTAGTAGTTGTGCATCCGCTCCGGGTCGGAGCCGTCGTGCCAGACCACGTCGGTGGGGACGCGCTCGCCGAAGTCGGTCTTGAAGCAGTCCACGCCCTGGTCGAGGAGGACGCGCAGCTTGTCCGTGTACCACTCGCGCGCGCCCGGGTGGGTGAAGTCCACCAGGGCCATGCCCGGCTGCCACAGGTCCCACTGCCAGATGTCGCCGTTCGGGCGCCGCACCAGGAACCCCTGGGCCGCGGCCTCGGCGAACAGCGCGGACTTCTGGGCGATGTAGGGGTTGATCCACATGCTGACCTTGAGGCCGCGCTCCGTGAGCCTGCGCAGCATGCCCTCCGGGTCGGGGAAGACCTCCGGGTCCCACTCCAGGTCCGACCACTGGTATTCGCGCATCCAGAAGCAGTCGAAGTGGAAGACGCTCAGCGGGATGTCGTGTTCCGCCATGCCGTCGACGAAGGAGGTGACGGTCTCCTCGTCGTACGGCGTGCAGAAGGAGGTCGTCAGCCACAGCCCGAACGACCAGGCGGGGGGCAGCGCGGGCCGGCCGGTCAGCGCGGTGTAGCGGGCGAGGACCTCCTTGGGTGTGGGCCCGGCGACGACGTAGTACTCCAGCGACTGGTCCTCGACGCTGAACTGCACCTGTCCGACCGACTCGGAGCCGATCTCGTACGACACCTTTCCGGGGTGGTTGACGAAGACGCCGTAGCCGCGCGAGGAGAGGTGGAAGGGGATGTTCTTGTACGCCTGTTCACTGCTCGTGCCGCCGTCGGCCTGCCAGACGTCGACACTCTGGCCGTTCTTGACGTACGGGGTGAAGCGTTCGCCCAGGCCGTAGATGTGCTCGCCGACACCGAGCGCGAGCTGCCCGATCATGTGGTGGGCGCCGTCGGGGGTGGTGGCGAAGGCGGTGCCCCGGCGTTCGACGGCCGTCAGCCGCTGCCCGTCGGCGCCGAGGAACTCCAGGCTCCAGGGTGCCCCGGCGCCGGTGTTCAGGCGCAGCGTGAGCGGTCCGCTGGTCAGCTCGGTGACGCCTGCCCCGCGGCGGACCTTGCCGGCGCCGGGTGCCACCTGCGCGCCCGGCAGGGCGAAGTCGGGGCCGCTGTGTGCCCGGCCGGCGTGGTGGGTGGTGCGGACGCCGATGACACCCTCGGCCGGGGAGAAGCATTCGACGGTGATGAGCGGGGAGTTGAGGGTGTCGCCCCGGTCGCGTACGCGCTTGACGGCCGCGTACGCCGTGAAGTGGTCGTCGCCCGTGCGCAGATCGCGTACCTCGGTCGCGTACGAGGCCCGTACGCCGTCGCGCATGAGCCAGAAGCCGTCGGTGAACTTCATCGAGTGGTGTTCCTCGGGTTCGGTGCGGACGGGAAGGTGAGCCGCGCCAGGCGGACGGAGCCGCACAGCCGCACGACCAGGTCGTGCACGCCGGAGGCGGTGAAGGGGGCGGTGCGGGTCGCGTAGTCGTAGGGTCCGCCGGCCGGGGTGACGGTGACGGTGGTGACCGTGGCACCCCGGGTGAGTTCGACGGATCCCCCGCCGGATGCCTCGACGGTGACGGAACGGACGCCGCCTTCCCCGAAGTCGCAGTTCCGGAAGACCAGTTGTCCCTCGGCGGCGCCGTCGGCCGGCGTCACGGCGTCAGCGGACGTCCTGGTGCGGTCGACGATCTCGGTGCCGCGCTGCTCGTCGTACGACGCGGCTTCGAGACCCGCCTCCCGTACGGGTCTGGCGGTGAGCGGGTCGCCTTCGGCCCGTACGGACGCGGTGAGCCTGATGTCCGCGCTGGAGGCCCCGGCGAGCAGTTCGTACGTGCCGGGCGCCACGGTCCAGCGGGCGTGGGCGACGTCCCAGAACCCCAGCTCCGACAGCGGGAGGCGGAACTCCAGGCGCCGCGCCGCCCCCGCGGCGAGGTGCACGCGGCGGTGCGCGGCGAGCTGCCGGGACGGCCGGACGACCGGCGGGTCCACCGCCCGGGTGTAGAGCTGGACCACTTCACCGGCGTCGACGGGGCCGGTGTTGGTGACGGTCAGCGAGACGCGGAGCAGGTCCGCGTCGTGTGCGTCGCGCTCGGCGCTCAGGTCCTCGTAGGCAAAGGACGAGTAGCCCAGGCCGTGCCCGAAGGGGTAGAGCGGGGAGCCCTCGAAGTACAGGTAGGTCTGGCGGGAGCCGATGATGTCGTAGTCGAACAGGTCCGGGAGATCGGTGTCGGCCGCGTACCAGGTCTGCGGCAGCCGCCCGGCCGGGGAGACGTCGCCGGCCAGCACACGGGCGAGCGCGGTGCCCGCGGCCTGGCCGCCGTGCGCGCTCCAGAGCAGTGCGGGCAGCTCGGCGTGGGCGTCGGCCACCGCGTACGGATAGGCCGAGACCAGGGCCAGCGCGGTACGCGGATTGGCGGCCCGGGCCGCGCGCCACAACCGCTCCTGGTGCGGTGGCAGGGCCAGCGTCGTACGGTCCTCGGTCTCGCGTCCGTTGATGTGCGGGTCGTTTCCGGCCACGACGATCACGGCGTCCGCGGTGGCCGCGGCGCGGGACACCGCCTCCTCGCCGCGCTCCAGGAACTCGATCGTGAAGAGTTCGCCCTTCTCGGCGATCTTCACGCCGTCGGCGGTGACAGAGACGTATCCACCCGTCCCCGTGTGCTTGAGGAGGCATCCGCCGGCGTCGTCGTGGTGCTCCAGTGCGAAGGTCTCCTGGACGACCCAGCCCCCGGGCTGGTCCGCCGAAGCGCGGACGAAGCCGTCGTCGGCGACCGAGAGGTACCGGCCGTCGGGGGCGCGCAGCGTCCAGGCGCCGCCGCCCCAGTCGATCAGGGCGAGTTCGGTGGGCTCGGGCCCCGTGGTCAGGGACGGCAGATCGGTACGGCCCGCGAGCAACGCCGGGTCCAGTGCGCCTTCCACCGCCTGCCCTTCGCCCGCCGGGGCCTCGCCGTCCGCCGGGGCCCCGGGCACCTGGAGCCAGCCCGCGTCGCACTTCAGCCGTACCCGGTCCGCGCCTTCGGCGAAGGTGACGTGCGCGGCGCCGAAGCGTTCGCGCAGGCCGTCGAGTGGTGTGGAGCGGCGGATCAGCGAGCCGCTGTACCAGTCGGTCTTGCACTCGTCGGCGAGCAGTCCGACGACGGCGATCCGGGTGCCCTCGGCGAGCGGCAGCATCCCGTCGTTCTTGAGCAGCACGATCGCCTGCTCGGCGGCCTCCTGGGCGAGGGCCCGGTGCTCGGCGGTGTCGAAGTCCCGCAGCGTGGTGCCCGCGTACGGGTCGAGGCCGGGGTCGAACTCGCCGAGCCGCAGCCGGACGGAGAGGTGGCGGCGTACCGCCGTGTCGATGTCCGCCCCGGTGAGCAGTCCCTGCTCCAGGGCGCGGCGGATCCGGCCGGTGACGACCGAAGCGTCGGTGCCGTGGTCGGTGAAGCTGTCCACGCCGGCGCGGAGCGCGGCGGCGGTGGCCTCTTCGTGGGTGTCGAAGTACTTCTCGGATGCGACGAGGTTGGTGGGCGCGCCGGCGTCGGAGCACACCAGCAGTTCCTCGTCGGTCCAGGTGCGCAGGTGCTCGGACAGCTGGGGCGACAGGTGGTTGGGGCGGCCGTTGACCAGGTTGTACGCGGGCATCACCCCGGCGACCGCGCCCGCTTCGACGGCTCCCCGGAAGGCGCGCAGGTCGTACTCGTGCAGCACGCGCGGCCGTACGGACGAGGACGAGGTGTCCCTGCGCGTCTCGTTGTTGTGGGCCAGCCAGTGCTTGAGTACGGGCGCGGTGCGCCAGTAGACCGGGTGGTCGCCGCGCAGGCCCCTGGTGTACGCGACCGCGATCGCCGTGGTGAGCGCGGGGTCCTCCGAGTAGCCCTCCTCGCCCCTGCCCCACAGCGGGTGGCGCAGCAGGTTCACGGTGGGCGCCCAGACGTTGAGGCCGACACGGTCGTCGCGGGAGCGCATGGCCCGCGCTTCGGTACCGACCGCCTCGCCGACCCTGCGCACCAGATCCTCGTTCCAGCTCGCGCCGAGCCCCACCGCCTGCGGGAAGACGGTCGCGGGTCCCATCCAGGCGACACCGTGCAGGGCCTCCTGTCCGGTGCGGAAGGGGCCGATGCCGAGCCTTTCCACGGCGGGCGCGAACTGGTGCAGCATCGCGATGCGTTCGTCGAGCGTCAGGCGGGCCAGCAGGTCGTCGACGCGCTTGCCGAAGGGAAGGCCGGGATCGCGGAACGGGGGCGGGCTTGTCGTCACGTACATCTCCCCTTGTGGCGCTGGAGAAGGAAATCTTCGAAGCGCTTCGATGCTCGGTGCTCGACGGTTCGCATGTCAAGGAGTCACGCGGACGCATCATGGCCACCCCCAGTGACGAATGGGCTGCCCCACCTTCCGGGTTCTGGCCGAGGAATGTGCGTATCGAGCCTTGTTCCGGCCCGCGGCTTCACTTAACCTCGCAGCAACATTGAAGCGCTTCGAAAGCCGACCGGCGGTTACCGCTGTGTGTCCAGGCGCGCCACGAAGGGTTGACGCAATGACGCCGAACCTCCCATCCTCCCGCTCCGCCCTGAGCCGGAGAAGCCTCCTCTCGTCCACCGCGGTCGCCGCGGTGGCGGTGGCCGGCGGCATGCCGCTGCTCACCGCCTGCGGCGGCAGCGGCGGGTCGAAGAACGAGGGCACGACGACGGGGAAGAAGCTGAAGGACCTGCTTCCCGCCTATACGGCATCGGCTCTGGTCACCCCGGACTTCCCCAGCAAGAACGGTTCCGCGGCCGGCTTCACCACCGCGCTGCCCGCCGGCGAGCTCGTCGTGTCGGTCCCGAAGAAGCTCGGCAGGGGCGGCGAGCTCACCATCATGGCGCCGAACTACGGCACTCCCCCGAAGACGGGCAATCCGTACTGGACGGCGATGGACGAAGGGGCCGGTGTCCGCGTCAAGTGGCAGAACCAGGACGGCGCCTCCTACGGGCAGAAGCTGGGCGCGGTCCTCGCCTCCAGCTCCATACCGGACGCGGTCGTCATCCCCGGCTGGGAGCTCACGGGGAAGATCCCCAGCGCCATCAGCAACAAGTTCGCCGATCTGGGCCCGTACCTGTCGGGCGACAAGGTCAAGGACTACCCGAACCTCGCCGCGGTCCCCACCCCGGCCTGGCGGCGGTCGGTCTTCGGCGGCAAGCTGCGCGGTCTGCCGATGCCGGGGGCCGACACCCCCAACATCGCGGCGTTCTACCGCGCCGACCTCTTCGACGAGAAGGGGCTCACCGCGCCGAAGTCCACCCAGGAGTTCTTCGACCTCTGCAAGGAGCTCAACGCTCCGAAGAGCAAGGTCTGGGCCTGCGGTGACATGACCTGGGCGGCCTACGCCTTCTTCGGCGTACTGCCCGAGAAGCCGCACTACTGGCAGCTCGTCGACGGCAAGCTGGTCAACCGCTACGAGACCCCCGAGTTCCTGGAAGCCCTGGACTGGTCGCGGTCGCTGTACTCGGCCGGCTTCGTGCACCCGGACGCCAAGTCCGAGAGCGGCGACATCGGCAACCTCTTCGCCGGCGGCAAGGTCCTGATGTACAACGCCGACCTGTCCGACTGGTACGGGAAGACCGCGGTCCAGCGCGTGGAGAACAAGAAGTTCGCCATGGCGGCGATGGACTACTTCGCCCACGACGGCGGCAAGCCCACCCTCTACGCGGCCGCGCCCGCCCACATGTGGTGCTTCGTCAGCGAGAAGGCCGACGAGAAGACGGTCCGGGACGTCCTCGCGCTCGCCAACTTCACCGCGGCGCCGTACGGCTCGAAGGAGCAGCGGCTGCGGCAGTTCGGCGTCGAGGGCGTCCACCACACCCTGGAGGACGGGGTGCTCACCAAGAACGGCAAGGGCAACAACGAGGTCTTCGGGACGTACGAGTACATCGCGTCCTCCGCGCCCTTCATCGCCTATCCCGACCAGCCCGATGTGGTCAAGGGCATGAC
The DNA here is from genome assembly GCF_053591455.1 of Streptomyces sp. NPDC003016. Taxonomy (NCBI): domain Bacteria; kingdom Bacillati; phylum Actinomycetota; class Actinomycetes; order Kitasatosporales; family Streptomycetaceae; genus Streptomyces; species Streptomyces sp. NPDC003016. Next base: position 47,526 of record NZ_JBSFTV010000019.1, read on the forward strand.
CGGGTGGCAGCAGCGCATGGGGGCGTACCTCAGGAAGCCGCTCTTCTACGGCATGCAGATCCAGGAGCCCAACCGGTACACCGAGCTCAACAGCCAGTTCGAGGACCTGGAGAAGGACATCGTGCGCGGCCGCAAGAAGGTCGGCGACATGCAGCGGGCGGTCTCCGACTGGAAGTCCGGCGGCGGTGACGAGCTGCGCGACTGGTACAAGAAGCTGCTCGACGAGACGGGCAGCTCGGCCACCTGACCAGCGCCGCGCGGCACCGAGGAGACACGATGGCCCACAGCACTTCGGCCAAGGACCCGGGGGCCGCCCCCGGGGGGAGCACAGCGGGGGTGATCCGGGCGGACCGCGGCGGCACGCGGCGGCCGCCACCGGACGCGGGGGAGGAAACCGGCCGGAGCGAGGGGCCGGCAGGCCCCGGGACGGACCGTCCCGGCTCCGGCGGTGCGGCGGGCGGCATCACGCTGCGGCACCGGCTGCGGCGGGACCGCGTCCTGCTGCTGATGGTCGTGCCGGCCCTTCTGCTGCTGCTGGTTTTCCACTACGTGCCGCTGATCGGCAATGTCGTGGCCTTCCAGGACTACGACCCGTACATCGCGGACAACGCGTTCCAGGCGATCGCACAGAGCCCGTGGGTGGGAATCGAGCACTTCCGCCACATGGTCGAGGACCGGCTGTTCTGGCAGTCGCTCGGGAACACCCTCGCGATCTTCCTGATCCAGCTGACGCTGTTCTTCCCGGTCCCGATCCTGCTCGCGCTGTTCATTAACAGCTTCGTACGCCCCCGGGTGCGGGCGGTCGCCCAGGCGATCCTCTACCTGCCGCATTTCTTCTCCTGGGTCCTGGTCGTCACGATCTTCCAGCAGATGTTCGGCGGGGCGGGCCTGGTGGCGCAGACGCTGCGCGACCACGGCCACGGCGCGTTCGACCTCATGACCGATCCGGGTCTGTTCAAATTCCTGATCACCTTCGAGATGATCTGGAAGGACGCGGGCTGGGGGGTCATCGTCTTCCTCGCCGCGCTGGCCGCCGTCAGCCCAGACCTGTACGAGGCCGCCGCGATGGACGGCGCCAACCGCTGGCGGCGGATGTGGCACATCACCCTGCCCGCCCTGCGTCCGGTCGTGGCGCTGCTCCTGGTGCTCCAGGTCGGCAACGCGCTCACGGTCGGCTTCGAGCAGATCCTCCTCCAGCGCACCGCGGTCGGGCCGACCGCCGCCGAGGTCCTGGACACCTACGTCTGGAACATCGGCATCCAGAACGGCAACTTCAGCTACGCGGCCGCCGTCGGAATCATCAAGGGGATCTTCGGCCTCCTGCTGGTGCTCGGAGCCAACAAGGTCGCCCACCTGATGGGCGAGCAGGGGGTGTACAAGCGATGAGCGCGCTCACGGGAACCACACAGGGCCGCTTCGTGCGCGGCCGGCTGCGCCCGGCGTGGGAGGAGGAACCCGGCCGGGCGGGGCTCGCCACCAAGGGGGTGACGCTGGTCCTGGTCTGCCTGGCCGTGCTCTTCCCCGTCTGGGTGGTGATCGTCACCAGCCTGTCCTCGGCGAAGACGATCACCGAGACCGGCGGCCTGGTGGTGATCCCCCGGGACATCACCTTCATCGCCTACCAGGAGCTGCTGAGCGGCGGGCAGGTCACCCGCGCCGCACTGGTCAGCGTCGGCGTCACCGTCGTCGGCACGCTCTTCAGCATGACGGTGTCCGTCCTCTGCGCCTTCGGTCTCTCGCGGCCCGGGTCCGTGCTCCACCGGCCGATCCTCGTGTTCCTGATCGCCACGATGTTCTTCGGCGCCGGGCTGATCCCCACCTACCTGGTGGTGCAGGGCCTGGGGCTCACCGACACCTACCTGTCGCTGATCCTGCCGAGCGCCCTCAACGTCTTCAACATCCTGGTGCTGCGCGCGTTCTTCATGAGCACCGCGCAGGAGCTCGTCGAGAGCGCCCGGATCGACGGAGCCGGAGACCTCCGCATCCTCTGGCAGATCGTCATGCCGCTCTCGCGGGCGGTGATCGCGGTGATCACGCTCTTCTACGCGGTCGGCTACTGGAGCGCGTGGTTCAACGCCTCGATCTACATCAGCGACCCCGACATGCTGCCGCTCCAGAACATCATGCAGCAGCTGGTCATCAAGCAGACCCGGCCCACCGGCCTGGCGCAGGTCATCAACACCGGTCGGTTGTCGCCGCTCGCCATCCAGATGGCGGTGATGGTGCTGGCCCTCGTGCCGGTCGCGGTGCTCTCGCCCTTCGTGCAGAAGCACTTCAGGCAAGGCATGCTCACCGGCGCGATCAAGGGCTGACGGCCCTGCCCCGCCCCGGCCACCGCGGCCGGGACCCTCTCCCCCGGGCTCCCGCGGCCCGGACCCTCCCCTCGGTTCCCGCGACCGGGGCGCCGGACCGCCGCCGCGCACGAGCGCACCCGAACCGCCCGCGCGCGGCGGCACCCGCTGCTCGTGCTCGTGCTCCTCCTCACCCCCGCCAGAAGGAGACCGCCATGCCAGAACCGCTGCGCACGCCCAGCAGACGTTCCCTGCTCGCCGGCGCCTCGGCCGCGGCCGCGCTCACCGCGCTGCCCGCCGCCCCGGGCACCGCTTACGCCGCGTCCGCCGCGAACCCCGCCGGGGCCACCGCCGGCGTCCGGCCGTACCGCTGGCGCAATGCCGTCATCGGCGGCACCGGCTTCATCACCGGCGTGCTCTTCCACCCCGGGGTGAAGGGGCTGGCCTACGCCCGTACGGACATCGGCGGCGCGTACCGGTGGTCCGACACCACCGGCGCCTGGACCCCGCTGACCGACCACCTCGGCTGGGACGACTGGAACCTGCTGGGCGTCGAGGCGATCGCCGTCGACCCCGCCCGCCCGAACCGTCTCTACCTCGCCCTCGGCACGTACTCCCAGCCCTGGAGCGGGAACGGCGCGGTGCTCCGCTCGGACGACAGGGGCGCCACCTGGTCCCGCACCGACCTGACGGTCAAGCTCGGCGCCAACGAGGACGGCCGCGGCACCGGTGAACGCCTGCTCGTCGACCCGGCCGCGGGCGACACCCTGTGGCTGGGCACCCGCCACGACGGCCTGCTGAAGTCGACGGACCGCGGCGCCACCTGGGCGGCGGCGGACTTCCCGGCCGCGCCGTCCGCCTCCGGCCAGGGCGTCACCTTCCTCGCCGCCGCGGGACGGACCGTGTACGCCGGCTGGGGCGACGGCGGCGCGGCGAACCTGTACCGGAGGACCGGCACGGACTGGGAGGCCGTGCCCGGGCAGCCGGCCGGCGAGAGCGCCAGGGTACCGATCCACGCCGCGTACGACACCGGCACCCGCGCCCTGTACGTCACGTACGCCGACACCCCCGGGCCCAACAACCAGACCGGCGGCTCGGTCCACCAGCTGGACACCGTGACCGGCCGGTGGGCGGACGTCACCCCGGTGCGGCCGGGCGGCGCCTTCGGCTACGGCGGTCTCGCCGTGGACGCGCGCCGCCCCGGCACGGTCGTCGTGTCGACCAACAACCGCTGGTCGGAGGTCGACACCCTCTTCCGCTCCACGGACGGCGGGACGTCCTGGACCTCCCTCAAGGACACCGCCGTCCTCGACGTCTCCGAGACCCCCTTCCTGAAGTGGGGCGAGGACAGGCCCAAGTTCGGATGGTGGATCCAGACCGTCGCCATCGACCCGTACGACTCCGAGCACATCGTGTACGGGACGGGCGCGACCCTCTTCGGCACCCGCGACCTCGTCCACTGGGCACCGCGGGTCCGGGGCCTGGAGGAAGCCTCCGTCCGCCAGCTCATCTCGCCCCCGGCCGGCGAGGCGCACCTGATCAGCGGGCTCGGGGACCTCGGCGTGATGTACCACGAGCGGCTGACGGCCTCCCCCGCACGCGGCATGGCGTCGAACCCCGTCATGGGATCGGCCACCGGACTCGCCCAGGCCGCGCTCAGGCCCTCGTACGTGGTGCGGGCCGGCTGGGGCGACCACGGCAACGGCGCGCACTCCCACGACGGCGGCCGGACCTGGGCGCCCTTCGCGGCCCAGCCCTCCCTCGCCGCCGGCGCGCCGGGGCCGATCGCCGTGAGCGCCGACGGGAAGACCCTGCTGTGGTCCTTCGTCCACTGGGACGGAACCAGGCACCCCGCGCACCGCTCCACCGACATCGGCGCCACCTGGTCCGAGGTCCCCTCCTTCCCGAAGGGCGCCACGCCGGTCGCCGACCCGGCCCGCCCGGCGCTCTTCTACGCGTACGACTCCGGTGCGGGAACCCTGTACGCCAGCACGGACAGCGGCCGTACCTTCACCGCGCGGGCGACCGGGCTGCCGTCCGGCGACGCCCAGTTCAGGATCGCGGCGGCCCCCGGGCGCAGCGGCGACCTGTGGCTGTCCGCCAAGGAGAGCGGCCTGTACCGGTCGGTCGACGGCGGCGCGTCCTTCACCAGGGTCACCAGCTGCCGGGCCTCGTACACCCTCGGCTTCGGCAGGGCCGCCGACGGCGCGTCGTACCCGGCGGTCTACCAGGTCGGAGCGGTGGGCGCCGTCACCGCCGTCCACCGCTCCGACGACGGGGCGAAGACCTGGAGCCGCATCAACGACGACGCCCACCAGTGGGGCTGGACCGGCGAGACGATCACCGGCGACCCCAGAATCCACGGCCGTGTCTACCTCGGCACCAACGGCCGCGGCATCCAGTACGGAGACCCCAAGTGATCAATGACCGACTGCTCTTCGGCGGCGACTACAACCCCGAGCAGTGGCCCGAGGAAGTCTGGTCCGACGACGTACGCCTCATGAAGCAGGCGGGCGTCAACTCCGTCACCCTCGGCGTCTTCTCCTGGGCGAAACTCGAACCGCGCCCCGGGGCGCGCGAGTTCGGCTGGCTGGACCGTCTGATGGACCTGATGCACGAGAACGGCATCGGAGTGGTCCTCGCGACCCCCACCGCCTCCCCGCCGCCGTGGATGGGCAAGCTGCACCCCGAGACGCTGCCGCGCGACGAGGACGGCCGGACCGTCTGGTGGGGTTCCCGGCAGCAGTTCTCCCACTCCAGTCTCGTCTACCGGCGGTACGCGGCCGCCATCACCGAGGACCTCGCCGCCCGCTACGGCAGCCACCCGGCGCTCACCATGTGGCACATCAACAACGAGTACTGCACCCACGACTGGGGCGACGAGGCGGCCCGTGCCTTCCGCGACTGGCTGCGCGCCAAGTACACCTCGGCAAAGGCCCTCAACGAGGCCTGGGGAACCGCCTTCTGGAGCCAGCACTACGGCTCCTGGGAGGAGATCCTGCCGCCCCGCCGCGCGCAGTACATGAAGAACCCGGCCCAGGTGCTCGACTTCAAGCGCTTCACGTCCGACGCGCTCCTGGAGTGCTACCTCGCCGAGCGCGACATCGTGGTCCGCCACACCCCGCACATCCCGGTCACCACCAACTTCATGCCGTTCTGGACGGGGCAGGACGCCTGGAAGTGGTCCGACCACGAGGACATCGTCTCGGTCGACGTCTACCCGGACCCCAAGGACCCGTGGGCGGGCCAGTACAACGCCATGATCGGCGACATGACCCGCTCCCAGGCGGGCGGTCCCTGGATGGTGATGGAGCAGGCGGCGGGACCGGTCAACTGGCGCGGCGTCAACCACCCGAAGCCGCCCGGCCTCAACCGCCTGTTCTCCCTCCAGTCCGTGGCCCGCGGGGCGGACGCCATCTGCTACTTCCAGTGGCGGCAGTCCCGGCAGGGCTCGGAGAAGTACCACTCCGGGATGGTCAGTCACGCGGGCGAGCACGGCCGTACGTACCGGGAGGTCGCCCGCCTCGGTGCCGAACTCGCCCGGCTGGCCCCCGCGGTCGCCGGCACCCACTCCCCCTCCCCGGTGGCGATCCTGCACGACTGGGAGTCCTGGTGGGCCGACCAGCAGGACGGCCGTCCCTCGGTCCACGTCGAGTACCCGGAGGTCGTACGGGCCTGGCACCGCGCCCTGTGGGAGGAGGGCGTCGCGACCGACTTCGCCCGCCCCGAGGGCGCGCTGGGCGAGTACGCCGTGGTCGTCGTCCCGCATCTCTACCTCCTCACCGACGCCGCGATCGACAACCTCCTGGCGTACGTGCGCGACGGCGGCACCCTCGTGTGCGGCTTCCACACGGGAGCCGCCGACGAGGACGACCGCGTCCGCCCCGGCGGCATGGACGCGCGCCTCAGGGAGCTGTTCGGCATCCGCACGGTCCAGGAGTGGTGGCCGCTGGACGCGGGCGAGGCGGTGGAGTGCGAGGGCTTCCGGGGCACGCTGTGGTCCGAGGAACTGGAAGCCGCGGCGGACGCCGAGGTCCTCGTCCGTTACAAGGGTGGCGAACTCGACGGTCTGCCGGCCGTCCTGCGCAAGGGCCGCGCGCAGTACGTCTCCACCCTCCCCGAGCCGGAGGCGCTGCGCGAACTGCTCGCGGGCGTCACCCGGGAAGCCGGCGTACGGCCTCCGCTCTCCGGTCTCCCCGCCGGTGTGGAGGCCGTACGCCGCGGCGAGTTCGTCTTCCTGCTGAACCACGGGCGCGAGCCGGTGACGGTGAACGTGCCCGGCAGCCACGACGACCTGCTCAGCGGCGCCTCGATCGAGGGCTCGCTGGTGCTGGGCCGCTACGGCGTGGCGGTACTCCGGCCGTAGCCCCTCCTCCGCAACACCTGCTGCACCCCCTCCCCCCACTCCCATGGAAGGAACACCCATGGCACGTCGCACGCTCACCACAGCCCTCCTCGCCCCCGCCCTGGCCCTCACCGGCCTGGTCGGCCTCGCGTCGGCCCCCGCCCACGCCGCCGTCTGGAACACCTGTGACAAGTGGGGCAACACCAGCCTGAACGGCTACACGCTCTACAACAACATCTGGGGGTCCGGCGCCGGAAGCCAGTGCGTGTGGGCCGACTCCGGCACCACCTGGGGAGTCCGGGCCGACCACCCGGCCACCAGTGGCATCAAGTCCTACCCCAACTCCAAGAAGGTGATCGGCAAGTCGATCACCTCCCTCTCCTCGCTCTCCAGCAGCTACAACGTCACCGTCCCGTCGTCGGGCGACTACAACACGTCGTACGACATCTGGGACACCGACTACGACTACGAGATCATGCTCTGGGTCAACCACAACGGCAACGTCGGCGCCCTCGGCTCGTACCAGGGAACCGTCACCCTCGGCGGCCACACCTGGGCCACCTACAAGGGCGACAACGGCGCCAACGAGGTCTTCTCCTTCCTCCGCACCTCCGACTCCGCCTCCGGCACCGTGAACATCCTGCCCGTCCTGAAGTGGATCAAGGACACCAAGCGCTGGATGGGCGACGAGACCATCGGTGACGTCCAGTTCGGTTACGAGATCAGCGGCTCGCCCGGCGGTCTGGACTTCCGGACCAACACCCTGACGGTCTCCTCCAGCTGATCCCCGCATCCCGCATCCCGCATCCCGCGGGCACCGGTCGCCGGGTCGCCGCGGCAGCCTTTCCGGAGGCCGCGGCGACCCGGCTGCGCTTTCCCCCTCTCCCCCCACACGATGAGGACGACTCCATGTCCAGATCCCCGCACCTCGCCCGCCGGCGCCCTGACCGTCAGCCAGTCCGCCGGAGCCGTCGGAGCCACCGGAGCCACCGGGGCCGCCGGAGAGATGCCCCGGCCCGTCAACAAGGCCGCCACCGCCCTGGCCGCCGCGCGCGTGGCCGAGAAGCTGGACCGCGGGCCCGTCGCCGTACCCGCGAGCGGAGGCGTCCTGGTCACCTGGCGCATGCTCGGCAGCGACACGGCGGACGTGTCCTTCAAGCTGTACCGCGGCGGGACGCCGATCCAGCAGACCCAGAAGACCAACCACCTCGACACGGCCGGAAACACCGGCTCCTCGTACGAGCTCCGGGCCGTCGTCGGCGGTGTGGAGCAACCGGGCGAGAAGGCGGGCGTATGGGCCTCCGGCCGCCTGGACATCCCCCTCGACAAGCCGCCCGGGCGGCACGACGCGCGACGGCGTCGCCTACACCTACACCTACACCGCCAACGACGCCTCCACGGCGGACCTGGACGGCGACGGCGCCTATGAGCTGGTCCTGAAGTGGGCGCCGTCCAACGCCACCGACGTGGCCGACTCCGGCACCTGCACCGGGCCGACGGTCTACGACGCGTACGAGCTGAACGGCAGGCGGCTGTGGCGCGTGAACCTCGGGACGAACGTGCGCAGCGGTTCGCACTACGACTCGTTCCAGGTGTACGACTACGACGGTGACGGCAAGGCCGAGATGGCGGTCCGGACGTCCGACGGGTCGAAGGATTCCTCCGGCACGGTCCCGGCCTTCGGCGGCGGCGCCTCGTACAACTCCGCGATCTGGTGGGACGGCGATGCCCACCGTGAGCTCCTCGACCACCGCTGGTCGGGTTCGGCGGGCTCCGGTTACGGCCAGGTGCTGAAGTACGACGGCGACAGCGAACTCACCCGCATCTGGTACGACCAGGACGCCCGGTCCAACAACTGGACCAAGGGCAGCCCCGCGCTGAGCGCCGACCTCCTCGGCGACTGGCGCGAGGAGATGCTGTGGCGCAACGCCGACTCCACCGCGCTGCGGCTGTACACCACCCCGCACCCCACCGGGTACCGCCTGCCGACGCTCATGAGCGACCCGGTCTACCGGCTCGGTGTGGCGTGGCAGAACACCGGCTACAACCAGCCGCCGCAGGTGAGTTACTACCTCGGCACCAGGTGAGGGAAGAAGCCCGGAACCGACGGTACGGGTCAGGCGGGTGCGGGCCCCGTGCTGGCCCGCACCGTCAGTTCCGGGGTGAGCAGTTCGATGCCGTCCGTGCCGTGTCCGTCCAGTTTGGCAACGACGTGCTCCACCGCCCGCCGCCCCATCTCCTGGGCCGGGATGGCCACCGACGTCAGCCGTACGGAGGCCTGGACCGCGACCTGGTCCGGGCAGACGGCGACCACGGACACGTCCTCGGGGACCGCCCGGCCCTGCCGGCGCAACAGGGCGAGCAGCGGCTCGACGGCCGACTCGTTCTGTACGACGAAGCCGGTGGTGCCGGGCCGCTCGTCGAAGATCCGGGCGAGGGTCGCGGCCAGCGCGTCGTACCCGCCGTCGCTGGGGCGGTGCAGCAGGCGCAGGTCCAGCTCGCGGGCGCGGGTGCGCAGCCCTTCGAGGGTGCGCTCGGCGAAGCCGGTGTGCCGCTCGTAGACGGCGGGCGCCTCGCCGATCACCGCGATGTCGCGGTGGCCGAGGCCGGCCAGGTGCTCGGCGCAGAGCGCGCCCGTCGCCACGAAGTCGAGGTCCACGCAGGTCAGTCCGACCGTTTCGGCGGGCAGGCCGATGAGCACGGCGGGCTGTCCGCTCTCGCGCAGCAGCGGCAGCCGGACGTCGTCGAGCTCGACGTCCATCAGGATCATGGCGTCCGCCATCCCGCTGCCGGTGACCCGGCGTACGGCGGACGCCCCCTCCTCGCCGGTCAGCAGCAGCACGTCGTACCCGTGGGTGCGCGCGGTGGTGGCGACGGCGACGGCGATCTCCATCATCACGGGTACGTACATGTCGGTGCGCAGCGGCATCATCAGCGCGATGATGTTGGACTTGCTGCTCGCCAGGGCCCGGGCGCCCGCATTGGGGTGGTACCCGAGATCCTGGATGCTGCGTTCGACGCGCAGGCGCGTCGCGGAGGAGATCGACCGCTTGCCGCTGAGGACGTAACTCACCGTGCTGGCCGAGACTCCGGCGTGTCGGGCGACCTCGGCGAGGGTGACCATTCGACATCTCCCGAACATGGCGGCCGGGGCAGCGAAACGCTTCGCCTCCGGCTGCCACAGTGTCAGTGACAGATACTGGTTCCGACCTTAGAGGGGCACTTCAGAGCTGTCCAGAGGGTGAGTCGAAGCGCTTCGACGTATTTACGCTCGCCCGTCCCGGACGTAGGGGCGGACGTACGGGCGGAAGCACGGTGGTGCGGCGCCCCGAGAGGGACGCCGCACCGGTGCTCCGGACGCTACAGCGCCGGATGGGCGTTCTTCAGGAGCTGCTGGAACTGGGCGGAGAACCACTGCCCCGACAGCGGCGCGTCGGGCAGGGCGCCCGTCATGTTGTTGTTGTTCCGGGGGTTGCCGGTGTACGTCGGGTCGCACATCCGGTCGAAGCCCTTCCCCTCGTCGTTGGGGATCGCCTTGCTGGAGCCGTCGGACTCGCCCGGGGGCTTCATCCAGACGTACGCGTCGATCCCCGCGGCGGGCGCGGCCTGCGGACGTTCGCCGAGCCCGGCACCCGCCTGGTTGCACCAGTTGCCGAGGTGGATGCGGCGGTCGTAGCGGCCACCGTCCACATAGGCGTCGACGCTGGTCCTCGGTCCCGGCTGGGCGGGCCGGGCGCTGCCGCCCCAGCCGTTGCGCGAGGTGTCGATCAGCATGCCGAGCTTCGTGTCGAAGCCGATCGAGACGAGCTTGTTGCGCATGGCCTGCGCGTAGGACAGCTCGTCGGTGTAGCGGTTCCAGTCGACCCACTTGGACTGGCGGACCGAGACACCGTTGACGCTGTCGTCGATGGTGAAGTTGTTCTCCTTCAGGGCGCTGTAGTTGGCGGTGTTGACGATGAACCCGTGGACGTCGCCGACCGTGGCGCCCTCGGCCGTGGCGGCCTGCTTGAACAGGTCGGCGGAGGGGCCGAAGTTGTCGTCCCAGCCGAGCCAGCCGTGGTGTCCGGCGTCGACGTAGTTGTAGACGTTGGGCGCGTTTCCGAGCTTGTTGAGGGCGTAGCCGACCCCCTTGATGTAGTTGCCGTTGGCCTTCATGACGTCGCAGTTGGGCGTGGCGGTGGGACGCGGTGTGACGTTGGTGACGAGGTTGGGCAGTGAGTCGATCTCGACGGTGGTGACGATCCGCAGGGAGGCGTACTTCGGATCGGCGAGGATCGCCGCGATCGGGTCGATGTAGTCGCGCTTGTACTTGTCGATCTCCGTCGCGCCGAGTTCGCCGTTGGAGGCGAGGGCGGCGCAGTCGCGTCCCGGCAGGTTGTAGATGACGAGCTGTACGAAGAGTTCGCCGGTGCCCTTCTGCTTGAGCGCCTCGTCGAGGTGGTCGCGCAGGCCCATGCCCGTGCCCACGCCCTCGATCGCGGCGGTCCGGTCGAGCCAGACACCGGTGGGCTGGCGGGCTATGGCGGCGCCGCCCGGTTCGGCGGCGGCCTTCGCGGCCCACTCCGGGTTCACGTACCCCTTGGCGCCGGCATACGGGTTGTCCACCCGGGTGCCCGGTACGGGCGGATCCGTGGGGCCGGGGCCCGGGTCCGTACCGCCTCCGCCGTCGACGTTGCAGGTGACGCCGTCGAGGGTGAAGGCGGCGGGCAGGGCGTTGGTTCCGCTGTAGGTGGCGTTGAAACCGAAGCTGACCGAACCACCGCTGGCGAGTGAGGCGTTGTAGCTCTCATTGGCGGCGGTGACCTGGGTGCCGCTCTGGCTGATCCTGGCGTTCCATCCCTGCGTGACCTTCTGGTCGCCGGCGTACGACCACTTCACGGCCCACGCGTTCTTGGCGGAACCGTGGTTGGTGACGGTGACGGCGGCGCTGAACCCGCCGCCCCACTGGTTCTGCACCTTGTAGTCGACGGTGCAGGGGACGGCGGACGCGCCCGTGCCCGTGCCCATGTCCGTGGGAAGTGCCGCCATGGCGGTTCCGGCCGTCCCGGACACCAGCGCGAGCGCGGCGAGTAACGCGATTCTTGTGCGGTTCATCTCGGGTCCTGTCTGTCGAGTCGTCCGAAGTCGTGACGGCACATCGGTGTGCCGTCGGATCTGCTGATCAGCGGCGGCCCGAAGGCGGTGTTCCTGGTGTTCCAGGTGTTCGGGGCCAACCGGGATACGCCGGTCCGTGCGGGTCGGGCCACGGCGCGGCGACAGGCATGAGCGTGGTGTTCCGGCTCGCCACCGGAGGCGGGGCGAGGGCTGCACCGACAGGCGGTGCGAGGGAATGCGGAGGGTGTCACATGAGCGACTCCTTGCAGCTCCGACGCGTCGTCACAGACGCGTCGACTGATGGAACCGCTCCCACTGGTGTTTTGAAGCTAGCGTCAAGTTCCGTCAAGGAACAGAGGAGTTCCCGTATTCCTCTGTCGAATTACTTCGACTCTTCAAGCCCCTTGACCCTCCTTGCTTCCCCTCTCCACTCTGGGAGCGCTCCCACTGGTTCGCAGCTTGTTGTCCCGCCGACGGAGTGAGCCGCACAGCAGAGCCGCGTTCCACTCCCGTCGGCGGAGCCGCACCCGTCTCCACGTCATCACCGGTTCCGGGCCCCACCGGCACCACTGAAGGGACACCCCCCATGCGATCCCCTGTGCCACGGGCGGGCAGAGCACGCCTGCTCCCCCTCCTGCTCGCTCTGTCGGCCCTCACCGGCGGCCTCCTCGCCGGTGCGCCACCGGGCTTCGCCGAACCGGCCGGCCGGGCCACCGCGGACAGGGACAGACCGGCCGCGGCGACCGCCGCGGACACTTACACCTGGAAGAACGTACGGATCGACGGCGGCGGCTTCGTTCCCGGCATCGTCTTCAACCGCACCGAGAAGAACCTCGCCTACGCCCGCACCGACATCGGCGGCGCCTACCGCTGGCAGCAGGACACCCGGACGTGGACACCGCTCCTGGACTCGGTCGGCTGGGACGACTGGGGGCACACCGGCGTCATCAGCATCGCCTCCGACGCCGCCGAGCCGAGCAGGGTGTACGCCGCCGTGGGCACGTACACCAACGACTGGGACCCGGGCAACGGCGCCGTACTGCGCTCCTCGGACCGGGGCGCGAGCTGGAAGAAGGCAGACCTGCCGTTCAAGCTGGGCGGCAACATGCCGGGGCGCGGCATGGGCGAGCGCCTCGCGGTGGACCCGCACAAGAACAACGTGCTCTACCTCGGCGCGCCCAGCGGCAAGGGACTGTGGCGCTCCACGGACTCGGGCGTCACGTGGTCGCAGGTGACCGCCTTCCCCAACCCCGGCAACTACCGGCAGGACCCGTCCGACACGAGCGGGTACGCCTCCGACAACCAGGGCATCGCCTGGGTCACCTTCGACGAGTCCACCGGTTCACCGGGCAACGCCACCAGAACGCTCTACGTGGGCGTCGCCGACAAGGAGAACGCGGTCTACCGCTCGACCGACGCGGGTGCGACCTGGTCACGGCTCGCGGGCCAGCCCACCGGTCTGCTCGCCCACAAGGGCGTCCTCGACGCCGAGAACGGCTACCTCTACCTCCCCTACAGTGACAAGGGCGGACCGTACGACGGCGGCAAGGGCCAGGTGTGGCGGTACGCGACGAGGACCGGGGAGTGGAAGGACATCAGCCCGGTCGCCGAGGCCGACACGCACTACGGCTTCAGCGGACTGAGCATCGACCGGCAGCGCCCGGGCACCGTCATGGTGACCGGCTACAGCTCCTGGTGGCCGGACACGCAGATATTCCGCTCCACGGACCGGGGCGCCACCTGGACGACGGCCTGGTCCTACTCCTCGTACCCCGAGCGCGCCAACCGCTACACGATGGACGTCTCGTCCGTGCCGTGGCTGTCCTGGGGCGCGCATCCCGCACCGCCCGAACAGAGCCCGAAACTGGGCTGGATGACCGAGGCCCTGGAGATCGACCCGTTCGACTCCGACCGCATGATGTACGGGACGGGCGCGACGGTCTACGGAACCGAGAACCTCGGCGCGTGGGACTCCGGCGGCAGGTTCACCGTCGAGCCGATGGTGCGGGGTCTGGAGGAGACCGCGGTCAACGACCTCGCCGCGCCGCCGTCCGGCGCGCCGCTGCTGAGCGCGCTGGGGGACATCGGCGGCTTCCGGCACACCGACGTCACCGAGGTGCCGCCGCTGATGTACCAGTCGCCGAACTTCTCCACCACGACCAGCCTGGACTTCGCCGAGTCCGCACCGGACACGGTGGTACGGGTGGGCAACGCCGACGCGGGCCCGCACGTCTCCTTCTCCCGGGACAACGGAGCCACCTGGCAGGCGGGAAGCGACCCGGCCGGCGTGACCGGCGGCGGTACGGTCGCGGTGTCCGCCGACGGCGGCCGGTTCGTGTGGAGCCCGCAGGGCACGGGGGTGCAGACCGGATCCGGCTCCTCCTGGACCGCTTCCACCGGCATACCGGCGGACGCGGCCGTGGAGGCCGACCGTGTCGACCCGAAGACGTTCTACGGCTTCAAGTCCGGTAGGTTCTACGTCAGTTCGGACGGCGGCGCGACCTTCACCGCGAAGGCGTCCAGTGGGCTGCCCACGGACGGCGGCGTCCGCTTCAAGGCGGTGCCGGGCGCCAAGGGCGACATCTGGCTGGCCGGCGGCTCGACGAAGGGCGCGTACGGGCTGTGGCGTTCGAAGGACGGCGGCGCCACCTTCACCAAGCTGACCGGCGTGGGCGAGGCCGACACGATCGGCTTCGGCAAGGCCGCGCCGGGCGCCTCGTACCAGACCCTCTACACCAGCGCGAAGATCGGCGGCGTGCGCGGCATCTTCCGCTCCACGGACGCCGGGGCGAGCTGGACCCGTATCAACGACGACGCCCACCAGTGGGGGTGGACCGGTGCGGCCATCACCGGTGACCCCCGGGTCTACGGGCGGGTGTACGTGGCGACCAACGGCCGCGGCATCGTGTACGGCGACACGGCGGACTCCGGCGGCCCCGGCGCCCCGGGTGACCCTCCGGGTCCGGGCACCTGCTCCGTCACCTACACGATCACGAACCAGTGGTCCGGCGGCTTCCAGGCCGAGGCGACCCTCACCAACAGCGGCAGCGCGGCCTGGGACGGCTGGGCACTCGGCTGGTCCTTCCCCAACGGCCAGAAAGTCACCCAGCTGTGGAACGCCTCGTACGCGCAGCAGGGCGCGGCGGTGACGGTGAAGAACCTGGGCTGGAACGGGAAGGTGCCACCCGGCGCGTCGGTCGGCTTCGGGTTCACCGGCAGCTGGTCGGGGACCAATGACAGACCTGTGACGTTCACCCGGGGAGGCAAGGACTGCACCACCGGCTGACGCCGCTCCGGCAGGGCCGGGGGGACGCGTGTACGCACGCGTCCCCCCGGTGTGCCGCCCCTGCCGTCCGTCCGCCCCCGGACTCCGGCGGCGGCGCCCCGGGCAGCCGGCCACCGCAGGCCAGTGGAGGGACGGGGCCGGGAGGGTTGGTCCATTCGCCCTACTTGCTGTGGTGGTGGCCGGTGCGGTGTGTGAGCGTGATCGGGATGTCGCGGACAGGCGCCGTCGAGACCTTCTGCCCCAGGGAGCCTTCAGATGTCGGAACGCAACACCGTCCTGCGCAGCATGCACGATCTGGGCCTGGCCGCGTGGTTCGGCGGCTCGCTGATGGGCGCCGTAGGACTGAACGGCGCCGCCGTGTCCGAGGGCGGGACCGAGGCCGCCGCCGCGCGGATCGCCAGTTGCGGCTGGGCGAAATGGACGCCGGTCAACGCCGCCGCCATCGCCGTGCATCTGGTGGGCGGCAGCGGGCTGCTGGCGGCCAACGCCGCCCGTGTCACGACCCAGCAGGGTGTGGCGGCCTCCACCCTGGCCAAGACGGTTCTCACCGGTGGGGCACTGGCCGCCACCGCATACGCCCGGCTGCTCGGAAAGAAGGTGGAACTCGCGTCCTCCTCGGACCCGGAGGACACCGAGAAGGCGGCCAAGCACCCGGTCGACCTGGAGAAGGCGCAGCGCCACCTGACATGGATGCAGTGGGCGGTGCCCGCGATGACCGGCGGCCTGCTGGTCCTCAACGCCCTGCACGGGGAGCAGCAGCGCCCCTCGCAGCAGTCCCAGGGCATGCTGCACAGGATGATGCCGGTGATGCCGCCGATGGGCCGGCACATGTGAGACGGATGTGAGGCGGATGCCGGACCACCCCGCGCGGGTGGCTCCGGTCCACGCACCCGCACGGGCCCGGTTTCCGTACGCCGTACGGAAACCGGGCCGACCGCCTTCCGGGCGGGCCCGGCCGCATGAGCAGGCTCCTGGTACATCAGGCCGGCCCGGGGATCCACAGGTGGAACGAGCGCACACAGCAACGGCCACGCGTGGACACTCCGCGCCGGGTCGGTCCGTACCGCCTGATCGCCCGCCTCGATCCGGCCGCCCCCGGCATGCTCTTCGCCGCCCACGACAACTGGCCCAAGCGCCCGGACCCCGGGACGGGCGAGGACCTCTGGAGAATGGGCAGCGGCAACGGCCCCCTGCGGACCCAGGGCTCCGGCGCCCGGACCGTCGACACGGACGAGCTCTCACCGCGGGTGAGCGGCCTCGGTCCGGCGACGGGCTACCCCCGCACGGGGTACAGGAAGGGCGAAGGAAGCCGCTGGGGCCTCGCGGTCGGCGGCAACCGCGTCTTCTTCCACGACTCGCGCTCCCTGACCGCCCTGCCGGTGTTCTGAGCCGCCCCGGCCGGACACCGTGTCCAGCGGGGGGAGCTCAGCCGAGGAAGCTCAGCCGGACCTGACGGTTCGGGTTGTCCCTGTTCGTGTCGACCAGGCAGACGGACTGCCAGGTGCCCAGTTCGAGCCGGCCGCCGACCACCGGCAACGTCGCGTGCGGGGGTACGAGGGCGGGGAGTACGTGGTCGCGGCCGTGGCCCGGGCTGCCGTGGCGGTGTTGCCAGCGGTCGTCGGCGGGGAGCAGGGTGTGCAGCGCGGCGAGGAGGTCGGTGTCGCTGCCGGCGCCCGTTTCGAGGATCGCGATGCCGGCCGTCGCGTGCGGGACGAAGATGTTGAGCAGGCCGTCCCTGCCGCGCGCCGCCTGCTGGAGGAACTGTTCGCACTCCTGCGTCAGGTCGGCCACGGTCTCGTCCGAGCCGGTGGCGATGTTCAGGATGCGGGTGGTGAAGACGTCGGACATGCCTCCATCATGCACGGGACTACGCGCCCGGCAGGGTGTCCAGGTCCGGCTGGACCTCCACCGTGCATTCGGCGTCCTCCGGGCCCACGCCCTCGGCGTCGCGCCATACGCAGATCCGTACGTGGTGGACCCCCGAGCCCTCGTGGTCCCACTCCGTCGCAAGGTCACGCACCACCACCGCGGCGACGAATTCGGCGTCCTCGGGCTGGGTGGCGGTGGTGACGGTTCCCCGGTAGCGCTCACCCAGCGGGTGCCAGCCGGCGCTTCCCGCGGGCGCGTCCACCCGGTACACGTATGTGGCGGTGGTCATTTCGGCACCGTACCCGCATCGGCGGGAATTACGTGAGGTCGGGAAGATCCGCACCACCGCCCCCGTTAGTAGAAACATGAACAACATTGGGGTGCGGAACGGGGAAGCGGTCGTGGACGTCGACGTGGTCGTGGTCGGCGCCGGGCAGGCCGGCCTGTCCAGCGCCTACCACCTGCGGCGCGCGGGCCTCGAACCCGGCCGCGACTTCGTCGTGCTCGACCACTCCCCGCACCCGGGCGGCGCGTGGCAGTTCCGGTGGCCCACCCTGACGTACGGCAAGGTCCACGGCATGCACGCGCTGCCGGGCATGGAGCTGACGGGCGCCGACGAGAGCCGGCCCTCCTCCGAGGTCGTCGGGGAGTACTTCGCGCGGTACGAGCGGACCTTCGGGCTGCGCGTACGCCGTCCGGTCGGCGTGTCGGCGGTGCGCGAGGGCGGGGGCGGGCGGCTGCGCGTCGAGACGTCGGAGGGGGTGTGGTCCGCGCGCGCCCTCATCAACGCGACGGGCACGTGGGACCGGCCCTTCTGGCCCCGCCACCCAGGTCAGGAGACCTTCCGCGGGCGGCAGCTGCACACGGCGGACTATCCGGGGCCGCAGGAGTTCGCCGGACAGCGGGTGGTGGTCGTGGGCGGCGGGACGTCCGGCGTGCAGCATCTGATGGAGATCGCCGAAGTCGCCGCGGAGACCACCTGGGTGACGCGGCGGCCGCCGGTCTTTCGCGAGGGCCCTTTCGGCGAGGAGCAGGGGCGGGCCGCCGTCGCGCTCGTCGACGAGCGGGTACGGCGCGGGCTGCCGCCGCAGAGCGTCGTGTCGGTGACCGGTCTGCCGGTGACCGGGGCGGTCGCGCGGGCCCGCGCGGGGGGTGTGCTGGACCGGCTGCCGATGTTCGACAGGGTTACGCCGAACGGGGTGTCCTGGGCCGACGGGCGGACGGTCGACGCCGACGTCATCCTGTGGGCGACCGGGTTCCGCGCCGCGATCGACCATCTGGCGCCGCTCAAGCTGCGTGAGCCGGGCGGTGGTATCCGCGTGGAGGGCACGCGGGCGACGCGTGACGAGCGGATCCACCTGGTGGGCTACGGGCCCTCGGCCAGCACCATCGGGGCCAACCGGGCGGGCCGGGCCGCCGTGCGCACGATCATGCGGCCGCCGGAACGGCGGGCGGATCCGGTGGGGGCCGAGCCGGCCCTGGCCGGCCGGTGAGGCGTCAGCCGGCCGGTGAGACCTCCGCCGGCCGGCGGGTGAGACGCCGGCCGGCGGACCTGACCACCGGGCCTAGCCGCCGGATCCGCCCGCGCCCCTGCGGTTGGCGTTGAACTCCTCGACGTTCTTCCGCTGCTCCGCGTAGTCGCCGGTGAAGCGCGTGTCCCCCGGCGCGACCGTGACGAAGTAGAGCCAGTCCCCCGGCGGCGGGTCGAGCGCCGCGTCCATCGCCTGCCGGCCCGGGTTGCCGATCGGCGTGGGCGGCAGGCCGGCGTGCTCGTACGTGTTGTACGGGGTGTCGATCTCCGTGTCCGCGTGCGTGGTGTCGAGGGTCGAGCGGTTCAGCGCGTAGTTGAGCGTCGAGTCCATCTGGAGCGGCATGCCCCGCGCCAGCCGGTTGTCGATGACGCGCGCGACCTTCCCCATGTCCTCCACCGTGTCGGCCTCGGCCTGCACGATGCTGGCGATGGCGACGTTCCGGTACGTCGCGGGCGCCGACCCGAAGTTCTTGTTCGCCGTGTTCACCATGTACGAGAGCAGACTCGCCGGCGTCGTCCCCTCGTCGATCGGATACGTGGCCGGGAAGAGGTAGCCCTCCGGGTTCCCCCCGGCCTCGGGCGGCAGCTTCAGGTCCGCCGTGCCCGCCGCCTTCGCGGTGGTCCCCGGGGCGGCACCGAGGGCCTTGTCGACCGCCGCGTACACCTGGAAGGACCGCCGCCCCTCCGGGATCAGGAGGGTACGCGGTTCGCGCTCCTCCTCCCCGAGCAGTATCAGCGGCACCAGGACCGCGGCCGCCACCACCGCGGCGGCCATACCCACGATGAGGAGCAGTCGCCCGCGGCGCGTCAGAGGAGGGCTGCTCGCGGGCCGTTTCCGTGCGGACTCGTTCTCCATGCGGGCACGCTAACCCGCCCGGCGCGGTGTTCCGGGGAGCCCGGGGGCGGCGAACAGCCTGCCGCGGGCGACACGAACGCACGAACAGGGGATCGGGTGTTCGCCCCAACGCGTCGTCGTACCGCATTCCATCGCCCGACTCCCCTGCGGCGCATGATGCTTACGGTGCGCAAGCGACGGGCTGCAGACCTCGACCGCGCATGTCCCACTGATACAGCGAACAGAGCACCCAGGAGAACCCGGGATCATGAACCTCATCACCGACCTTCCCGCCGGCGCCTTCCACTTCCTGGGCCGGCCGGCCTGACCGGGGTCTCGCCCGGCGCCGCTTCTCCCCCGTCCCAGGGGAGGGGCGGCGTTCCCGCCCTCCCGCCCTCCCGCCTTCCCGCACCGCCGCGGGCTTTCAGGTCAGGTGGCGGGCGACAGCTGGGCGTCTCTGCGCACCAGGGCCGCGTACCGGCCGTTTCGGGCGAGCAGTTCCTCGTGGGTGCCGCGCTCGACGGTTCTTCCGCCGTCGAGGACGACGATCTGGTCGGCGTCCCTGACCGTGGAGAGCCGGTGCGCGATGGTGAGGGTCGTACGGCCCGCCGAGAGCGCGTCGATGGCCTGCTGCACGGCGTGTTCGGTACGGGTGTCGAGCGCGCTCGTCGCCTCGTCGAGGATGAGCACGGGCGGGTCGCGCAGGATGGTCCGGGCGATCGCCAGGCGCTGCTTCTCACCGCCGGAGAAGCGGTACCCCCGCTCGCCGACCAGGGTGTCGTACCCGTCGGGCAGTGAGGCGATGTGGTCGTGGATCTGTGCCGCCTCGGCGGCCGCGCGCAGCTCCTCGTCGGTCGCGTCGGGCTTCGCGAAGCGCAGGTTCTCGGCGACGGAGGCGTGGAAGAGGTACGTCTCCTGGGAGACCACGCCGATGGCGCGGGCCAGTGTGTCGAAGTCCAGGTCGCGCACGTCGACGCCGTCGAGGGTGACGCCGCCGCCCGTCACGTCGTACAGCCGGGGCACCAGATAGCTGAGGGTGCTCTTGCCCGATCCCGTGGGGCCGACGACGGCGAGACTGCCGCCGGCCGGGACCGTGACGTCGATGCCGGTGAGCGTGGGGCCGTTCTTCTCGTCGTAGGCGAAGGTGACGTCCTCGAAGCGCACTTCGCCGCGGATCTTCTCCAGGTGGACCGGCTTCTCGGGCTCCGTGATGTCCACCGGCAGGTCGAGGTACTCGAAGATCCGCTGGAAGAGCGCGAGCGAGGTCTGCATCTGCACACCGGTCGACAGGAGGCTCACGGCCGGCCGGAAGAGGCCCTGCTGGAGCGAGACGAAGGCGACGAGCGTGCCGAGGGAGACGTCCGCCCCGCCGGCCTGCATGGCCAGGCCCGCGACCCAGTAGATGACGGCGGGCATGGCGGCCATGACGATGCCGATGGTGGACATCCGCCAGCGTCCCGCCATGTTGGAGCGCACTTCGAGGTCGACGAGCCGCTCGGACTCGTCGGCGAAGGCCCGGGTGAGCGAGTCGGCGCGGCCCATGGTCCGGCCGAGCAGGATGCCGCTGACCGACAGCGACTCGGTGACGGTGGCGGCCATGGAGGCCATCTGTTTCTGCCGCTGCGTGGTGATCTTCTTGCGCTCGCGGCCGACCCGGCGGCTGATCCACACGAAGACCGGCAGCAGGAGCAGCGAGACGACGGTCAGCCGCCAGTCGAGCGCCAGCATGGCGACGACCGTGGCCACGACCGAGGTGAGGTTGGAGACCAGCGAGGTGGCGGTGGAGGTCACCGTCGCCTGCATGCCGCCGATGTCGTTGGCGATACGGGACTGCACCTCGCCGGTGCGGGTCCTGGTGAAGAAGGCGAGCGGCATGCGCTGCAACTGGGCGTAGACGGCGGTGCGCAGGTCGTGCATGACGCGCTGGCCGACCGTCGTGGAGATCAGGGTCTGGAGCACGCCGAAGACGCTCGTCACCACGGCGGTCAGGATCATGCCGGCGGCGAGCAGGCTCAGCAGCCCGGTACGCCCCTGCGGGATGGCGGTGTCGAGGATCTCCTTGAGCAGGAACGGGGAGGCGACGGAGACGAGGGAGGAGGCCGCCACGAGCAGGCCGACGAAGGCCAGCCGGCCCCGGTACGGGCGGAACAGCCGGAGGATGCGGCGTACCTGCGCGGGCTCCTCCGGCTCGGCGGGATCGCGGGCGGGGGGTGTCCACGTGGGCTGTTCGGGATGCATGGGCTCCTTCGCGCGGAGTGGGGAACGGAGATTATGAGAGCCTAGCTCATTGTTACCTCTACTCACAATGCACAAGGTCCTGATACCGTTCCCGGCATGAGCCCCTCCGACGCCGACTCCGGCATCACCCCCGACGTCGCCTCGGACGCAGCCCCCGACGCCGCCTCGGACGCCGACGGCCTGCTGGCCGAGCAGCTGCTCCGGCTGACGCGCCGGCTGCACCGGATCCAGCGGCAGCAGATGGAGCCGATCGGCATCACCCCCGCCCAGTCACGCCTGCTCCGCACGGTTTCGCACTACGACCTCCACCACGAGCCGCCGCCGCGGATGGCCGACCTGGCCAAGCGCCTGGACGTGGTCCCCCGCGCGGTGACCACCCTCGTCGACGGTCTGGAGGCGAGCGGCCGGGTGCGCCGCGTGCCCGATCCCACCAACCGCCGGGTGATACGGATCGAGCTCACCGACACCGGCCGCGCCACCCTCGGATCGCTGCGCAGCGCGCGCCGCGACGCCGCGGAGGACATCCTGGCCCCCTTGACCACCGAACAGCGCGAGGTGCTGGGCGGCCTGCTGTCCGCACTGGTCGACGGAATGCCGGAGCGGCGCTGCTGACTCGTCCCTCACCGGGCACCGGACGAGCGGGACCCGGACGAGCGGGACCCGGACGAGCGGGACCCGGCCGCACGGGGCCGGGCCCCCGTTCTCAGCCCGCCGAGGAACAGCGCAGCCGGTCCTCCGTCACCGTCCCCTGGACCGTCTTCAGGTCCCGGCCGTAGCAGCCCGCCGTCCCGTACAGCCGGTAGCTCTCGCTCGACGTGCCGACCGCGCGCCGGTCCTCACGGGGAACGTTCGTGGTGTACGTCGCGTCGCCCTCGTACGCGTCGTCCAGCCGCGACCAGGACACCCGCTCGCCGCCCCGCTCGGTGGAAGTGGCGGCGCGGTCGCCGAGCGCGAGGACGGTGCGCAGCCGGTCGCCGGCGCCGAGCGTCGTCGTACCGTCCATCGTGTAGGTGCGGTGGGCGCGCACGGTGGTGGCCGGGCCGCGGCCGTCGGTGGTGACGGTCTCGTCGTCCGTCCACTCGCCCTTGAGCGCGTCCAGGTCCTCGCCGTCGGTCCAGCGGTGGACGGAGGTGTGGGCGAGGGTGCGGTCGACGGTGGTGACGACGCGGCCGTGCGAGGTGTTCACCTGGCCGGAGACGGTGAGCCGGTGGCCGGCCCCGGTGGTGAGCCGGTGCTCCGGGCCCGCCGTGTACGCCGTGGAGTTGGCCGGCGGGCCGCTGCGGTGCCGGGTCGGCTTCCCCGTGACGACCTCGCTCCCCTCGTCCTGCCAGACCAGCACGTTGACGGGGGTGCTCCAGCCGCTCTGCCCCTCGGGGACGCCGACGACGGACACCTCGACGCGGTGCGGGCGGCCGTCGTTGAGCCGGCCGGCGAAGGGTGTCAGGTCGTACTGGAGGGGCTTGACGTCGAAAGCGCGCGGGCCGGGAATCACGTACCAGAGGAAGGGGTTGGACCAGCCGCCCGTCCAGACCGTCGGGGAGGGGGCGGCGATCCCCGCGAGCCGTCCGTCGACCTTGATCTGCACCTCGCGGTAGGGGCCGTCCGACGTCTTGCAGGAGTACGGCGCCTCCTCGGGGACGGACAGGTACCAGTACTCCTCGCAGCCGCCGCCCGAGCCCGTCGCGTACACCTCGGCGAGGATCCGCTCGGAGTTGCGCGGGGTGGTGAGGGAGTCCCCGTCGAGGGTGAGGACGCGGTCGGGGACGGTGGCGGCCGGCTTCGCGCGTCCCTCGGCGGCGTAGAAGGTCAGGGTCGCCTTCACCTCGATGACGCCGGTGTACGTCTCGTCGACGACATTGCCGATGAGCATCTCGACGGGCTGTTCGCGGCGGAGCGTGTCGCTGTAGCGCGTGACGTCCTTCTCCACGGACCAGGTGATGCCTTCGGGCGAGGGCTGCGGGGTGGAGGTGCGGAGCACCTCGACGCCTCCGATGCGGAGGTGCCCGAGACGGTCGTACTGCCGTCCCGCCACCTTGCCTTCGAGCCGGAGCACCACCTTGCTCCAGCGGTCGCCGCAGCCCTTCGGGGGCGCGTATCCGCCTTTGTACGGCGTGAAGTCGC
Organism: Streptomyces sp. NPDC003016; assembly: GCF_053591455.1. Lineage (NCBI taxonomy): Bacteria > Bacillati > Actinomycetota > Actinomycetes > Kitasatosporales > Streptomycetaceae > Streptomyces > Streptomyces sp. NPDC003016. The sequence continues at coordinate 71,136 of NZ_JBSFTV010000019.1, forward strand.
GGAACCGGGCCCGCGCGACCGTCACTTCGCAGGACCGGGTGTCCGGGGTCTCGACGGGCGGCGCCGCGGTGACGGGGTCGTGCCAGTCCCGGCCGAACTCGGCGGGCGGTCCGCCCCCGGCGGTTGCCGCTCCGGCCTGGCCCGCCCCGAACACCGTTCCCGCGGCCAGGACCAGCCCCGCGAGCACGCACATGACTTGTGGTCGTCTCATGCGCCAGGAGTGAAGCGTGGGACGGTCCGGAGCACCAGAGCGGGATGTTCGATCTTGGCGTGTTCTGCGTCTCGGCGCTCATAAATCAATTGCCTTTTCCAGGAGAGAAAAGCGAACCTTGCACGGTTTCAGCCAGCCGCACCGAGCCGTGGGACGACATGCAGATTCGCGATCTTCCGTATCCCGATCCGGGCGTCCCCGACGTCCGGTCCGGCCCCCGATTCCTCTACTGGCTCGGGCGGAACCAGCTCGGCGGCCAGCTGAAGTCCCTCTCCTGGGGCCTGCTGCACCAGTGCGGCGTCGCCGGCCTGCCGCTGGGCGTGGGTCTCGCCGTACAGGCCGTGATCGACGGATCCGGTGGCGGACTGGCGCTCGCCGCCGGGCTGATCGCGCTGCTCGGCGTGGCGGTGGCCCTGGGCGACACCATGCTGCACAGGACCGCCGTCACCAACTGGATCACCGCCGCCGCGCGGGTGCAGCAGCTGCTGGCCCGCAAGACCGCGGAGCTGGGCTCGGCGCTGACCCGCCGGGTCGCGGCGGGCGAGGTCGTCGCGGTCTCCACAGGGGACGTCGAGAAGATCGGCTGGTTCGTCGAGGCGCTCTCGCGCTTCGCGGCCGCCGCCCTCACGCTCGTCGTCGTCTGTGTGGGCCTGTTCGTCTACCAGCCCGCGCTCGGCATCGTCGTGGCGATCGGCGTGCCCGTACTGGCCCTGGCCGTCCTGCCGTTGCTGCCGAAGGCGACCCGGCGGGCCGACACCCAGCGCGAGAAGGCCGGCAAGGCCACCGAGCTGGCGTCCGACACCGTCGCGGGCCTGCGCGTACTGCGCGGCATCGGCGGCGAGGACCTGTTCCTCGACCGCTACCGCAGCGCCTCGCAGGAGGTCCGCAAGGCCGCCGTGCGCAGTGCGCGCATGTGGGCGCTGATCTCCGCGATCCAGGTGTTGCTGCCGGGTCTGCTGTTGATCACTGTCGTGGTGTACGGTGCGCAGCTCGCCCTCGACGGGCGGATCACGGTCGGCGAACTGGTCACCGTCTACAGCGCGGTGACGCTGCTGCTCTACCCCTTGCGCCACTTCGAGGAGATCGCCATGGCGTACTCCTTCTCCCGGCCCTCGGCCAAGCGGGCCGCGCGGGTGCTGTCGCTGGAGCGCACGGCGCACGCGCCGGACGGCACGGCGGACGGAACGGCGGACGACACGAAGGGTGGCAAGGCGCAGGACACGGCGGGCGACGCGGCGGCTCCCGGCGGTCAGGAGGCTCCGGACGGCGACCTGTACGACCCGGCCACCGGACTCCTCGCGCCCGCCGGCCGGTTCACCGCCGTGGTGTGCGGCGACCCCGACCTGGCGGGCCTGCTCGCGGAGCGCCTCGGCGGTCACGCCACCTCGGACACCGACGAGGAGAAGCCGCCGTCGGCGCTGCTGGGCGGGGTGGCGCTCGACGACCTGCCACTGATCACCGCGCGGGGCGCCGTCCTGGTCCAGGACAAGGACCCGGTGCTGCTCTCCGGCACGCTGGGCGAGCTGCTCGACGTACCGGCTTCGGGAAAGGTGACCGCGGTGGACGCGCTGGACGCGGCACAGTGCGGCGACGTACTGGCCGCGCTCGCCCAGGCGTCGGCGGACAGCACGGGCGACCCGATGCGCACCCGGATCACGGAGCGCGGGCGCTCGCTCTCCGGCGGCCAGCGTCAGCGCCTGGCGCTGGCCCGCTCGCTGGTGACCGACCCCGAGGTGCTCGTCCTGGACGAGCCGACCTCGGCGGTCGACTCGCACACCGAGGCGCGGGTGGCGGCGGGCGTGAGGGGGCTGCGTACGGGACGTACGACCGTCGTCTTCGCGTCGTCGCCGCTGCTGCTCGACCAGGCCGACCGGGTGGTGCTCGTCCATGAGGGCGAGGTCGCCGCGGTGGGCGTGCACCGCGAACTGCTGCGCACCGACCCGCGCTACCGCGCGGTCGTCACCCGCGAGCCCGACGGCGAACACGGCGAACACGGCGAACACGCCGGGGACACCGCGAACACCGTGAACCCCGCGAACGCGCGGACACGGGAACTCCAAGAGATCGAGGAATCGGCATGATCGGCGTGGCGCCACCGGCGTACGACCCGGCGGCACCGGAGTCGGCGACGACCCTGCCCGTCGGCAGTCCCGCGACCGTACGGACCTATGTGCGCGAGCTGATGAGGCGGCACCGCAGGGCGTTCGCCGTGCTCGTGTCGCTCAACGCGATCGCGGTCGTCGCCTCGATGGCGGGCCCCTACCTGCTGGGTTCGCTCGTCGAGGACCTGGCGAACGGCGCGCGCGAGCTCCGTCTGGAGCGCACGGCGGCGGTGTTCGCGGTCGCGCTCGTCGCCCAGGCCCTCTTCACCCGCCAGATGCGGCTGCGGGCCGCGATGCTCGGCGAGGAGATGCTGGCCGACCTGCGCGAGGACTTCCTCGTACGGTCGGTCGGTCTGCCGCCGGGCGTGCTGGAGCGGGCGGGCACCGGCGACCTGCTGTCGCGCATCACCACCGACATCGACCGGCTGGCGAACGCGATGCGCGAGGCCGTGCCGCAGCTCGCCATCGGTGTGGTGTGGGCGGGACTGCTGATCGGCGGCCTGACCGTCACCGCGCCGCCCCTGGCGCTGGCCGTACTGGTGGCCGTTCCGGTCCTGGTCATCGGCTGCCGCTGGTACTTCAGGCGGGCGGCGTCGGCGTACCGCTCGGAGGCGGCGGGCTACGCGGCGGTCGCGGCGATGCTCGCCGAGACGGTGGACGCCGGGCGGACCATCGAGGCCCACCGCCTCGGTGACCGCCGGGTGGCCCTCTCCGAGCAGCGGATCAGTCAGTGGACGGCGTGGGAACGGTACACGTTGTGGCTGCGGTCGGTGCTCTTCCCCGTCATCAGCGTCACGCACATGACGATCCTGTGCTCGGTGCTGCTGATCGGTGGCGTCTTCGTCCTGGAGGACTGGATCAGTGTCGGCCAGCTGACGACGGGCGCCCTGCTCGCGCAGATGCTCGTCGACCCGGTCAACCTGATCCTGCGCTGGTACGACGAACTCCAGGTCGCCCAGGTGTCGCTGGCCCGGCTCGTCGGCGTACGGGAGATCGAGCCGGACGCGGGCGACCCGGAGGTCGTGCCCGACGGGCGCGCGGTGCGTGCCGACGCGGTGCGTTTCGGGTACCGGGCGGACGTCGACGTACTGCACGAGGTGACGCTGGACGTGGCTCCCGGCACGCGGATGGCCCTGGTCGGCCCTTCGGGCGCCGGCAAGTCCACGCTGGGGCGGCTGCTCGCCGGGATCTACGCGCCGCGTACGGGAGAAGTGACCCTCGGCGGAGCCGAGTTGTCGCGGATGCCGGCCGAACGGGTGCGTACGCATGTCGCACTGGTCAACCAGGAGCACCACGTCTTCGTGGGCTCCCTGCGCGACAACCTGCTGCTGGCCCGCACGGGCGCGGACGACGCGGAGCTGTGGGCGGCGCTCGGCGCGGTCGACGCGGACGGCTGGGTGCGGGCGCTGGACGGCGCCCTGGACACCGAGGTCGGCTCGGGCGGCCACGCGCTCACCCCGGCGCAGGCACAGCAGATCGCGCTGGCCCGGCTGGTGCTCGCCGACCCGCACACCCTGGTGCTCGACGAGGCGACGTCCCTGCTCGATCCGCGGGCCGCGCGACATCTGGAGCGGTCGCTGGCGCGGGTGCTGGACGGGCGTACGGTCGTGGCGATCGCGCACCGGCTGCACACCGCGCACGACGCGGACGTGATCGCGGTGGTGGAGAGCGGCCGGATCAGCGAACTGGGCAGCCACGACGAACTGGTGGCGGCGGACGGGGCGTACGCGGCGCTGTGGCGGTCCTGGCACGGCTGAGCGATGTCTCCGGTGCGCGGCTTCCGGGGCCCGCAGTTCCGTGAGCGCCGGCGGCTGATCAGCCGCCCTTGCCGTGCCCGTCCGGCCCCGCGCACCTCGTCCGCCCCGGCATTGCGCACAGCCGGCGCACCCGGCCGGCAAAACCTCCGCCCCGCCGCGCACAGACCGTTCTGTGCGGGGCGGGTGGGCACGGCTCCGGCAGCGCCCGGCCGGGACCGGAGCCGCGCCTCGCGGCGGGTCAGGTTGCGACCTTCACGGCTTTCACCCCTTCCTCGTTGTGCCGGTCCGCCCACGCCGTCAGCGCCGCACCGCACGCGTGGTCCACGTGGCGCAGGCCCGTGAGGTCGAGTTCGATCGCCCGGTCGCGGGGCAGCGCCTCCAGCTCGTCGAGGAGTTTCGGCAGCCGCAGGAAGGTCGCGTTGCCCAGCACCCGGACCCGCACCGGCCCCGGATCGTCCCCGATCACGTCCGCGCCGGAGACCTCCGCGCCGGACCCGTCCACGCCGGAGACCTCCACGTGGACGTGGGACGTCTCCCACGCCGACTTCGCGACCGCCAGCAGCAGGCCGATCAGTACCCCTTCGAACATGTTGGTCACCACGATCGACAGGGCCGTGGCGCCCAGCACCACCGCCTCACCGCGGTGTTCGCGCCACAGCGGGACGAGTTCCCTCACCGGGATCAGCTTCCAGCCCGCGTGCACCAGCACACCGGCCAGCGCCGCCACCGGGATCACGCCGAGAGCCGCCGGGAACACCGCGGCGAAGACGAGCAGCCACACCCCGTGCAGCACCCGGGACGCCTTGGTGCGCGCCCCCGCCTGCAAGTTGGCCGAGCTGCGGACGATCACCGCCGTCATCGGCAGCGCGCCGAGCATTCCGCACAGCGTGTTGCCGGCGCCCTGGGCGACGAGCTCCTTGTCGTAGTCGGTCCTGGGACCGTCGTGCAGCCGGTCCACCGCGGCCGCGCTGAACAGGCTCTCGGCCGACGCGATCAGGGTGAAGGCGATCACCGTGCCCAGCACACCCACCTCGGCGAGGCGCGCGAAGTCGCCCGCGCCGGGCGGCTGTACGGCGTCGAACAACCCCTGCACCTCCACCCGCGCGACCGGCGCGTCGAAGGCGAACGCCGCCACGGTCGCGAGTGCGACCGCGGCGAGCGGGGCGGGCAGCACGCGCGCCGCGGCCGGAATCCTCGGCCACAGCAGCAGCACCGCCACCGTGCCGGCCCCGATGGCGAACGCCACCAGGGCCGGGCCCGACCCGAAGGTGTCGAAGGCCAGCCGCGGCAGGCCGCCGATCTTCGCGAGTCCGCCGGCGGGCGCCTCGGCGTCGACCAGCGCGTACAGCTGGCCGGCGATGAGCACCAGGCCGATACCGGCGAGCATGCCCTGCACCACCGCGATCGAGATCGCCCGGAACCACCGGCCCAGCCGGAGGGCGCCCATCGCGAGCTGGAGCACTCCGGCGCCCAGCACGACGACGCCGAGCGCACTGATCCCGTACTCCTGCACGGCCTCGTACACGAGCACCGTCATCCCGGCCGCGGGTCCGCTGACCTGGAGGCTGCTGCCGGGCAGCAACCCGGTGACGAGGCCGCCCACGATGCCGGTGACGAGGCCGAGTTCTGCGGGTACCCCGGAGGCGACGGCCACGCCCACGCACAGCGGCACCGCCACCAGGAAGACGACGAGCGAGGCGGTGAAATCGGCACGGAAGTCGCCCGTGCCCCGTCGCGCGAAGCCGTTCTTGACGGCCTCGACGAGGGTGGTCACGCCGGCGCTCACAGCGGAAGGAAGGCGTCGGCGGCGGGCTGGTGGGCCAGGACGAGCCCGGTGTCCACGGCGTAGAACCAGCCGTGCAGCCTCAGCTGTCCGGCGTCGATCCGCTCGGCCACACAAGGGTAGGCGCGCAGCCGGTCCGTCTGCTCCCGGACGTTGCGCTGGACGGCCGCCGCCACCCCGGTGTCCGCGTCCGACCCGAGGGCGCCCAGGTCGTCCGGCAACTGGCTGTTCAGCCACCCGGCGACCGCCGGTACGGCGCGGAGGTCCTCACCGCGCACCCGCGCGCCGATCGCCCCGCAGTGGGAGTGTCCGCAGACCACGATGTCGGGGACTTGCAGCACGCTGACCGCGTACTCGATGGTCGCGGCCTCGCCGCTGGGGCGGTCCGCGCGGTAGGGAGGCACGGCGTTGCCCGCCGTGCGCAGTTCGAAGAGGTCACCGGGGCGTGCGCCGGTGATCAGGGAGGGGACGACGCGGGAGTCGGAGCAGGTGATGAAGAGCGCCTGCGGCGACTGGCCGGCCGCCAGCCGCCCGAACCACTCGCGCTGCTCGTGGCCCGCCGCTATCCGCTCGCCCAGGGAGCGGGCATGGTCGATGAAGGTCTGCATGGGGGATCGCCTCCAAGAGCGACGACAGTGCCGAGATGACGGATCGGTGTGTACGGAGCCCGGAATCGGTCCGTACAGCCGTGTCAGCAGCGGAAGACTTGGAGGGCGACCGGGAAGTCCCCGGATCTGAAGGGGGCGTGGCAGTACGGCACGGCGACGGCCACAGCGGTGCGCAGCGGGAGTTCCGCGGGCGGGGACGACAGGGCGCAGACAGTACGGACGGCCGGCTGCGGGCCACCCGTCTCGGGCCGGTGGGCCCGGCGGGCGTGACCCGGGTGCGTTTCGGTGTCGGGGAGCGGGGCCGAGCAGGAACCTCCCACGAGCACCGGCGGCGCCGTCTCCGGGCCGGCGGCAGCCGCGGAGCTGCCGGCTGCGGACGCCGCGACGGCGTCGCCGGTCGCGGCCGTGAGGGAGAGCAGTGCGAACAGCGCCAACAGCATCGCCTTGGCGGCCGCGGTGATCCGCAGCACGGTTCCCCCTCCCCCGTAAACGTCGTGTCGTCGTGCCGTCATGCCGTCATGCCGTCATGCCGGAAGTCGGCACCATTGTGTTCAGGAGCAGGCACCAGACAGCAACTCGGCGTTTTACAGCCGGGTTAACTCTCCGCGAACGGGGCCGCATCGCCTCTCGTGTGCCCCTTGCGCGGGCCGTCGGCCCTGGTGGCGGCGACGGTCGCACTGCCGAGCGTAGGAGCAGAGAGGGCTATTTGTTGAATATGATTTTCATGAGCTATGTTCTGGTCGCAAACCGCCTGCTCCATGCCCTCGGAAGAGTCCCCCCGTGCCTGTGCCCAAGGTCCTGCCCGTCGCGGCCATAACCGTCGCGTCCTCCCTGTTGCTCACCGGATGTTTCGCCTCCGGCGCCACCGGTGCCGCCGATTCCGCCGCCTCCGGGGACAAGCGCCTCAGGGTGGCGATGATGCAACCGCCCCGGTCCGCCCTCTCGCCGCTGAGTGACGACGCCTTCAAGCTGTCCCGCTGGAGCACCGCCGAAACACTGGTGAAGCTCGACGCGGAGGGCAACGCGCGCCCCGCGCTCGCCGAGAAGTGGCGGCGTACGGCCAAGCTGACCTGGGAATTCACCATCAGGAACGGCGTGCGCTTCCACGACGGCACACCGCTGACCGCCGCCGCCGTGGCCCGCTCGCTCACCGTGGCCGCCACCGCCTCGCCCAAGCCGCGCATCCTGGACGGGGTCGGGCTCACGGTCGAGGCACGGGGCGACACCGTCACCGTCTCCACCGCCGAGGCGGACCCGCTGGTGCCCGAGCGGATGTCGTCGCCGCAGCTGTCGGTCCTCGCCGCGAAGGCGTACCGGGGCAAGACGGTGAACCCGGTGGGCGCCGGTACGGGCGCGTTCGTCCTGACGAAGGTGAACGGAACCAGCTCCGCCACGCTGGACCGCAACGAGCGCTACTGGGGCGGCGCCGCCAAGGCCCCCGGCATCGACGTGACCTTCGTGCCCGACAGCACCGCCCGCGCCGCCGCGCTGCGCAGCGGCGAGGCCGACATCGTCGAGGCCGTACCGGTGTCGCAGGCGTCGCTGCTGAACGAGAAGCAGATCACCGAGGTGCCGATGCCGCGCACCAACACCCTCTACCTCAATACGTCGAAGGGCGCGTTCAAGGACGCTTCGCTGCGGGCCGCCGCACGCCGGGCCGTCGACGCGCAGGTGCTCGTGGACGGGGTCTACGAGGGCCGCGCCGACGTCGCCGAGGGGCTGCTCGGGCCCGCCCTGCCGTGGGCGAAGGAGCGGAAGGGCCGGACCGCCGCCGCCGCTCCCGGAAAGCCGGACGGCGCCTCGATCACCATCGGCACGTTCACGGACCGGGCCGAGCTGCCCGAGGTCGCCGCGACGCTCCAGCAGCAGCTCCAGAAGGCCGGGTTCAAGGTGAAGCTGGAGGTGCGGGAGTACGCGAACATCGAAGCCGACGCGCTCGCGGGCGCGTTCGACGCGTTCGTCCTCTCCCGGGCGACCGTCCTCGACTCCGGCGACCCGGCCGCGTACCTCTACAGCGACTTCGCGAGCGACGGGTCCTTCAACATCGCACAGCTGAGCGACCCGACCGTGGACAAGGCCCTGCGCAAGGCGGCCGGTACGGCGTCGGGCGATGCGCGACGCGCGGCCGTTCTGGCGGCCGAGACCGCCGTACTGAATACGGATGCCGCGATTCCGATGCTGCACGAGCGTGTCATCCAGGGTGACGCGGCGCACGTCGTCGACTCGGCGAAGGACCCGCGCGAGCGGGAACTCGTCACCGTCGACACCCGCATCAAGTGAAGGCGGCGCTGACGCGGGCCGCCGGTCTGCTCGCCGTCACCGCGGGGGTCGGGCTGCTGCCCTGGCTGTCCGGCAAGGACCCGGCGCTCACCGTGCTGCGGGCCAGGTCCGCCGAACAGGAGCCCACCGCCGAGGCGTTGGACTCGATCCGCGGCGACCTCGGCCTCGGCGGCGGGCCGCTCGCGCCGCTCGGCGACTGGGCGGGCGGGCTGGTGCGCGGTGATCTCGGCACCTCGTGGGTCTCGGGCGCGGAGGTACTGCCGTCCGTGCTGTCCGGGCTCGGGGTGTCACTGCTGCTGATGGGTGCGTCGCTGGTGGTGGCGGTACTGGTCGCCGTCGCACTGTGCGCCCGGACGGTGGTGCGCGGGGCGCGGGGCACGCTGCGGGGGCACGCGGCCGGTGCGCCGGGCGCGATGCTCGCCTCCGTACCGGAGTTCCTGCTGGCGACGGTGGGACTGATCGTGCTGGGTGTGTGGTGCGGCTGGCTGCCGACGTCCGGCTGGGCGGGCCCCGCGCACCTGGTGCTGCCCGCACTGGCCATGGGTGTACCGGCGGGCGGTCTCGTCGGGCGGCTCGTCGACGACGCGCTGCCGGCGGCCTTCGGTGAGCGGTGGGCGGGGCTGTGGCGGGCGTCCGGCGTCACGCCGTGGCGGATCGCGGGCGCGGCGATGCGCCGTGCGATGCCCGCGCTGGTGCCGCAGTTCGGGCTGGTCGCGGTGGGGCTCACGGGTGGCGCGGTGACGGTGGAGACGGTGTTCGCGGTGCCGGGCATCGGGCGCACGGCGCTGGGCGCCGCCAAGTCCCAGGACCTGCCGCTGCTCCAGGGCGCGGTACTGGCCCTGCTGGCACTGGGGCTGGTGGCGGGGGCGGTGGCGCACGGCGTACGCCGCAGGCTGCTCGGGCCGGCGCTGCGAAACGTTTCGCCGGCGCGGTCGGGAGTGAGGGGTGCGAAGGGTGCGGCACGGCTGGCTGCCCTCGCCGTACGCCGCCGGCTGTCCGGGCCGAGGCCGCGGAGCGGTGCGGGGGCGGGAGCGGTGGCGGGGGCCGGCGCGTCGGTTTCTTTCCCCACCCCGCCCCTTCCTCCCGAAGTCCTCAATCGCCGGACGGGCTCGATTTTCCGGCCCGGGGCGGAAGATCCGGGCCAGTCGGCCGGCCTGACGGCTGAGACCCCGGGGCAGAAACAAACCCGTCCGGCGATTGAGGACCGGGGTCCGGGGCGGAGCTCTGTGCACGGGGCGGCCGGGGCTGTCGCGGCAGGCAGCGGTGGCCCCGGGCGGAGCCCCGCGCGCGGCCGGACAGCGGGGGCGGGCGCCGCCTCACTGGCGTTGCCCGCGCCGCTGCCCGCGCCCGCGGGACCGCTTCGGCGGGCCGTGCCCGTCGTGCTGGGCGGGATACTGCTGGGAGTCGTCGCCTGGGGGCTGCTGCGGGATCCGTACGCCGTGGACACCGCCGCCCGGCTCGCCGCGCCCTCGGGGGCGCACCCGCTGGGCACCGACGGGCTCGGGCGGGACGTGCTGGCGCGGCTCGGGCACGGGGCGGCCTCCACGGTGGGGGTGGCCCTGACCGTGTGCGCGGTCAGCTACGCCGTCGCCCTGGCGCTCGGCTTCCTGCCGGCTTTCTCGGCCGGCATCAGCGATGTCGCCAACGCCCTGCCGCCCGTCGTCGTCGGCATCCTCGTCGCCGCCGTGCTCGGCCCCGGCACGGCGGGCGCCTCGCTGGCCGTCGCGCTGGTCTCCTGGCCGCCGCTCGCCGCGCACGCCGCCGCCCTGGTGCAGGAGGTGCGCGCGTCCGGCTTCCTCGCCGCGCAGCGCGCCATCGGTTCCACCCCGTACCGCATCCTGACCCGGCACGTCCTGCCCGCCGTCGCCGGACCGGTCGCCCGCCACGCGGTGCTCCGGCTGCCCGGGATCGCGCTGGCGCTCGCCTCGCTCGGTTTCCTCGGGCTCGGCGTACAGCCGCCCGCGCCGGAGTGGGGGCTGCTCCTCGACGAGTCGCGGATGTACGTCGAGCGCGCCCCGTGGGCCGCGCTCGCGCCCGCGACGGCGCTCGCCCTGCTGGCGGGACTCGCCGTTTCCCTGTCGTCACTCACCTCCCCGAAGGCTCAACACCCATGACTTTGCTGTCCGTTCGCGATCTGCGCGTCCGCGTCCGGGACGGCGCGCGGACCGTCACCCCCGTACGCTCCCTCTCCTTCGACATCCGGCGCGGCGAAGTGCTGGGCGTGGTCGGCGAGTCGGGGGCCGGCAAGTCGCTGACCGCGCGGGCCGTGCTCGGCATGGCGCCGTACGGGGCGGAGATCACCGGCAGCGTACGGTTCGACGGCCGCGAGCTGGCCGGCGCGGACCGCCACGCGTACGCGCGGCTGTGGGGGCGGCGCATGGCGTACGTACCGCAGGACGCGCTGGCCGTGCTGTCGCCCGTGCACACCGTCGGGGACCAGATCGCCGCCGCCGTACGGTCGACGGGGTGCGGACGCGCGCAGGCGCGGACCAGGGCCGTCGCCGCGCTCGACCGGGTGGGGATCGCGGACGCGGCGCGGCGGGCGAAGGCGTATCCGCACGAGTTCTCCGGCGGGATGCGCCAGCGCGCGGTGATCGCCATGGCGACCGTGAACGACCCCGACCTGGTCGTCGCGGACGAACCGACCACCGCGCTGGACGCGACCGTGCAGGCGCAGGTGCTCGACGTACTCGCCGAGCGGCGCGCGGAGACGGGCGCGGCGCTGATGCTGGTCACGCACGACCTGGGCGTGGTGGCCCGGTACGCCGACCGCGTGCTGGTGATGTACGCCGGGCGGCACACCGAATCCGGGCCCGTGGACCGGGTGTTCGGGCAGCCGCGCGCCCCGTACACCGCCGCCCTGCTCGCCTCGCTGCCGCCCGGCGAACCGACGGCCGACCGCAGACTTCCGGCGCTCGGCGGCGCCCCGCCGGCACCCGCCGACGCGCCTGCGGGGTGCGCCTTCGCGCCGCGCTGTCCGCTGGCGGACGACCGCTGCGGCGCCGAGGCCCCCGAAGCCGTGGGCGACGCGCATCTGGTGTCCTGCCACCATGCCGTGGAGGCCGCCGCATGAGCGCACTGCTGGAGGTACGGGACCTGGTGGTCCGCTACCCGGGCCGCACCGCCGTCGACGGCGTCTCCTTCGAGCTGGCCGCGGGCGAGACGCTGGCCCTGATCGGCGCATCGGGTTCCGGCAAGTCGAGTACGGCGTCGGCCGTGCTCGGGCTGCGCCGCCCCGACAGCGGCGAGGTGTGGTTCGACGGGCGCGAGCTGACCGCGCTGGACGAGCGGGCACTGCGGCCGCTGCGGCCCGCCCTGCAACCGGTGTTCCAGGATCCGTACGGTTCGCTGAGCCCCCGGCAGCGGGTGCGCGACGCGGTGGCCGAGCCCTTGCGCGTCCAGGGCCGGTGGGACCGGGACGGCGGCCCTCGGCGGGTGGCCGAGCTCCTGGAGATGGTCGGTCTGGACGCCGCGGCCGGCGGGCGCCGTCCGCACGAGCTGTCCGGCGGGCAGTGCCAGCGCGTCGGCATCGCGCGGGCGCTGGCGAGCGAGCCCCGGCTGCTGGTGCTCGACGAACCGGTGTCGGCGCTGGATCCGTCGGTACGGGCCGGGGTGCTCAACCTCCTCACTGATCTCCAGGAGCGGTTCGGCCTCGCGTACCTCTTCATCTGCCACGATCTGGCCCTGGTGCGTCACGTGGCGCACCGGGTCGCGGTGATGCGCCACGGCCGGGTGGTGGAGACGGGGCCCGCGCGCCTGCTGTACGGGACGGCCGAGCACCCGTACACACGCGAGCTGCTCGCCGCGGTCCCGTCCGTCGGGGGTGCGCGGTGAGCGCCGGCGCTCTGCCCCGGCTGCCCCGGCTGCTGATCTCCAGCCAGTTCGCCTTCAACGTCGGGTTCTTCGCCGTCCTGCCCTATCTCGCCGAGCACCTGAGCGGGACGCTCGGGCTCGCGGGGTGGCTGGTGGGCCTCGTACTGGGGCTGCGCACCTTCAGCCAGCAGGGACTGTTCGTGGTCGGCGGGGCGCTCACCGACCGGTACGGCGCCCGGCCGGTGGTCCTGACGGGGTGCGCCCTGCGCGTGGCCGGGTTCGGCTGGCTCGGGTTCGCGGGCGCGACGTGGTCGGTGATCGGGGCGGTCCTGCTGGTGGGGTTCGCCGCGGCGCTGTTCTCGCCCGCGGTGGAGACGGAGATCGCCCGGCAGGCGGTACGGCACGAGGAGGAGACGGGCCTGCCCCGCACCCGGATGCTGGCGCGGTTCTCGGCGGGCGGGCAGGCGGGGGCGCTGATCGGTCCCGTACTGGGGGCACTGCTGCTGTACGGCGGGTTCCGGGCCGCGTGCCTGACGGGCGCCGCGGTCTTCGCCGCCGTCACGGTGGCGCACTGGCGCCTGCTGCCGGGCCGCCCGCCGGCTGAGCTCGAGAAGCACGGTCAGGACGGCGGGGACAGCGGAGACAGCGGGGACGGCCGCGCACACGTGCCGGTGCGGGACGGTGTGCGGCGGCTGCTGCGCAACCGCCCTTTCCTCGGCCTGTGCCTCGCCTACAGCACCTACCTTCTCGCCTACAACCAGCTCTACCTCGCGCTGCCCGGCGAACTGCGCCGCGCCACGGGGTCGCAGGCCGCGCTCGGCTGGCTCTTCGCGCTGTCGTCGGTGCTGGTGGTCGCCGGGCAGGTGCCGCTGTCGCGGTGGGCGGCGGAGCGGCTGTCGTGGCGGGGCTGCGTGCTCGGCGGGCTGCTGCTGATCGCCGCGTCCTTCGCGGCGGCCGGGGCGTTGCTGCCGCTGGGCGGGCTGTGGCCGTCGCTGGCCTTCGTGGTGCTGCTGACGCTGGGGCAGATGCTGGTCGTCCCCGCGACCCGGGCCTGGCTGCCGGATCTCGTCGGTGACCGCAGCCTCGGTCTGTTCACCGGCGCGTTGTCGTCCGTGTCGGGTCTGGTGGTGCTGGCGGGCGGCGCCCCGGCCGGGGCGTTGCTGGAGGCGGGCGGGGCGCTGCCGTGGCTGGTGCTGGCGGCGGTGCCGTTGGCGGGGCTGGCGCTGGTGCCGCGTACGGCCCGTACAGGCCGTACGGCAGCACCGGCGGCCGCTCCCGGAGCCCCCAGCGCCCCCGGAGCATCCGGCGCCCCCGGCGCCCCCGTCAGATGAAGTTGAGCGCCGCCGCGCCGCCCACTCCCCCGAGCAGCATGAACGCCGGCATCAGCACCTTCAGCTCCACCCAGCTGCCCGCGCGGAACCGCAGCGCCCTCGGCGGGCCGATCGGGTACCAGCGCTTGCGGCCGACCGGGATCGGCCACAGGATCGGGCAGCCGGAGACGGTGAGCGCGTCGCCGATGTCGTGCACCAGCGCGCCGAGGACGATCGGCAGGCCGAGCCACAGGTACTCCTGGCCGGCGCCGGCGAACAGCCAGTCGGCACCATTGCCCGTCTTGTCCAGTATGCCGGCCAGCATCCACGCGCTCGTCGCGCCGAGCAGCCACACCAGGACGTCGCTGGACACCCGGGCGGCCCGCCACAGCAGGCCCTCCACGGCCAGCACCAGGTGGACGAAGAGGATCACGAGAACCGCCCAGCGGCCGCCGGTGAACGCCAGGAGCGACGCGCCGCCGCCGGTCATGACCGCCCACAGCCAGGTGTGAGTGAGCGTGCGGTGGCCGCCGGTCCTGCGCGGGTCGCCGGGCTTCCTGGTCGCCTTGTAGACGGCGTACGACAGCTTGTCGACGATCTCGCACAGGCCCTTCGACACCGGCCCGAAGGCGCGCGAGATGGTCGCGGACTTGTGGTCGAGGTCGGGGGCGAGGGCCGCGCCCGCGCAGATCAGCGCTCCGACGACGAGTACGGGCCAGGGCATCGGGTGCCCGGCCGAGGCCGTCGCCGCCCCCACCCCCAGCCAGGCCGCTGCTCCTGACAGGGAGTGCGCCGGTCCCATCATGGTCGTTCCCGCCCCATTTGCTCTTGTGGTGTGCCCCGTTGACACGGCAGCGTATCGTTCGCGATCTTCGTACGGCCGTCCGGTTCTCTCTCGAGGGGGGAAGCCAGGCAAGATGGGGGGCGTGACCCTTATCGATCAGCTGCCCCCGACCGACGATCCCGATGCCCTCTTCGAGGCTTTCTCCTCATGGGCCGAGGGCCAGGGCATCAGTCTCTATCCCGCTCAGGAGGAGGCGCTGATCGAGGTGGTCTCCGGCGCGAATGTGATCTTGTCCACACCCACCGGGTCCGGAAAGAGCCTGGTCGCGGCGGGTGCCCACTTCGCCGCCCTGGCCCAGGACAAGGTCACCTTCTACACCGCGCCGATCAAGGCGCTGGTCTCGGAGAAGTTCTTCGACCTGTGCAAGCTCTTCGGCACGGAGAACGTCGGCATGCTGACGGGCGACGCGTCCGTCAACGCCGACGCCCCGGTCATCGCCTGCACGGCCGAGGTACTGGCCTCCATCGCGCTGCGCGACGGCAGGCACGCCGACATCGGCCAGGTCGTGATGGACGAGTTCCACTTCTACGCCGAACCGGACCGCGGCTGGGCCTGGCAGATCCCGCTCCTGGAACTGCCGCAGGCCCAGTTCGTCCTCATGTCGGCGACGCTCGGCGACGTCTCGATGTTCGAGAAGGACCTGACCCGCCGCACGGGCCGCCCGACCTCCGTGGTGCGCTCCGCGACCCGGCCGGTCCCGCTGTCGTACGAGTACCGCCTGACCCCCATCACCGAGACGCTGACCGAGCTGCTGGAGACCAGGCAGGCTCCCGTCTACATCGTGCACTTCACGCAGGCGGCGGCCGTCGAGCGGGCGCAGTCGCTGATGAGCATCAACATGTGCTCGCGCGAGGAGAAGGACAAGATCGCCGAGCTGATCGGCAACTTCCGCTTCACCACCAAGTTCGGCAAGAACCTCTCCCGGTACGTGCGGCACGGGATCGGCGTGCACCACGCGGGCATGCTGCCCAAGTACCGCAGGCTCGTCGAGAAGCTCGCGCAGGCGGGGCTGCTGAAGGTCATCTGCGGTACGGACACCCTGGGCGTCGGCGTCAACGTCCCCATCCGCACGGTGCTGTTCACCGCGCTCACGAAGTACGACGGCACGCGCGTCCGCACGCTCCGCGCCCGGGAGTTCCACCAGATCGCGGGCCGCGCCGGACGGGCGGGCTTCGACGTCGCGGGCCTGGTCGTCGCGCAGGCGCCCGAGCACGTCGTCGAGAACGAGAAGGCGCTCGCCAAGGCCGGCGACGACCCGAAGAAACGCCGCAAGGTGGTCCGCAAGAAGGCCCCCGAGGGCTTCGTCGCCTGGTCCGAGACGACCTTCGACAAGCTCATCACGTCCGACCCCGAGCCGCTGACCAGCCGTTTCCGTGTCACGCACACCATGCTGCTCTCGGTCATCGCGCGCCCCGGCAACCCCTTCGCCGCCATGCGCCACCTCCTGGAGGACAACCACGAGCCGCGCAAGGCGCAGCTGCGGCACATCCGCCGGGCCATCGCCATCTTCCGCTCGCTGCTCGACGGCGGCGTGGTGGAGATGCTGGACACCCCGGAGGCCGACGGCCGTACCGTACGGCTGACCGTCGACCTCCAGCAGGACTTCGCGCTCAACCAGCCGCTGTCGACGTTCGCGCTGGCCGCGTACGAGCTGCTGGACCCGGATTCCCCCTCGTACGCCCTGGACATGGTCTCCGTCGTCGAGTCGACGCTGGACGACCCGCGCCAGATCCTCGCCGCCCAGCAGAACAAGGCGCGCGGCGAGGCCGTCGGCCAGATGAAGGCGGACCGCGTCGAGTATGAGGAGCGCATGGAGCGGCTCCAGGAGATCACGTACCCGAAGCCGCTGGAGGAGCTGCTCTGGCACGGGTACAACGTCTACCGCAAGAGCCACCCGTGGGTCGGCGACCACCCGGTGTCCCCGAAGTCCGTGGTCCGCGACATGTACGAGCGGGCCATGACCTTCGCGGAGTTCACCTCGCACTACGAGCTCGCCCGTACCGAGGGCATCGTGCTGCGCTACCTCGCGGGCGCGTACAAGGCGCTGGAGCACACCATCCCGGACGACATCAAGTCCGAGGACCTGGAGGACCTGATCGCCTGGCTCGGCGAGCTGGTGCGCCAGGTGGACTCCAGCCTCCTCGACGAGTGGGAGCAGCTCGCCAACCCCGAGGTGGAGACGGCCGAGCAGGCCCAGGAGCGCGCCGACCAGGTCAAGCCGGTCACGGCGAACGCGCGGGCCTTCCGGGTGCTCGTACGCAACGCCATGTTCCGCCGCGTCGAGCTCGCCGCCCTGGACAACGTCCGGGAGCTGGGCGAGCTGGACGGCGAGTCCGGCTGGGACGAGGACAAGTGGGGCGAGGCCATGGACGCGTACTGGGACGAGTACGAGGACCTGGGCACCGGGCCCGACGCCCGCGGACCCAAGCTGCTGATGATCGAGGAGGACGCCGAGCACGGCCTGTGGCGCGTCCGTCAGACCTTCGCCGACCCGAACGGCGACCACGACTGGGGCATCGGCGCGGAGGTCGACCTCGCCGCCTCCGACGAGGAGGGGCGGGCCGTGGTCCGCGTCACCTCGGTCGGTCAGCTGTAGAAGCCGGCTGTCCAGTCCGGCCGCACATCCAAGGAGAAGAACCCCGTGACGACCAACCCCGCCGAACGCCTCGTCGATCTGCTCGACCTGGAGCGGATCGAGGTCAACATCTTCCGGGGCCGCAGCCCCCAGGAGTCCCTGCAACGGGTCTTCGGGGGGCAGGTCGCCGGGCAGGCCCTGGTCGCGGCCGGCCGTACGACCGAGGGCGACCGGCCCGTGCACTCCCTGCACGCGTACTTCCTGCGGCCCGGACGCCCGGGTGTGCCGATCGTCTACCAGGTGGAGCGGGTGAGGGACGGGCGCTCCTTCACCACCCGGCGGGTCACGGCCGTCCAGGAGGGCCGGACGATCTTCAACCTGACCGCCTCCTTCCACCGGCCGGAGGAGGCCGCGTTCGAGCACCAGCTGCCGCCGCGCCTGGACTTCCCGGACCCGGAGTCGCTGCCGCCGGTGGCCGACGAGATCCGCGCGCACCTGGGGGGCCTGCCCGAGTCGCTGGACCGGATGGCCCGCCGGATGCCCTTCGACATCCGTTACGTCGACCGGCTGCGCTGGACCGCCGAGGAGGTCGAGGAGGCGGACCCGCGCAGCGCGGTGTGGATGCGCGCGGTCGGGCCGCTGGGCGACGACCAGCTCCTGCACACGTGCGCGCTGGCGTACGCGTCCGACATGACGCTGCTCGACGCGGTCCGCATCCCGGTGGAGCCGCTCTGGGGCCCGCGCACCTTCGACATCGCGTCGCTGGACCACGCGATGTGGTTCCACCGGCCGTTCCGGGCCGACGAGTGGTTCCTGTACGACCAGGAGTCCCCCGTCGCGACGGGCGCGCGGGGGCTGGCGCGCGGCCGGATCTACGACCGGGACGGCAACTTGCTGGTGTCGGTGGTGCAGGAGGGACTGTTCCGCCCGCTGCCGACCGCCTGAGCGGCCGCAGGCCGCGGAGCTTGGCGCATCGTGCCGCGGGAGCTCGCGGATCCATGAGCCCGCGTGCCCGCGCGGCACGCCGCCTCCGGTCTCTGGAACAGTACGGACCAGTGACCGACAGCCGGCAGCGCCCGGCCACCCGTAGCCCTAGGAGACACCGATGAGCCTGTACGACATCCCCCTGCGCACCCTGACCGGCGAGCCGACCACCCTCGCGGCCCACAAGGGCAAGGTGGTGCTGGTGGTGAACGTGGCGTCCAAGTGCGGACTGACGCCGCAGTACGCCGGTCTGGAGCGGCTCCAGCAGAAGTACGCGGACCAGGGCTTCACGGTGGTCGGTGTGCCGTGCAACCAGTTCGCGGGCCAGGAGCCGGGCAGCGCGGAGGAGATCGGGACGTTCTGCTCGGCGAGCTACGGCGTGACGTTCCCGCTGCTGGAGAAGATCGAGGTCAACGGCGATCACCGGCACCCGCTGTACGACGAGCTGACCCAGGTGAAGGACGCGGACGGCGAGGCCGGGGACGTCCAGTGGAACTTCGAGAAGTTCCTGGTCAGCGGTAAGGGCGAGGTCGTCGGGCGGTTCCGTCCGCGTACCGAGCCGGAGGCCACCGAGGTCGTCGCGGCCATCGAGGCGCAGCTCTCGGCCTGACCCGGCACGCGCGAAGGCGCCGGCCCCGCCCCCGGCGGTTCCGGCGCCTTCGCGTGCGTACTCCCGCGTACCCGCGTACCGCCGGGCGGTCAGCGGATCGGCATGCCCGACAGGGTGCGGGCGATCACCAGGCGCTGGATCTCGCTCGTGCCCTCGAAGATGGTGTAGATCGCGCTGTCGCGGTGCATGCGCTCCACCGGGTACTCCCGCGTGAAGCCGTTGCCGCCGAGGATCTGCACGGCCTGCGCCGTGACCTTCTTGGCCGTCTCGCTGGCGTACAGCTTCGACATCGAGCCCTCGGCCGCGGTGAACGGCTTGCCCGTGGCCGCCATCCAGGAGGCGCGCCAGACCAGCAGCCGCGCCGCGTCGATCTGGGTACGCATGTCGGCGAGCTGGAAGGCGACGCCCTGGTTGTCGATGATCGGGCGGCCGAACTGCTCCCGCGTCTTCGCGTAGTCGAGCGCGACCTCGTACGCGGCGCGGGCGGTGCCCACCGCCATGGCGCCGACGGCCGGGCGGGACGCCTCGAAGGTGGCCATCGCCGCGTTCTTCACCCGCTCGCCGCCCTTCCTGACCCGCTCACGGGCCCGGGCGAGGCGCTCGTCGAGCTTCTCCTTGCCGCCGAGCAGGCAGTGGCCGGGCACGCGCACGTTCTCCAGTACGACCTCGGCGGTGTGCGAGGCGCGGATGCCGTGCTTCTTGAACTTCTGCCCCTGGGACAGCCCTTCGGTGGCGGGCGGAACGATGAAGGAGGCGTGGCCCTTGGAGCCGAGTTCCGGGTCCACCAGGGCGACCACGACATGGACGTTGGCGATGCCGCCGTTGGTCGCCCACGTCTTGGTCCCGTTCAGCACCCACTCGTCCTTGGCCTCGTCGTACACGGCGCGCGTGCGCATCGCGGACACGTCGGAGCCGGCGTCCGGCTCGGAGGAGCAGAAGGCGGCGACCTTGACGTCGGAGGCGTCACCGTACATCTGCGGGATCCAGGTGCCGATCTGCTCCTCGGTGCCGTTCGCGAGGACGCCGACGGCGGCCAGGCCCGTACCGGCTATGGACAGGCCGATGCCCGCGTCGCCCCAGAAGAGCTCCTCCATCGCCATCGGGATGCCCAGGCCCGTCGGGTCGAAGAACTGCTGTGCGTAGAAATCGAGGGAGTAGATGCCGAGTTTGGCCGCTTCCTGGATGACGGGCCAGGGCGTCTCCTCGCGCTCGTCCCATTCGGCGGCGGCCGGGCGCATCACATCGGCGGCGAACCCGTGAATCCAGTCGCGGACCTGCTTCTGGTCATCGTTGAGTTCGAGCGTGAACTCGGCCATGTCCCCTCCAACACTGCGTTCATCACGTGCGTTACTTACGGTAACGCGAGTCTGTTACCGCAAAGTAGACGGTGTCAACTGCCGTAGTACCGGCGCAGTACGGACCGCGCGGGCCACAGCCATGGTGTTACGTTGCGCAGGCGTCACGGAATCGCTTTGGGCGGGGAGACACACCATGGAAACCACACAACAGGGCGGGCAGCAGCGCTCCGCTGCCGCACAGCGACGGCGGGAGCTGCTGGAGGCGGCGGACCGCGTGGTACTGCGGGACGGTCCGCAGGCTTCCATGAACGCCATAGCCGCCGAGGCCGGAATCACCAAGCCGATCCTCTACCGGCACTTCGGCGACAAGGGCGGCCTCTACCGCGCCCTGGCCAAACGCCACACCGACGCGCTGCTCACGGCGCTGCGGGCCGCGCTCGACGCACCCGCCGAGCGGCGTGAGCGCGTCGAGGCGACGCTCGACACCTACCTCGCCGCGATCGAGGCCCGCCCGCAGGTCTACCGGTTCCTGATGCACCCCGCCGAGGAGGCGCACCAGCCGGAGCAGGGCTTCGACGTCGGCCGCCACTCGGCGCCGCTGCTGCGCAGGCTCGGCGAGGAACTGGCCACGGTGATCGCCGAACGCGTGGACCTCGGGCCCGACAGCGCACAGCTGGCCCGGGTGTGGGGACACGGCATCGTCGGCATGATGCACGCGGCGGGCGACTGGTGGCTGGGCGAACGCCCCTGCTCGCGCGAGCGGCTGGTGTCCAGCCTCGCGGACCTGCTGTGGGGCCGCCTGGCCGCCGCGAGCGACCGCGCGGGCGGCCCCGGCTTCTGACCCCGCCCCGGCCGGCACCACCGCACGGAGCCCTCCCCTGCCCTACGCCGGGCCGCCCCACGGCGCCCGCCGCGCCGCCCGCAGCGCCCTGGCCCGGCGTAGGCCGGTGAGGCGGTCCGTGTAGACCAGGCCGTCCAGGTGGTCGCACTCGTGCTGAAGGCAGCGGGCGAAGAAGCCGGTGCCTTCGATCCGCACCGGCGAACCCGCCGCCGAAACGCCCTCCACCACCGCCCGGTCGAAGCGTTCGGTACCCGCCTCGATGCCCGGCAGGGACAGACACCCCTCCGGACCGCGTACGGTGATGCCGTCGGCCTCGACCAGTCGGGGGTTGACGATGTGCCCCACGTGCCGGACGTCCTCGTCGTCCGGGCAGTCGTAGACGAAGACGCGCAGCGGTACGCCGACCTGGTTGGCCGCGAGGCCGACTCCCTCGGCGGCGTACATGGTCGCGTACATGTCCTCGACGAGCCGGACCAGCGAGGGACCGAAATCGGTCACCGCCTCGCAGGGCGCGTGCAGCGCCGGGTCACCGAGCAGTGTCATGGGTCGTACGAGCCCGGAACTGCCGGGAATCGGGCGGTGTCGCATGGCGGCAAGCGTACGTTCCACCAGGTGCTCCAGCGCCCCCGGTGGTGGCGGGGTGCGGGGGCGCGACTGGATCTCGATAGGCTGAGCCCCGACGTTGACCGGTGGACCTGGGGCAGATGCGGCGCCGGATGCAAGGAGGATCAGTGACGATGGCAGGCAACACGGAGCCGTTGTCGCCGCGGGCCAAGCTGGCCGTGACGGCAGGCAAGGCCGCGGCGGCGGTGTCCCGCGCCGCGGGACGCGGCAGCGGATCCGTGATCGGCGGCAAGGTGGCGCTCAAGCTCGACCCCGACCTGCTCGGGCGGCTCGCCCAGCATCTCGACGTCGTGCTCGTCTCCGCGACGAACGGCAAGACGACGACGACCCGGCTCATCGCCGAGGCGTTGCGGGCCAGCGGCCCCGTCGTCTCCAACGCGCTCGGCGCCAACATGCCGGCGGGCATCACCTCCGCCCTGGCGGGCGGCTCGGACGCGAAGTACGGCGTGATCGAGGTCGACGAGAAGTACCTCGCCGGAGTCGCGCGGGACGTGACGCCGAAGGCGATTGCCCTGCTCAACCTCTCCCGCGACCAGCTCGACCGGGCCGCCGAGACGCGGATGCTCGCCGAGAAGTGGCGCGAGGGCCTGTCCGGCACGAAGGCCGTCGTCATCGCGAACGCCGACGACCCGCTGATCGTCTGGGCCGCGTCCTCCTCCCCCAACGTGGTGTGGGTGGCGGCGGGTCAGGAGTGGAAGGACGACGCCTGGTCCTGCCCGTCCTGCGGCGGTGTGATGCAGCGCCCCGGCGACGACTGGTTCTGCGGCGAGTGCGGTTTCCGCCGCCCGTCCCCGAGCTGGGTGCTGAGCGGCGACCACGTCCTGGACCCGCACGGCTCGGCCTGGCCGATCCACCTCCAGCTGCCCGGCCGCGCCAACAAGGCGAACGCCGCCACGTCCGCCGCGGTCGCGGCCGTGTTCGGCGTGCCGCCGCAGGTGGCGCTGGAGCGGATGTACGAGGTCCAGGCGGTCGCCGGCCGGTACGACGTGGTGCGGTTCCAGGAGCGCGAGCTGCGGCTGCTGCTCGCGAAGAACCCGGCGGGCTGGCTCGAGACGTTCTCCCTCATCAACCCGCCGCCCACGCCGGTGATCCTGGCCGTGAACGCGCGCGGCGCGGACGGCACGGACACCTCCTGGCTGTGGGACGTCGACTACACCCGGCTCGCCGGCCACCCGATCTTCGTGCTCGGTGACCGCAAGCTGGACCTCGCCGTGCGCCTGGAGGTCGCGAACCTGGACTTCCGGGTCTGCGAGACCCTCGACGAGGCCGTGCAGCTCGCGCCGCCCGGGCTGATCGAGACGATCGCCAACTACACCGCGTTCCAGGACCTGCGCCGCCGTGTCGGCAACTAGGCCCGCGTACACCGAAAAAGGACGAGCAAGCATGAGCGACAACAGCCTGCGCCTGGTGTGGATCTACCCGGACCTGCTGAGCACGTACGGCGACCAGGGCAACGCCCTCGTCGTGGAGCGCCGGGCCCGCCAGCGCGGCCTCGACGTCCACCGCGTGGACGTACGCAGCGACCAGCAGATCCCCACGTCGGGCGACATCTACCTGATCGGCGGCGGTGAGGACCGTCCGCAGCGCCTCGCGGCCGAGCGGCTGCGCCGCGACGGCGGCCTGGAGCGCGCCGTGTCCAACGGCGCGATCGTCTTCTCGGTCTGCGCCGGGTACCAGATCCTCGGCCACGAGTTCATCAACGACCTCGGCGAGCGCGAGCAGGGCCTCGGGCTGCTCGACGTGGTCAGCACGCGCGGCGAGGGCGAGCGGTGCGTCGGCGACGTCCTCGGGGACATCGACGAGCGCCTCGGGCTGCCGCCGCTGACCGGCTTCGAGAACCACCAGGGCATCACCCATCTGGGCCCGACGGCGCGGCCGTTCGCCCGGACGCGCATCGGCAAGGGCAACGGGACCGGCGACGGCACGGAGGGCGCGTACAACGACACCGTCTTCGGTACGTACATGCACGGCCCCGTGCTCGCCCGCAACCCGCTCATCGCGGACCTGCTGCTGAAGCTGGCCCTCGACGTCAACGCGCTGCCGCCCACCGACGACCGGTGGTACGAGGCGCTGCGCGCCGAGCGCATCGCGTCGGCGACGCAGCCCGCCTGACGGACTGTCGCGGTTCGTACGTTTTTGGGGTGTCCAGCTGGCGGACGCCAGGTTCGGCCCCGTCACTCTGCGCGAGTAGGGTGACGGGGATCCAGCCGGACGACGTGGTCCGGTCCTCGGCCCACGTTGCAAAGGTATTCCGGGCATGCGCATTGGTGTACTCACTTCCGGCGGCGACTGCCCCGGCCTGAACGCTGTCATCCGTTCCGTCGTGCACCGCGCCGTCGTCGACCACGGCGACGAGGTCATTGGTTTCCACGACGGCTGGAAGGGTCTTCTGGAAGGCGACTACCGCAAGCTCGACCTCGACGCGGTGGGCGGCATCCTGGCCCGCGGCGGCACGATCCTCGGCTCTTCCAGGGTCCAGCCCGCGCATCTGCGCGACGGCGTCGAGACGGCCCGCGGCCATGTCGCGGACCTCGGACTCGACGCGATCATCCCGATCGGCGGCGAAGGCACGCTGAAGGCGGCGAACCTGCTGTCCGAGGCGGGGCTGCCGATCGTCGGCGTACCGAAGACCATCGACAACGACATCGCGTCGACCGACGTCACCTTCGGCTTCGACACGGCCGTCGGAGTCGCGACCGAGGCGCTCGACCGGCTCAAGACCACCGCCGAATCGCACCAGCGGGTGCTGATCGTCGAGGTCATGGGGCGGCACACCGGCTGGATCGCGCTCCACTCCGGCATGGCGGCCGGTGCGCACGCCATCGTCGTGCCCGAGCGGCCCTTCGACATCGGTGAGCTGACCGAGCTGGTCGGCAAGCGCTTCTCGGCCGGCAAGCGCTTCGCGATCGTCGTGGTCGCCGAGGGCGCCAAGCCGCGCGAGGGCTCCATGGAGTTCGACATCGGCGGCAAGGACATGTACGGCCACGAGCGCTTCGCGGGCGTCGCCCGGCAGCTGTCCGTCGAGCTGGAGGAGCGCCTCGGCAAGGAGGCGCGTCCGGTCATCCTGGGCCACGTCCAGCGCGGCGGTACCCCGACGGCGTACGACCGTGTCCTCGCGACCCGCTTCGGCTGGCACGCGGTGGAGGCGGCGCACCGCGGTGAGTTCGGCATGATGACGGCGCTGCGCGGCACGGACATCGTGATGGTCCCGCTGGCCGAGGCGGTGGAGACCCTCAAGACGGTGCCCACCGAGCGGTACGCCGAGGCCGAGTGCGTGCTGTGACGATCTTGACGGTCGTCTGAGTGACGGCCCCCGGCCGCGGACGCGGCCGGGGGCCGTTCTAGTCTGTAGCGGACAACCGGTACGAATGGGCAGCCCCACGGGAGTACGCAGATGGATCACAGCGGGCACGGCAGCGGCATGGACATGGATCTGCCGCCGTTCACGCTGGGACGGGGGCTGGAGTTCTCCCCCGACCTCTTCTTCCTGGTGGGGTGCGTGCTGGCGCTCGTCCTGTACGGGTGGGGCGTGGCGCGGCTGCGCCGGCGCGGCGACGGCTGGCCGGTCGGCCGGACGGTCTTCTTCGTCATCGGCGTGCTGAGCGTGGCGCTGGTGATGTGCACCAAGCTCAACGACTACGGCATGGTCATGTTCAGCGTGCACATGGTGCAGCACATGGTGATCAGCATGCTCTCGCCGATCCTGCTGCTGCTCGGCGCGCCGGTGACGCTGGCGCTGCGGGCACTGCCGGTGGCGGGGCGCGGGAACCGCAAGGGGCCGCGCGAGCTGCTGCTGATGCTGCTGCACAGCCGCTACATGAAGATCGTCACGCATCCGGCGTTCACGATCCCGCTGTTCATCGCGTCCCTGTACGCGCTCTACTTCACGCCGGTCTTCGACTTCCTGATGGGGAGCAAGCCGGGCCACCTGGGCATGATGGTCCACTTCCTCGCCGTCGGCCTGGTCTTCTTCTGGCCGATCATGGGCATCGACCCGGGGCCGCACCGCCCGGGTTATCTGATGCGGATGCTGGAGCTTTTCGCCGGGATGCCGTTCCACGCGTTCTTCGGCATCGCGCTGATGATGGCGTCCCAGCCGATGATCGGTACGTACGCGAACCCGCCCGCGTCGCTCGGCATCGACGCGCTGAGCGACCAGAACGCGGCGGGCGGCATCGCCTGGGCGTTCTCGGAGATCCCGTCGGTACTGGTGCTGATCGCACTGGTGTTCCAGTGGTACCGGTCCGAGCAGCGGGTCGCGCGGCGCTCGGACCGGGCGGCGGACCGCGACGGGGACAAGGAGCTGCTGGCGTACAACGCGTATCTGGCCTCGCTCCAGGCGCGCGGCCGCTAGGTCGCCGGTAACGTCGGCACGGTAGCGCGGGAGCCCTCCAGGGGTGACGATGGCCCTCCATCAGAAGAAGGGGGCGCGCATGCCCGGTTCTGCGAAGTCGATGGGGGTGCTCACCGTAGGGACGCTGGTCGTGATCTCGGCGTACACGGTGGCACTCGGAAGCAACGGCTGGCTGTGGTTCGGCTGGATCGTGCTCGGTCTGGTCACGCTCGGGCTGGCCGCGACGCACAGCCGGTGAGCGGCCGGTGAGCAGCCGGTGATCAGCTGCTGAAACGTCACTGCGCGGTGCGCCCGGGAGTGGTCCCGAGCGCGGAGCGCGGGCACGGAGCGCTCAGAAGCGGAAGACCGGCCCGGTCGCGGCATCGAGCACGCACGCGTTCGGATAGGTCTTCTGCCAGGCCGCCGCACGCCCGCGCCAGCTGCCCTTGGCGCTCACGGTCACCGGCTCGTACTGCTTGGTGCACGCACGCGGGTTCCCGGACAACCGGTCGAGGTCGCCGTCCGCCTTGTCGAGCGCCGCGCACGCGCCGGCGGCGTCCGGGTGGTGCCCCGGGCCCCCTGGAGGACACTTCAGCAGGACGCCCCGGATCCAGGTGTTCTCCGCGCCCGAAACGGTGAGGAACAGGCCGTGGGGCAGTGTCGGCTCGTCGGGGACGTCCACGGCGGCCCTGGCGGGCACGGCCGCGCTCGCGAGAGCGAGCAGGGCGACTGCGGTGAGGGTGGCTGAGGAGCGCATCCGGACCTCCTGGGGCTGGGCAGCTCGGCGACTGAGTGCAGGGAGAGGCCAGGCCACCTTCTGCCACCGCCTCCGGCAAGCGGCCACGCGGCGGCGTCGCACACACGGGTACGTACCGCTGCTCCGTACGGCGGGACTCCGTCCGGTCCGGTCCCCGGCCGCCGGCCGCCCGCCGCCCCCGTTCCGCCCGGCTACGGCCGTGTCCCCGCCGCCAGGCGCGCCGAGGTCTCCGTCAGGGAGGCGGTGAACGGGGGCCGCGTCGAGGCCAGCGCCTCGGACGCCGGTCCCTGCTCGACGAGGTCGCCCGCGTCCAGTACGGCGATCCTGGTGGCCGCGGCCGCGGTGTCGAGGTCGTGCGTGATCAGAACGAGGGCGGGACCGGTGCGGTCGCGCAGGAGGCCGGCGAGCACGTCCAGGATTCCGCGCCGGGTGACCGTGTCGAGCCCGGACGTGATCTCGTCGCAGATCAGCCCCCGGGGACGGGCGGGGCTGCGTCAGCGCGAGGTGTTCTTCTCCTGGACCGCCCGGCACGACCGGCGCTTCGGTCTCGGCGCCGGCACCGCCCGCGTCGGTGCCGCCTACCGGCGGGCGCGTGCGGGACTCGCCGCCCGCCCCGTGGACGGCTTCGGCCCGGCCGAGTTCGACCGCGCCGTGTACCGGGCGCTGGGCCGCACCGAACACCGGGCGGGTCTCGCGGACGGCATCCGCGCGTACCTGCGCGTGCGCGGACGGGCCCGGGCCCGCACCGCAGCGTATGGTGGCCGACCTCCCGGCGCGTACGGCGGCTCGACCCCCAGCCGGTGCTCACCGGAAGGGAAGCCTCGGCCTGCGCCTCCTGGCACCACGAGCCCGTCCACGGCGCCCGGCTCGGCAGCCCGCACGCTCCGCCCGTCCTGCTGACCGCCTCGGAACACGACCCCGTCACACCGGTCGAGGGGGCGCGGCGCCTGCGGCGGCGGCTGCCCGGCTCCCGCCTGGTCACGCTCCACGACGACTGCCCCCACGGCGTGTTCACCGGCCGGGGCGACGCCTGCGTCGACTCCACCGCGGCCGCCTGCCTGGTCGACGGACCGTCCCGGCAGCAGACGTGCACTGCACCGGGCCCGGCCTGCCCACCCCACGGGCCCCCTGAGCCCTCAGCGAAAGGAACTCCGATGACCAGTGCCACGCGCCCCTCGCCCACCGTGCGGCCCGCCGCGCCGGCCGATGCGGAGGGAGCGCGCGGTGTCATGCCCGGCACCTCCTGCTGGTGGCCGTGCACGACGGCGAGGTGGTGGCCACGACCGGCGTGCGCTCGCAGGACCCGGCCCACCCGCCCCACCCGCGCCGGCTCGCCGAGCGCTACCCGTCGGGAACCACCGCCCAGCTCGTCCGGGTCTACGTCCGGCCCGAGCACCGGCGCCGCGGTCCGGCGCGGACCACGGTCGGCCAGGCAGGCGACTTCGCCGCCGCGACACCCGGGTACGACAGCCGCTCCCTCCGCACCAACGTCAGGGTGAAGGGCGCCGAAACCTTCTGGCGGAGCATCGCCGAGGAGGTGTTCGACGCCCTTACGACGGGGAGCAGGGCCCCGGTGTCGACACCACACCGTGCACTTCGAGATCCCCTGGGGCCGGCACCGGATTCCGGGGACTCCTTTCTCCGGTGAGTAAGCGGGCGAGGCGCGGGCACACGGCTTCCGGGAAGAACACACCGAAATGAACACACCTACGGCTCGACAGGAGAACGTGGTGACGAGTTATGGGAGTTCATCCGTGGCCATGACCGGTGGTTTCACCCGATACGTCGGCGGTTGAGCGGCAGCATGAACGATGCCGAGGACGAAACCCTTCTCGAAGGACTGACGGTCGACAACCGCCACCCCGAGCGGCCCGTCCTGCTCGACGACGACGGCCGGCCGCTGCAGACGTGGCGGGAGAACCACCCGTACGACCGCAAGGTCCGGCGCCAGGAGTACGAGCAGAGCAAACGGTTGCTCCAGATCGAACTGCTCAAACTCCAGCGGTGGGTGAAGGGCACGGGACAGCGGCTCGTGGTGATCTGCGAGGGGCGTGACGCGGCCGGCAAGGGCGGCACCATCCACCGCTTCACCGAGCGGCTCAATCCCCGGGGCGCCCGCGTGGTGGCCCTGGACAAGCCCACCGAACACGAGGCGGGCCAGTGGTATTTCCAGCGGTACGTCGCCCATCTCCCGTCCGCGGGGGAAATCGTCTTCTTCGACCGCTCCTGGTACAACCGGGCGGGAGTCGAGCGCGTCATGGGCTTCTGCACCCCGGCCGAGTGCCGGCACTTCCTCCAGCAGGCCCCGCTGTTCGAGCGGATGCTCACCGAGGACGGATTCCTGCTGGTCAAGTTCTGGTTCTCCGTCTCCCGCAACGAGCAGCGCACCCGGTTCGCCATCCGGCAGGTGGACCCGGTGAGGCAGTGGAAACTGTCGCCGACCGATCTGGCTTCGCTGGATCTGTGGGACGCCTATACGGCGGCGAAGGTCGACATGTTCCGGGCCACGGACACCGTTCACGCACCGTGGACCGTCGTGAAGAACAACGACAAGAAGCGCGGCCGCCTGGAAGCCATGCGCAGCCTGCTGTCGCGGTTCGACTACACGGACAGGGACGACAAGGCGGTCGGTGAGCCCGATCCGCTGATCGTCGGCCCGGCGGACACGCTCCTGGAGCCCGGCGAGGAGAGCACCGTCCTCTCCCCGACCCCTCTCGCCGGCCGCCCCGAGGGGCCGGGCGACCACCCCGGGTCCGCAGGGGACACCTCACGGTGAGCCGACGGCTCAGCCGCGACCTGCGGATCGTGGTCTGCATAGCCGGGTTCCGGCAGGGCATACGAGTGCTCGGAGGTTGATAATCATGGTCCCCCTGCTACTCGTCCTGCTTCTCGCGCTGGTGCTCTTCGGCGCCGGATTCGCCCTGAAGGCCCTGTGGTGGATCGCCGTCGTCGTCCTGGCGATCTGGCTGCTCGGCTTCGTCATGCGGTCCGCCGGCAGCGGCGGCCGCAAGGGGCGCTGGTACCGCTGGTAAGCCGGCAGTGCGCGAGGAGGCTCAGCCCGCGAGTGCCGGCTGGGCCTCCTCGCATGTCCTGCCGCCGAACATGACCGGTACGCGCCGTGGAGAACACGCCGCCACCAGCAGCTCTCGAACCGTCCCCTGAGCCAGAAAGCCGAAAACATGCCCTCTCAAGAAGCGAACCTGAACGTCGAGGTCGAGATCCACGATCCCGGGACGGCCATTCTGGCCATCGGCGGTGAACTGGACATCGATACCGCGACCTTCCTGCACCACCACTTGGCGAATCAGTTCCTCCACGGCCGGCACCATCTCGTACTGGACCTCTCGGCCTTGCAGTTCGTGGATTCATCGGGAATGAACGTTCTGATCAAAGCCGCCAGGGAAGCCCGGGAAGGAGGGGGTGACCTGCGCCTCGTCGCCCCCGCTCCCGCGGTCCGGCGCCTCCTCGAACTGACGGGGCTGAGCATGATGACACCCGTCCACGCCGATATCGAAGAGGCGCTCGGCCGGACCGGCGGGATCCCCGCGCAAGCACCCGTCCCGGTCAGGGACGGCAGCAGCCGGTAACCGCGCCGGCCCCGTGGAGAGCACCGGGGTCACGACACCTCGATACCGATGAGGCAGGTGTCGTCGTCGGTGTCCGAACTGCTGTGCGTGAGCAGACGGTCGAGCCGGCGTTCGAGGGTCGGGGCCGGCGCCTGCGCCGTGGCGAGCAGCTGGGTGAGGGAATCGTGGACGGCGGTGTCCTTGCGCTCGATGAGACCGTCGGTGTACATCAGCAGCGTGTCGTGCGGTTCGAGCTGGGTCTCGACCTCTTCGTACTCGGCTTCCGCGAGGGCGCCCAGAAGAAGCCCGCTCGGCAGGGGCAGGGTGGTGGCCTCGTTCTCCCGTACCAGTACGGGTGGCAGGTGGCCCGCCCTGGCCCAGCGCAGGACGCGGGTCTCCGGGTCGAAGAGGCCGCACACCGCGGTGGCGGTGACCTGCCCGGTGAGGTGGTGCGCCACGATGTTCAGCCAGGACAGCAGCTGGCTCGGGCCCGCGCCGGTGACGGCGAGACCGCGCATGGCGTTGCGCAGGACCACCATGCCGGTGGCCGCGTCGATGCCGTGGCCGGCGATGTCCCCGACGCAGAGCAGTATCCGCTTGGACGGCAGGACGACGGCGTCGTACCAGTCACCGCCCACCAGCGATTCCGTCTCCGCGGGCCGGTAGCGTACGGCGATCTGCAGGCCGGGCGCGTCGAGCGGCGCCCGGGTCGGCGGCATGATGGCGTGCTGGAGTTGCAGGGCCAGCCGGTTGCGCTCGGCCGACTCCTGCTCGGTGTGCGCGAGTTGGTCGCGGGTGGCGGCGAGCGCCACCTCGGTCCAGTGCTGGGAGGAGATGTCCTGGTAGGCGCCGCGTACCGCGAGGAGCCGGTCGTCGGCGTCGAGAACGGGTTCGGCGATGACCCGGATGTGGCGGGTCACTCCGTCGGGGCGCATCAGGCGGAAGGCCGTCGAGGCCGAGCGCCGGTGGTGGAGAACGGCCTGCAGGAAGCGGCCGATGGTGACAGTGTCGTCCGGATGCGCGTGGTCGGTGAGGTCCTGCAAGGACACCGGTTCTTCGGTGGCCGGCCGCCCGTACAGGGCGAAGAGCTGCCCGTTCCAGGTGATCTCGCCCGTCACCAGGTTCTCCTCGAAGCCGCCGATGCGGCCGAGGCGCTGCGCGTGCTGCAGCAGGCTGGCGAGTCGGGCCGTCTCGTCCTCGATGCGCCAGATGAGCAGGACGCTGCCGCCGTGCCGGCTGATGCTGAGGTCGGCGACGGACGCGAGCGGCACCTGGTCGACGAGGGCGGTCAGCGTCATCCGCTGCGCACGGAACGGCTCGCCGGTGGCGTAGACGCGCTCGATCTTCTCGAAGAGTTCGCTCTCGCCGACTGCCATGGGGTAGGCCTCCAGCAGCAGGGCCCCGTTGACGGCGCTGCGGGAGCGCCCCGCCGGATCCACGAAGCTGCTGTTCACGTGACGGATCCGGAAGTCGCTGAGATGCCCTTCCGCACCGAGGTGCGGCGTGAGGATGAGCGCGGGGTCGTACAGCCCGTCGGAGAGGTCCACCAGCTCGGAGACGTCGGCCAGTTCCCGCGCGGAGGGAAGGTGCATCCCGGTGACGGGCAGGCTCTCGAGCGTGTGGGCGCACAGCTCGGCCAGGGCTTCGATCTGACGCGCTATGGCCGGTGACTGCGGGGGGAGCTGCTGGGGCCAGCAGATCTCCAGTACGCCGTGTATGCGGCCGCCGGTGCCGGCAGGCAGCGCGACACGGCCGCCGTTGGGGGTCTGCTTGTGGCCGATGGAGGGAAGGCCGACCTCGGCGAGGGAGGAGATCCGGACGGTACGGCGCTCGCCGAGTGCCTGGCGGGCGACGGTCGCCACACCGGGCGGTACGTACCGCCAGCGTCCCGCTTCGTCGGCGCTGAAGCCGGCGTGACCGCAGAGGGCGAGGGAGGAGTCCGAGCCGACGGTCCAGACGGCGACGGCTGTGGCTCCCAGCGGGGCCAGCGCGTGTTCGAGCAGCGATCCGGCGACGGTCTGGGTGTCCCCGGCGGCCAGCGCGGCGCTTTCGGCGGTGCGCAGGCGTACGGCGACGGACGGGTCGGCCACCTCGCCGTACGGGTCGTCGCCGCTCGTCCGCCGGACGAAGTCACCGGTGATGCCGACGACATGGTCCCGGGCCGCCTGGTTGATGATGTCCGCGGCCAGCTCCAGCTGGGACAGGCCGGCCTGGTCGGCGAGTTCTCCGAGCTGGCGCGCCGCCTGGGCCGGACCGCACCGGAGCCGCTCGATCAAGATCCCCTTGGCGAGTTCGACCAGGGCACGGCCGTCGGCCGCGGCGTGCGCCGCCCGTACCTCCCCGCGAAGCCGTTCGACGGTGGCGGCCAGACGGCCGACGGTGGAGGTCCGGCCGGGCAGGGGCTGCTCACCGATCCCGGCAAGGAGTCGGGCGGGCGACTGCGGAGCGGCGCTGTCCACGCCGGGATCTCCATGGTGCTCAGGAGTACTCATGGTGCTGCTGACTCCTCGGTGCTTCAGCTGGGTACCGCAGGACGGGCGCGGGGATGTCTGTCGACGGCCGGCGAAGGCCGCTTCGCTTTAGTTGTCCAGCCATCGGCGCACGCATGCGATGAGGTCGTCGGCGTCCACCGGTTTGGTGACGTAATCGCTGGCGCCGGAGGCGAGGCTCTTCTCCCGGTCCCCCGGCATCGCCTTCGCGGTGACCGCGATGATGGGCATCCTCGCGTGCGCGGGCATCTGCCGGATCTCGGCGGTCGCCTCGTAGCCGTCCATCTCCGGCATCATCACATCCATCAGGATCAAGTCGATGTCCGGATGTGCGGCGAGTGCCTCGATCCCCTTCCGGCCGTTCTCCGCGTGCAGGACATTGATGCCGTGGAGCTCCAGGATGCCGCTGAGGGCGTAGAGGTTGCGGGCGTCGTCATCGACGACGAGCACGGTACGGCCGTGCAGAGCGGCGTCGACGGTCCGGGGAGCGCCCTGACGGGTTTCCTCGGTCCGCACCAGGGGCACGACGGCCCCCGGCTGCTCGGCCGACAGGTGCAGGGCGATACGTTCACGCAGTTCGTCCAGGCTGGAGAGCAGCTCCAGCGGCCTCTGGCCGGTCCGGGACTGGAGTGCTCGCTCGTGCGCCGCGTCGAGGCGGCGGTTGTTGTGCGCGAGGACGGGGACGTTCCTGAGCGCGGCGTCGCCGTCCATCGCGTCCAGGAAGCGCAGGGCTTCACCGTTGGCCATGTCCAGTTCCAGGACCACGCAGTGGAACGGCTCGGCGGCAAGAGCGCCGGCGGCCTCCTGGGGGCCCACGGCCGCGATGACCTCGATGTCCTCGCGGTCGGCGAGGTCGGTGAGGTCGTAGCTGCCGGCGAGTTCGGCCACCGCGCTTTCGGCGACGAGGGAGAGCAGCCCGCGCGGGCGCTTCTCGATCACGAGCAGTCGGCGCGGCCGGCGCGGCTGCGGGGCCGCAGCGGTCCGGGCGCGCTCCCCGCTCCCGGCTGCCCCGTCGCCTTGACCGGCTCTCGCCGTGCCGGCCGGGGCGGCGGTCGTCTGCTCCTGCAGGCCGGCGCGTGCGACGGGCAGGTAGAGAGTGAAGACACTGCCCTGGCCGAGCGTGCTCTCGGCCGTGAGGGCGCCGCCGAGCAGGTGCGCGATCTCGCGGCTGATGGACAGACCCAGTCCCGTGCCCCCGTACTTACGGCTGGTGGTGCCGTCCGCCTGCTGGAAGGCCCCGAAGATGACCTCGAGCTGCTGCTCGGCGATGCCCACACCGGTGTCCTGGACGCGGAAGGCCACCACGGCGCCGCCCCGGTGGACGGAGCCGGGGATCTCATCGTCGGCTGCCTGTTCGATGCGCAGCTCCACGCTGCCGCGCTCGGTGAACTTCACCGCGTTGGACAGCAGGTTCCGCAGGACCTGCCGGAGCCGGGAATCGTCGGTGAACAGGTCGAGCGGTACGCCGGGCGCGGTGGTGATCGTGAAGTCGAGGCTCTTCTGCGTGGTCATGGGGCGGAAGGTGGCCTCGACGTACTCGAGGAGCTGCCGCAGCGCGACGTGTTCCGGATGGATGTCCATCTTTCCCGCCTCGACCTTCGACAGGTCGAGGATGTCGTTGATCAGCTGCAGCAGGTCGGAGCCCGCCGAGTGGATGATGCCCGCGTACTCGACCTGCTTGGCCGTGAGGTTGCGGTTCGGGTTCTGGGCGAGCAACTGGGCGAGGATCAGCAGGCTGTTGAGCGGGGTCCGCAGTTCGTGGCTCATGTTGGCCAGGAACTCGGACTTGTACTTGGAGGCCAGCGAGAGCTGCTGGGCGCGGTCCTCGAGCTCCTGCCGCGCCTGTTCGATCTCCAGGTTCTTGCCCTCGATGTCGCTGTTCTGAGCGGCCAGCAGGGCGGCCTTCTCCTCCAGTTCCGCGTTGGAGCGCTGGAGCTCCTCCTGCTGGACCTGCAGTTCCTCGGAACGCGACTGCAGCTCGGCGGCGAGCCGCTGCGATTCGCCGAGCAGCTCGTCGGTACGGGCGTTGGCGACGATGGTGTTGACGTTGACGCCCACCATCTCCATGAGCTGTTCGAGGAAGTCCCGGTGGACGGGGGTGAAGGCGGTGAACGAGGCGAGCTCGATGACGCCGAGGACCTGGTCGTCGACGACGATCGGCAGCACGATCAGGCTGCCCGGTGTCGTCCGGCCGAGTCCGGAGGAGATGCTGACGTAGTCGCCGGGCACTCCTTCGGCGGCGATGGTGCGACGGCTGCGCGCCGCCTGGCCGACGAGGGATTCGCCCAGCTTGAAGCGGTCGTGGCCGGCGCCGGCGGGACGCCCGTACGAGCCGACGAGCCTGAGCTCG
Organism: Streptomyces sp. NPDC003016; assembly: GCF_053591455.1. NCBI lineage: Bacteria > Bacillati > Actinomycetota > Actinomycetes > Kitasatosporales > Streptomycetaceae > Streptomyces > Streptomyces sp. NPDC003016. The sequence continues at coordinate 106,271 of NZ_JBSFTV010000019.1, forward strand.
GTACCGTCCGGGGTCTCCTCCGCGAGGTAGAAGGCGCCGTACTGGGCGCAGACCAGCGGGGTGAGCTCGTCCATGATCAGCTCGCCGACCACGGCCAGGTCGCGATGGCCCTGCATCAGGCCGGAGATCCGGGCCAGGTTGGACTTCAGCCAGTCCTGCTCCTTGTTGGCCCGGGTCGTCTCGCGCAGGGAGCCGACCATCGAGTTGATGTTGTCCTTCAGCTCCGCGACCTCACCGGAGGCGTCGACGGTGATCGACCTCGTCAGGTCGCCCTCCGCGACGGCGCTGGTGACCTCGGCGATGGCCCGCACCTGGCGGGTGAGGTTGCCGGCCAGCTCGTTCACGTTCTCGGTGAGACGCTTCCAGGTGCCGGAGACGCCCTCGACCTCGGCCTGTCCGCCGAGACGGCCCTCGCTGCCCACCTCCCGGGCGACACGGGTGACCTCGGCGGCGAAGGACGACAGCTGGTCGACCATCGTGTTGATGGTGGTCTTCAGCTCCAGGATCTCGCCCCGCGCGTCCACGTCGATCTTCTTGGACAGGTCGCCGTTGGCGACGGCGGTAGTGACCAGGGCGATGTTGCGGACCTGCCCGGTCAGGTTGTTCGCCATGGAGTTGACGTTGTCGGTGAGGTCCTTCCAGGTGCCGGCGACGTTCGGCACGCGGGCCTGGCCGCCGAGCTGTCCTTCGGTGCCGACCTCGCGCGCCACGCGGGTGACCTCGTCGGCGAACGCGGACAGGGTGTCCACCATCGTGTTGATGACCTCGGCCAGCGCGGCGACCTCGCCCTTGGCCTCGACCGTGATCTTCCGCGACAGGTCACCGCGCGCCACGGCGTTGGCCACGTCGGCGATGGAGCGCACCTGGCCCGTCAGGTTGGAGGCCATCACGTTGACGTTGTCGGTGAGGTCCTTCCAGGTGCCGGAGGCGCCCCGTACGGTCGCCTGTCCGCCGAGGTTCCCCTCGGTGCCCACTTCGCGGGCGACGCGGGTCACCTCGTCGGCGAACGCGGACAGCTGGTCGACCATCGTGTTGATGGTCTCCTTCAGCTCCAGGATCTCGCCGCGGGCGTCCACCCGGATCTTCTGGGTGAGGTCTCCCTGCGCGACGGCCGTCGTGACCTCGGCGATGGAGCGCACCTGGGCGGTCAGGTTGTCGCCCATGACGTTGACCGACTCGGTGAGGTCCTTCCACGTGCCGGAGACGCCCTTGACGTCGGCCTGACCGCCGAGGCGCCCCTCCGTACCGACCTCACGGGCCACACGCGTCACCTCGTCGGCGAACGCGGACAGCTGGTCGACCATCGTGTTGATGGTCTCCTTCAGCTGAAGGATCTCGCCCCGCGCATCGACGCCGATCTTCTGCGACAGGTCACCCTGGGCGACCGCGGTGGCGACCTGTGCGATGGAGCGCACCTGGGCGGTCAGGTTGCCCGCCATGAAGTTCACGGAGTCGGTCAGGTCACGCCAGGTGCCGGAGACGCCCTTGACGTCGGCCTGACCGCCGAGGCGCCCCTCCGTACCGACCTCACGGGCCACACGCGTCACCTCGTCGGCGAACGCGGACAGCTGGTCGACCATCGTGTTGATGGTCTCCTTCAGCTCCAGGATCTCGCCCCGCGCGTCCACGTCGATCTTCTGCGACAGATCGCCCCGGGCCACCGCGGTGGCCACATGGGCGATGTCGCGGACCTGCGTCGTGAGGTTGCCCGCCATCGCGTTCACCGAGTCGGTCAGGTCGGCCCAGGTGCCGGACACGCCCGGCACCACGGCCTGACCGCCCAGCGTTCCCTCGGTGCCGACCTCGCGCGCGACCCGGGTCACCTCGGACGTGAACAGCGACAGCTGGTCGACCATGCCGTTGAACACGGTGGCGATCTCACCGAGCAGGCCGTCCGCCTCGTCGGGCAGGCGTGTGCCGAAGTCTCCGTCGCGTACCGCGGTGAGCCCGTCCAGCAACTGCCGCAGCTCCGGCTCCCCCACCTTGCCGGTGCCGCGCGGCCGTGTCCGCTGCACTGGACGTGAGCTCTCAACTGTCGTCTCAGCCATGACCCATCCTCATCGCGCTCACCGGACACCCCACCAAAGGGACACAGGACACCATCACGGCCCTCGGGCAGGGCCGCTCTCCCTCTGCGCCGCACGTCTTCGATCAGGGATCGTTGCCGTGCGACAAAATTACGAAGCAGAGTACCCCGACACCCGCTCCCCGGAGAAGCGGCGCTGATCTCCAGCTCACCATGGCGTGCGGATCCGGGCCGTTCCCTCCCCTTCGGCGGGCATGTCTTCGCGTCAGCGGCGCTCGGACTTCTCCGGCCCCTTGCCCCCCTGTCGTTTTCCGTCACCGGGAGGGACCACGCCCTTGTCGGCCTTGGGCTTCTTCGGGCCGTTTTCCCTGCTTCCGCCGTTCTGGGGGCCACTGTCCTGCGCGCGTTCGTCTCCGGCGTCTCCGAGCGGCTTGCGGGGAGCACTGCTGTTCGGGGCGTGCTCCCCGCTGCGCCGGCCCGCGTTCTCGCCGGACTCCGGACTGTCCTGGCCGGCCTGGTTTCCCTGGCTCCCCTGGCTGTCCTGACTGTCCTGGTTTCCCTGGCTGTCCTGGCCGTCCTGGCTTCCCTGGCCGTGGGAGGCACTGGAAGAGGCAGCGTCTGCCGGTGCGGCGGCAGACGGCTTGGTGGTGGTGTGCCGTACGGGCCCGGGCGCCGAGGGGCCGGCGGAGGGCTCCCTCGCGGTGTGCGGTGCGGACTCGGGTGGACGGGGAGTGGGCGCCTCCTGCCCACCCGTGCCACCGGGCAGGAGGGCAGTGGTGGTGAGGACGGCGCCGAGCAGAGCCGCGAGCGCGGTGCCGCTGACGAGCAGCGTGCGCGTACGCCGGACCCCTGATCCCTTCGCGGGCCGCTGCGGCGTCTCCTCTCTCGTGGTGACCGGGCCGGGGGAAAGCCGGGAGTCTCCCGCCTCGTCCCCTTCGCCCGCGAGGCGGTGCACGGCCCCGGCCGGCGCGGTGTCGGGGTCGAGGTCGGGGTCGGGATCGGGGGAGATGTCCGTCAGGGCGGCGGCGCACTCCCGTGCGTCCGGCCGGGCGGTCTCGTCCTTGGACGTCATGTCACGCAGAAGGCCGGCCAGGGCGGTGGGCACGTGGGAGGGGATGTCCGGCGGCCGGTGCAGGCGGGCTATCGCCGCTTCCAGGGGCGGGCCACTGTATTCGAGTTCGCCCTTGAGGCATTCGAGGAGAACGAGCCCGAGTGCGTATACGTCTGCCGCGGGGCCGGCCCCTGTGCCGAGGACCTGCTCGGGTGCGAGGTAGGCGGCAGTACCGATGAGGGCGCCGGGCACCGTGTTGGACGTGGCGTCGATGAGGCGGGATATGCCGAAGTCCGTGAGGTAGGGCCTGTCGTCGGCGTCCAGCAGGATGTTGGAGGGTTTGACGTCCCGGTGCACGATGCCCGCGGCGTGCACATGGGCGAGGGCGCCGGCCAGGCGGACGCCGAGTCGGGCGGCGGACTGCGGTGTCATGGGGGCGGTCGCGAGCTGCTGCCGCAAGGTGGTGCCCCGGACGAGCTGCATGACCAGATACGAGTGGTTCTCGTACCGTCCGGCGTCGTAGACGGTGACGAGCCCCGGGTGGTGCAGACGTGCGAGCAGCACGGCCTCGTCACGGAATCGTTCCTCGAAGACCGCGTCGGCGCCGGGCCGGAAGATCTTCACCGCCACGGGCCGTCCCAGGCGCAGGTCGGTCCCCCGGTACACGTCCGCCGTGCCGCCCCTGCCCAACAGCTCGTCGAGCCGGTAGCGGTCGGCGAGAGTGCCGTGGGCACTCTTCGTGCCGGCCCTGTTGGCCGGCGTACGGCTCGTCATCGAGACTCCTGCGGGTGAAGCGACACCAAGGTGCGCGCACGGACGTCCAGCACGCTTCTCCGGGTACCCCCCGCGCCACCCCGCATACGTAACAAACAGGCCGGCAGTGCCGGGACCGGGCCGCCGGGTCCGCCGTCCGCAATGGTGGTGGTCCGACACCGCGGCGTGTGACCCACGGAATCCCGCCGGCTTCTTCGTGCGGAGCGTCCGTGCCCGGAGACGCTCCGTGCGAACCGGGCCGAGCCCTGCGCCGTCTTCCGAGGTCGCGCTCCGGTGTCACGCCGGCATCGTGGCGGAACTGAATGGTAGACCAGCGGCAGGGTCAGCCGCGGCGGGCCAGGAGGTAGGCCCGGCGGGTCTCGACCTCGTGGGCGTAGTGGGTGCGCTCCATGTGCATTTCCACGGTGAACCCGGCCGCTTCGAGCAGCCCGATGACGTGCGCGGGTTCGAGGAAGCGGAAGTCGACGTCCACGGCATGTCCCCACCACTCGTCCAGGTGCCGGACCTCCTCGCCGATGTGGAAGGAGAGGAGGAGAAGGCCGGAGGGGCGCAGGACCCGCCCGGCCTCCTCGAAGGCGCGGCGCAGGTCACCGGGGGCGAGGTGGATGATCGTGCAGAAGGCGACGGCGGAACCGAACTCGCCGTCCTCGGCGGGAAGTTCCAGCAGATCGCCCTTCCGGAACCCCACCTGCGCGAACCGGCGACGGCCGGCTTCGACCATGCCCGCGGACTGATCGATCCCGACCGTACGCGCGCCCTTCCCGGCGAGCCAGGCCGCCACGTGTCCGGGGCCACAGCCGAGGTCGGCGATCGCGGTCCCTGGCTCTGTCTGTTCCAGGAGGGAGGCCGGGAGCGCCCGGTCGAGCGGCTTCCCGGCGAGCTCGTCGTGCAGCCGGGCCGCGTACTCCTCGGCCACGGTGTCATAGCTGCGGCGTACGGAGGTGTGATGTCCACGATCACCCACAGGGGCCGGCATGCCACGGGGCAGCCGGTGGGCGTGCGTGCCCGGGACGAGGGGGAGACCGATGAGACATGACGCGTTCCTGGCTCGTGTGCGCGGGCGCGGTGAGGGTGAGTACGCCGACCGGGAGGGGTCCGCGCAGATCACGACGGCCGTACGGGAGATTCCGGCCCACCGCGTCGCGTCCGGCGGAGAGGCCGAGGACCTGGCGTCCCGGCTGCCGGCGTCGCTGAAGGACGCGCTGGAGACCGGCGGCGGCCGGCGGCGGCCGGCGAGCCGAGTCCTGCGGCGTCGAGGAGTTCCGCTGACGCCCAGTCGACAAAGTCGGTACAGGGCAGGCATCGACCCGCCCGAAGACGGTTACACGTGACGACAGCTGCACATAGGCTGTCCTCCCCCCGAGATCTCCGCTGACCTGGCAGTACGCAGCCCTGGAGCCGATCCGGCAGAGCTAGGAGCCGCCTCATGTTCTATTACGTGCTCAAGTACGTCCTCCTGGGGCCGCTGCTGAGGCTGCTCTTCCGGCCGAGGATCGAGGGGCTCGACCACGTCCCCGGCGAAGGGGCCGCGATCGTGGCGGGGAACCACCTGTCGTTCTCCGACCACTTCCTGATGCCCGCGATCATCAAGCGGCGCATCACCTTCCTCGCCAAGGCGGAGTACTTCACGGGTCCCGGCCTCAAGGGCCGGCTGACCGCCGCGTTCTTCCGCAGCGCGGGACAGATCCCCGTCGACCGGTCCGGCAAGGACGCGGGGAAGGCGGCGATCCGCGAGGGCCTCGGGGTACTGAGCAGGGGCGAGTTGCTGGGCATCTATCCGGAGGGCACCCGCTCGCACGACGGCCGGCTCTACAAGGGCAAGGTCGGGGTCGCCGCGATGGCGCTCAAGGCACAGGTGCCCGTGGTGCCGTGCGCGATGGTGGGTACGTTCGAGATCCAGCCGCCGGGACAGGCCGTACCCCGTATCAAGCGCGTCACCATCCGGTTCGGTGAGCCGCTGGACTTCTCGCGGTACGCGGGCATGGAGGACGAGAAGGCGGCGCTCCGCGCGGTCACCGACGAGATCATGTACGCGATCCTCGGTCTGTCCGGGCAGGAGTACGTCGACCGGTACGCGGCCGAGGTCAAAGCGGAGCAGGAGCAGGAACGGGCGAAGAAGTTCCCCAGGAAGCTGCGCTGACGGCGGATCAGCGGACGGCGAACGGTTCCCCGCCGGCGGGGAACCGCACGTAGCGTCCCTCGTATGACCAGAGGAAGCGCATTCGTCGTCGGAGCGACAGGACAGATCGGGCGGGCCGCCGTACGGGCGCTCGCCGAGGACGGCTGGGACGTGAGAGCCGGATCGCGCGGCGGCGGCCGCGACGAGACCTGGCCGCAGGAGGTACGGGCGGTGGCGGTCGACCGGGAGGACGACACGGCGCTGGCGGCCGCGCTCGGCGACGGCTGCGACGTCCTGGTGGACATGGTCGCGTTCGAGGAGAGGCACGCGGCGCAGCTGACGGGACTGGCGGACCGGATCGGTTCCGCGGTCGTCATCTCCAGTGGCGCCGTCTACGAGGACGACAGGGGCCGCAGCTTCGACACGCAGGAGGAGCCCGACGGGTTCCCGCGGTACCCGGTGCCGATCCGCGAGACCCAGACGACCGTGGCACCGGGGGACGCGACGTACGGCACCAGGAAGACCGCCGTCGAGCGGCATCTGCTGGCCGCCGGCGACCGGCTGCCGACGACCCTGCTGCGCGCGGGCGCGGTCCACGGACCGTACTGCCGGACTCCGCGCGAGATCCACTTCGTCAAACGGGCGCTGGACGGGCGGCCGGTGCGGGTCCTGGCGTACGGCGGGCGCAGTCAGTTCCACCCGGTGCACGTCTCCAACCTCGGAGAGCTGATCCGGCTGGCGGCGGCGCGGCCCGGCTCCCGGGTGCTCAACGGCGGCGATCCGGACGTGCCGACGGTCGCGGAGATCAGTACGGCGATCGACGCGGTCATGGGGGTGGAGAGCGAGCTGGTGCTGGTGGACGGGCCTCCGCCGGTGGGCTCGGTCGGGGAGACCCCCTGGAGCGGCGACGGCCACCCCATCGTCTACGACATGTCCGCCGCCGCGCGGGAGCTCGGCTACCGGGCTGTCACCGGTTACGCCGATTCGCTGCCCGCCACCGTGGAATGGCTGGCGGAGGTGCTCCGTAACCAGGACTGGCGGGAGGCGTTCCCCAAGCTGTCGCAGAGGTACGCGCCCGGAGGCGACGGGCCGTTCGACTACGCGCAGGAGGACGCCTGGCTCGCCGGCCGGTAGGCGCGGGGAGGGGGCGGCCAAAAACCCCGGCCGCCCCCTCCCGTGTTCAGGCCGTTACGGCTTCGGTGCGGCGTGCGGGGCGCACGTCACATCGCGGCTGTCGGTCTTCCCGGTGAGCAGGTAGGTGTCGACCCGGTCGTTGACGCACGGGTTGGCGATCCCGGTGACGCCGTGCGAGCCGGCGCCCTTCTCCGTGATCAGGCGCGAGCCCTTGAAGCGCTGGTGCAGCTCGACGGCGCCCTCGTACGGAGTGGCGGCGTCACGCTCGGCCTGCACGATCAGGACCGGCGGCAGCCCCTTGCCGGACTTGACGTTCAGCGGGGTCTGCTGCTTCGACGACCAGGTGGCGCAGGGCAGGTTCATCCAGGCGTTGGCCCACGTCATGAACGGGTGGTCCCGGTGCAGCCTGGTGTTGTCCCGGTCCCACGTCTTCCAGTTGGTGGGCCACTTGGCGTCCGCGCACTCGACGGCCGTGTAGACGGCGTTGCCGTTCTCCGAGGCGGCGTTGCCCGCGGTGTCCGACAGGTCGGGGGCGATCGCGTCGACGAGCGCCTGCGTGTCGCCCGCGACGTACTTGCTCCAGGTCCGGGCGGTGGACGCCCAGGCGGAGTCGTAGTACGGCGCGCTCTGGAAGAAGCCGATCAGCTCGGCGGGGCCGACGACGCCGCCGAGGGGGCTCTTCTTGGCGGTGGCGCGCAGCTTCACCCACTGCTGCTCGACCTTCTCGGGGGTGTCGCCGAGGTGGTAGGTGGCGTCGTTCTTGGCGACCCACGCCTTCCAGTCGTTCCAGCGCATCTGGAAGGCGACGTCCTGGTCCAGGTTGGCCTGGTACCAGATCTTCTCCTTCGACGGGTTGACCACGCTGTCGACGACCATGCGGCGGACGTGGTCCGGGAACAGCGTTCCGTAGACCGCGCCGAGGTAGGTGCCGTACGAGACGCCGAGGAAGTTCAGCTTCTTCTCGCCGAGCGCGGCGCGGACGACGTCCAGGTCACGCGCGGTGTTGGGCGTGGTCATGTGCGGCAGCAGCCAGCCGCTGCGCTCCTGGCAGCCGTCCGCGTACTCGGCGGCGAGCTTGCGCTGGGCGCGCTTGTCGGCCTCGCTGTCGGGCACCGGGTCGGGCTTCGGTGCCCTGACGAACTCCTGCGGGTCGACGCAGGAGATGGGCGAGGAGTGCCCGACGCCACGCGGGTCGAAGCCCACGAAGTCGTACGCCGCGGCCATCTTCGTGTAGACCGGGTTCTTCTTGGTGACCCGGGTCGGGAACCTCAGGCCCGAGCCGCCGGGGCCGCCCGGGTTGTAGAGCAGCGCGCCCTGGCGGTCCTCCGCGGAGCCGGTGTTGCCGATGCGGTCGACGGCGATCTTTATCTTCCGGCCGTTCGGCTCGGCGTAGTCGACGGGCACGGTGACCCAGCCGCACTGGATGGGCTTTTCGAGGCCCCAGTCCGCCGGGCAGTCGCGCCAGTCGATGCCCGCCTTCGCCGCGCGGCCGGCGGCGATCTGCACGCCGCGCGCCTCGGACGTGCTGGTGTGGCGGTCCTGGGCGCCGGCCGTGGGCGCGGTTACCGCGCCGGCCAGCAAGGTGCCCGCTATGAGAGTGCCGGCCGAGCCGAGCGCTGCTGTACGCCTCAAGTGGTGCCTCCCCCTGTGAGTGTGGTGCCGTGGGTGACGGCAGCGATCAGTGATCGACGGTCATGGGTGTACGGGCGCATCCTGTCGCCTGAAGGGTCCTCAGCAACAGGTCGTACTGGTGTTTCTTTACCAATCCCATAACCGGAGAGCCGTGTCCCGCTGAGCGGTGCACATGGCGGTCACCCAAATGTCTGAAGTGCCCCGTCCAGTACGCGCCGCAGCCGCAGGGCGTCGGTCGCCACCGCCGTGACCAGCACGGCGGGCCCGGCGAGCGCGGTGAGGACCGCACTGTCACCCAGAAGGCGGGTTTCAGGTGGTTCGTTCTCAAAGTCGGGATGGACGACCAGGAGTTGGCCGGTCGCCCGGTGTCCGCCGAGCACCGCTCCCCCGTCCCAGCCGCCGGGCGCCCCCGGGCCGTACGACAGCTCCTGGTCCAGCAGCGGGCGTCCGGCCCGCAGGACGGTGAGGCGGGTGGTGAGCGTGCCGGACTCCTCGCCGTACCTGCCGAGGATCTGCTCCTCGCGCAGGACCAGGCGGGCGGAGGCGGCGAGCTCGACGCGGGTGGTCATGCGCAGGTCGCTGCCGCGGGCCGAGATGAGCGGTTCGGGCAGCCAGCGCAGGTCCGCGTCGGCTCCGGCCGTCAGCCGTACGTCGTAGCGGGCGGGCAGGGAGCCGCGGCCGGGCAGGGCGACGGTGGCCGCGGCCGAGTCGACGGCGAGCGCGGCGCCGCCCCGCACGTCGGCCTCGACGGCCAGCCGGTCGCCGCCCAGCGGCGCGCTCATCGCGCCGACGACGGTGACCCGGGCGTACGCACCCGTGCCGCGCGTGCGGCGCAGGGCGAGCGGCCCGGCGCTCTCCAGGACGGGCAGCCGTGTGCCGCCCCGGCCGTCGGGGACGGCGGTGACCCTGGCCGTCGCCTCGATGCCCGCCACGCCGGTGCCCGCCGGCGCCACGGTGGTCACGCGGACCAGGCGGCGAGCCGCTCGCGGACCCAGTCGGCCACCGGCTTCACGCCGCCCTCGGACGCCAGCGAGGTGAAGACGACGGGGAGTTCGCCGCGCTGCGCCTCGGCGTCGCGCGCCATGCGGCCGAGGTCGGAGCCGACGTACGGTGCGAGGTCGGTCTTGTTGACGACCAGCAGGTCGGCCGTGGTGACACCGGGCCCGCCCTTGCGCGGGATGTCGTCGCCGCCCGCCACGTCGATGACGAAGACCTGCGCGTCGACGAGCCCCTTGGAGAAGGTGGCGGTGAGGTTGTCGCCGCCCGACTCGACCAGGATCAGGTCGAGCGGTCCGACCGCGTCCTCCAGGTCCTCGACCGCTTCGAGGTTGGCGGAGATGTCGTCACGGATGGCGGTGTGCGGACAGGCGCCGGTCTCGACGGCCTGGATGCGCTCGGGCGGCAGGACGGCGTTGCGGAGCAGGAATTCGGCGTCCTCGCGCGTGTAGATGTCGTTGGTGACGACGGCGATGGACAGCTCGTCGCGCAGTTCCCGGCAGAGGGCGGCGACGGTCGCGGTCTTGCCGGAGCCGACGGGGCCGCCGAGTCCGATGCGCAGGGCGCGCTTCGTACCGTCGGGGCGGGCGGCGTCGGCGCCGACCGCCATGGTGTGGTCGTGGGTGTGGTCGAGGTGCATGGTGCGGCTCCTGTGCGGTGATGCGGGGTTATGAGGCGAAGAGGCGTACGGGCCAGTCGGCGTGCGCCTGCGCCGTGATGTCCAGCAGCGGCGCGGAGGCGGCGGGCAGCGCGCCCGTGCCTTCGTCCCGGGTCCGGCGGGCGGCTTCGGCGGCGCGCCGCGCGACCTGGTCGAGTTCGGGCGCGAGGCGGGCGAGGACGGCGGTGGCCTCGAAGGGGTCCAGGCTGAGCAGGCGTACCGCCGCGGTGGCGGGACCGCTGACGGTCTCGTACACGACGCAGTGCGCGGCGTCCTCGGGCCCGAGCCCCGCCGCGCGGGCGGTGACGCCGAGCACGACGGGCTGGTGCGCGCCGCGCGGACGCGCGGCGGCCAGTGCGTCGAGCGCCTCGCACGGCCAGGTGGCGCGGGCGGCGCGCATCAGCTGCCGGCCCAGCTTGCGCGCCGTCGCCCGCAGGGCGGGTGAGGGCGTACGGGCGTCGGCGGCCTCGTCGAGTGCGAGGGCGTCGACGCCGAGGGCGGCCGCGGCGGCGAGCGCCGCCGCGGTGAGCCCGGTGGTGTGCAGGCGGCCCCGGCAGAAGGCGGCGAGGTCCGCGGCGTCGCGGACGCGCCCCGCCTTGACGGCCGCTTCGGCGCCACCGGAGTGGGCGTGGCCCCCGGCGGGGAACCGCCCGTCCGCGAGCACGAGGAGGGCGGCCCGCGCGCCGGGCGAGGCGTGCTCGACGTGAGGGGAAGTGTCCATGGTCAGAAGAGGAAGTAACGCTGGGCCATGGGCAGTTCCGCGGCCGGCGCCGGCTCGACCGCGTCCCCGTCGATCGTCACCGTGAAGGTGTCGGGGTCGACCTCGACGCGCGGGAGGGCGTCGTTCTCGCGCATGTCGGCCTTGGTGACCCGCCGCGTGCTGCTGATCGGTACGAACCGCTTGCCCAGGCCGAGCCGTTCGGGCAGCTTGTCCTCGATCGCGGCCTGGGCCACGAAGTTGAAGGAGTTGGCGGCCGGAGCCCTGCCGATCGCGCCGAACATCGGCCGGGGCAGCACCGGCTGCGGGGTCGGGATCGAAGCGTTGGCGTCGCCCATCTGCGCGTACGCGATTTGCCCGCCCTTGAGGACGAGCTGCGGCTTGACGCCGAAGAAGGCGGGCTCCCACAGCACGAGGTCGGCGAGCTTCCCGCTCTCGACGGAGCCGATCTCGTGGTCGAGGCCCTGCGCGACGGCCGGATTGATCGTGTACTTGGCGACATAGCGACGCGCACGGTGGTTGTCGGCGCGTCCGTCGCCCGGCAGCGCTCCCCGGCGCTTCTTCATGACGTGCGCGGTCTGCCAGGTGCGCAGCGCGACCTCGCCGATCCGGCCCATCGCCTGCGAGTCGGAGGAGATGATCGAGATGGCGCCGAGGTCGTGGAGGATGTCCTCGGCCGCGATGGTCGAGGGCCGGATCCGGGACTCGGCGAAGGCCAGGTCCTCCGGCACGGCCGGGTTCAGGTGGTGGCAGACCATCAGCATGTCGAGGTGTTCCTCGATCGTGTTGACGGTGTGCGGCCGGGTCGGGTTGGTGGAGCTGGGCAGGACGTACGGCTCGGAGACGACCGTGATGATGTCCGGCGCGTGCCCGCCGCCCGCCCCCTCGGTGTGGTACGCGTGGATGGTGCGCCCGGCGATGGCGGCGAGGGTGTCGCCGACGAACCCGGCCTCGTTCAGCGTGTCGGTGTGGATGGCGAGCTGGGCGCCCGTCTCCTCGCACACGCCGAGGCAGGCGTCGATGACGGCGGGCGTCGCGCCCCAGTCCTCGTGGATCTTGAATCCCAGTGCGCCGCCCCTCAGCTGGGCGTGCATCGCCTCGCGCGACATCGTGTTGCCCTTGCCGAGCAGTCCGATGTTGACGGGGTAGTGCTCCAGCGCCTCGAACATCCGGGCCAGGTGCCAGCCGCCGGGCGTGACGGTGGTGGCCTTGGTGCCCTCGGCGGGGCCGGTGCCGCCGCCGACGAGCGTGGTGATCCCGGAGGAGAGCGCCTGCTCGACGACGGTCGGGGAGATGAAGTGGACGTGCGCGTCGATGGTCCCGGCGGTGAGGATCCTGCCGTTGCCCGCGATGATCTCGGTCTCGGGTCCGATGACCAGGTCCGGGTGGACGCCGTCCATGGTGTCGGGGTTGCCGGCCTTGCCGATGCCGGTGATCCGCCCGTCGCGCAGGCCGATGTCGGCCTTGACGACGCCCCAGTGGTCGAGGATCACCGCGCCGGTGATGACGGTGTCGGGTGCGCCGTCGGCCCGGGTCGTACGGGCCTGGCCCATGGACTCGCGGATCACCTTGCCGCCGCCGAACACCGCCTCGTCACCGGCGCGTCCGGGCCCGCCGCAGCGGTCCTCCTCGACCTCGATCAGCAGGTCGGTGTCGGCGAGCCGGATGCGGTCGCCGGTGGTGGGGCCGAACAGGTCGGCGTACACAGGGCGCGGGAGCTCAGGCATCGAGGGCACCTCCGGTCTCCCCGCGCAGACCGGCGACGATGCGCCGGCCGCCGACGGGGACGAGTTCGACGTCGACGGGGATGCCGGGCTCGAAGCGCACGGCGGTGCCCGCGGCGATGTTCAGCCGCAGGCCGCGGGCGGCGGCGCGGTCGAAGCGGAGGCCGGGATTGGCCTCGGCGAAGTGGTAGTGGGAGCCGACCTGGACGGGCCGGTCGGCGGCGTTCAGGACGGTGAGGCGGATGACGGGCAGGCCGTCGTTGAGCACGACGGGGTCGTCGGCGTACAGGATCTCTCCGGGGATCATCGGCTGCCGCTCCCCGTCAGGCGATCGGTTCGTGGACGGTGACGAGCTTGGTGCCGTCCGGGAAGGTCGCCTCGACCTGTACGTCGTGGATCATCTCCGGGATGCCCTCCATGACGTCGTCACGGGTGAGCACCTTGCGTCCCGACGACATGAGTTCGGCGACGCTGCGGCCGTCGCGGGCGCCTTCGAGGATGTGCGAGGTGATGAGGGCGATCGTTTCGGGGTGATTGAGTCTCACGCCGCGTGCGCGGCGTTTCTCCGCCACGTCCGCCGCCACATGGATGAGCAGTCTTTCCTGCTCGTGCGGGGTCAGTTGCACGCGTGCCACCTCCAGTTGTACCGCCGCGCCGCCCGTACGGGGGCAGGCGGAGTCCAGCGCGTCCGCGAGGCTGAGAGGGGGGTACGGAACCACGGCTTCCGCCTCGGGCGCAGCGGGACCATATCCAACTTCAACACTCCGTTGACCTGCGTTTTCTGGCCGCGCGGCCAGACATTGCACGTTAGAGCGGAAGTTTTTCCAACGCGTTAACTGGGGCTTTGCGCGTCCATGGTCATCAGCGCGTCCGGCCCGCCCCCGCCTACGGGACCGCGACCTGTAGCGCGACCCGTACCGCGGTCGGGACCGCCTCGTACACGGCGCCGCGGCCGTGCGCCCCGCCGACCGGCCGGCGGGGTGTCAGCTGCGGGGGGTCTCGCCGCGGTGCTCGGCGGCGATTCCGAAGCGGCGCCGTTCGCCCGGAGCGGACGGCGCCGAGCCGATCACGGAGACCGAACCGACCACCCGCTCCTCGGCCGCCTCCTGCTGCTCCTCTTCGAGTCGCGCCAGGTCAGCGGCGGAAACCAGCGCCACCAGCGGCTTCCCGTGCCGCGTCACGACCACCCGTTCACCGCCGTAGACGACGCGGTTGATCAGGTCCGCCAGCTCTGCCCGGGCTTGCGTCACCGGAATCTCGTAAGCCATGCTCCCCATGGTAAGAGCTGTACGTCCTGTACATTTTTTACAGAGACTTCGGAGGCACCGCCATGAACCGATCCAGCGCCCCCGGCGCCCCCGGCGCCCGTTACGTACTGCCCGAGTTCACGGAGCGCACCAGCGCCGGGACCCGCACGGTCGATCCGTACGCGAAGCTGCTCGCGGAGCGGATCGTCTTCCTGGGAACGGCCGTCGACGACGCCGCGGCCAGCGACGTGACGGCGCAGTTCATGCACCTCGAACACGCCGCCCCCGACCAGGCCATCTCGCTCTACATCAACTCCCCCGGCGGCTCGCACACCGCCATGACCGCGATCTACGACACCATCCGGTTCGTGAGCTGCGACGTGGAGACGATCTGCCTGGGCCAGGCCGCCGCCTCCGCCGCCGTCCTGCTGGCGGCCGGCACGCCGGGCAAGCGCCTCGCACTGCCGGGCGCCCGGGTGCTGCTCAGCCAGCCGTCCATCGACCGGCCCGTGCACGGCCGCCCTTCGGACCTGGAGATCGAGGCGCGGGAGTCGACGCGCATGCGGCAGACGCTCACTCGACTCCTCGCACTGCACACCGGGCAGAGCGTGGAGCGCGTCGACGGCGACATCGAGCGCGACAAGGCGTTCACGGCCGAAGCCGCGATGGCGTACGGCCTGGTCGACCACGTCGTGCAGAGCCGCAAGGCCGCGCCCGCCGCCCCGGCCCCGAGGTGAACCCGCGCATGCCGCCGCCCGAACTGCCGCCGCTGCCCGCACTGACGCGCGCCGAGTGCGAGTTCGTCGACCGCTATCTCGAAGTCCTCGATCTGATGGGACGGATCAACCCCGCACGCGGCACCGACACCTACGGCGCGCTGCGGGCCGCCCAGGCTCTCGCCGGGAAGGCCGCCGGCCTGCGGGACGCCCTCGCCCTGATGCACGAGCGGGGCGAGTCGCGTGTGCACGCCGCCACGCTCGCGCGGGCCCTGCGCGTGCTCGACGGAGAGCGGCGGGCGGGCCGGGTCACCCTGCCGTCCGTGTCCACGAGTTGAGGGACACGCGGTCGGCTCCCCCCATTGGCGTACGAGAGGAACTCACTCAAAGGGCGTAGGAAATACCTGAACAGCGGTATGACCCAACTTGCGCAACACGCCTGCACAACCGGCGGAATTGGACATTCCGCCGCTGGTACGACGGTCGTCAGACACCCGCGTCCGGTGTCGAAAACACACCTGTCCACCCGAACGGGTCAGCGGTGATCAGCCTCACAAAATGCCGTTTCGGCTCGGAAATCCGGCTGTTCATGAGTCAAGATCCCTGGGACGACAAGCCCCCGCCACCGCGGCGGGGCGGTCCGGGCGGACGCCGAGTCCTGCCGCCGCTTCGGACGACTGGTCGACAGGAGTGCATCGGCAGGAGTGGAGGACCCAAGCAGTACGGGGTGACCGGAGACGGTCGTCCCTCGGGGTGAAGCCGCACACCGCGGCCGGGCATCTTCGCCTGTCCGAACCCGACAGGTCATCCTTCACAGGCGGCTGACGAAGGGTCGCGCATGACCGCGCACAAGCATGTCCCGTCCGTACTGTCCCGGGCCGGAGCCGCTTCGGCTCTCACCCTCGCCGCGATCGGCACCACGATGCTGGCGCCCGGCGCCGTCACCGAGGCCCAGGCCGCATCACATTCGACGAAGGCGCTCAACGTCGCCGCGTCGAAGAAGGGGGCCCCGTACAAGCACGGGGCGGTGGGTCCGAGCCGGTTCGACTGCTCAGGGCTGACGCTCTATTCGTACAAGAAGGCCGGCAAGAGCCTGCCACGCACCGCCCAGTCCCAGTACAACAAGACCCGGCACATCTCCGCCTCCAGTCGCCAGCGCGGGGACCTGGTCTTCTTCCACTCCGGGCGCAGCGTCTACCACGTGGGCATCTACGCCGGGAGCGGCAAGATCTGGCACTCCCCCAAGTCCGGCTCCGTGGTGAAGCTGGAGAAGATCTGGTCCAAGAGTGTCTGGTACGGCCGCGTGCGCTGATATTTCCCGGCCGGCTGTCGGACCGGGGAGGTACGTTGCGTGCCATGACCTTCCTGAATCCGGTACGCCACATCACCTTCGACGCCCATGACCCGTACATGATCGCCGAGTTCTGGTCGCACCTGACCGGTTACACGCTGCTGGACGAGCCGGGTGACGACGAGGTGCTGATCGATCCGGAGCGGCCCGGTGTGCCCGGACTGCTGTTCATACGGGTTCCCGAGGGCAAGGTCGGCAAGAACCGCGTCCACCTCGACATCCAGCCGGCGCACGGCACGCGGGATGCCGAGGTGGAGCGGCTCGGCGCGCTCGGTGCGCGGATCGTCGACGACCACCGCACCGAGGACGGCCGGGGCTGGGTCCTCATGGCCGACCCCGAGGGAAACGAATTCTGCGTGGAGCGCGGCGCGGAGGAGATCAAGCCCGTCTGACGCGGCGGTACGGACGGTGGGGCGGGCTGGCGCGTTACGCGGCGGCCGCCGCCACCGGCCCGGCCAGCAAGGCCACTCCCAGCACGGCGAGCGCGGTCCCGCTGACCGCTTCCACGGCGCGGGCCGCGCCCGGCCGCCGCAGCCACCTGCCGAGGCCGTCCACGAGCAGGGCCACGGTGGGGAACCACAGCAGTGCGAGTACGACGACGACGGTGGCGAGCAGCAGCGTCCTGGGCAGCGGCTGCTGGTCCGCCGGCACGAACTGGGGCAGCAGGCTGAGGAAGAGCACCGGCGCCTTGGGGTTGAGCGCGTTGGTGAGGAAGCCCTGGCGCAGACTGCGGCCGACGCCCCGGGCCGCAATCGCCCCGGTCGCCGGCCGCCCGTCGGGTTCCGGCTCCTTGCGCGGCGCCGGGCGCAGCGCGGACCGCAGGGCCCGGCAGCCGAGGTAGAGGACGTAGGCGCCGCCGAGCAGCTGGACCGCGCGGAAGAGCGCCGGTACGGCGACGAGTACGGCCGCCAGTCCCGCCACGGCCAACGCCGTGTGGACGAGCAGCCCGCCCGCGACGCCCACCGCGCAGGCGACCCCGTCCCGGCGGGAGACGAGTGCGTTGCGTACGACGACGGTGAAATCCGCGCCGGGCATGGCGACCATGCCCGCGGCGACGCCCGTGAAAGCGACCAGTTGTGCGTCCATGCCCCTCAGCCTGGACCTTCCGAGGCTTTAGCATGTACATGCGATCTTCTGGGTCTGCCTGAAGGAACGCTTAAGGGGGTGCGGGGCCGGTGTACGACCCGACACGGCTCGCGGCACTGGTGGCGGTCGCCGAGGCCGGCTCGATCACCCGTGCCGCCGCGCGGCTCGGCTACACCGCGCCCGCCCTGTCCCAGCAGCTGGCCAAGCTGGAGCGGGAGGCGGGTGCGGCCCTGCTGGTGCGTCACCACCGCGGTGCCCGCCTGACGGCCGCGGGCGAACTGCTGGCCGCGCGGGCCCGCCGCGTACTCGACGAGATGGACCGGGCGCGGCACGAACTGGCGCGGCTCGCGGGCCTGTCCGGCGGGCGGTTGCGTATCGGTACGTTCACCACGGCCGGCATCCACCTGCTGCCGCCCGTGCTCAGCGCCTTCCGCCGCGCCCACCCCGACGTGGAGCTCGCGGTCGCCGACTACGAACCGCCGGACGGCGTCTCGGCCGTCGCGTCCGGCGCGGTCGACCTGGCGCTGACCCACGCGTACGAGCCCGCGCCGGCCGTGCCGCTGCCTTCCGGGGTGGCGGCGCAGCCGCTGCTCGACGAGGAGCTCGTCCTGGTGACGGCGCCGGGGCACGCACTGGCCACCGGCTCGGGGCGACTGCCGGTCGCCGAGCTCGCCGGGCAGCCGCTGATCAGCAGTGCGCCCTCGCATCCGCCCCGGCAGGGCGTGGAGGCGGCGCTGGCCGCGGCGGGGGCGACGCCGGCGGTCGTGTGCGAGTCACCCGGTTACGCGCTGGTGTGCGCGCTGGTCAGCTCGGGGCTCGGGGTGGCCGTGGTGCCCGAGATGGTCGCCGCGATGGCGATGACGCCGGTGGGCGTGCGGTCGCTGGAACCGGCCGGGCTGCGGCGCACGATCTCGGTGGCGTACCGGCCCGGCGAGGCGAGCCCGGCGGCGGACACCCTGCGCGCGCTGCTGCGCGGCGCGTTCGGCCGGGCCTGTGCGGTCTGAGCCCTCCTGCTGCGCCCTTCTGTCCGTGCGGCCCGAGCCCTACTGCTGGACGGGTACGGTCCAGGGCAGCGCGATCCACACGGTCTTGCCGCCGTCCCGGGTGGGCTGGACGGACACCCGCCCGCCGTACTCGGCGGTGAGCCAGCGGATGATCACCATGCCGCGCCCGTTGTCCTGCTGGACGGCGGCGGGCAGCCGTTTCGGCCAGCGCGGGTGACTGTCGGTGACGCCGATGCGCAGCTGCTCGTCCCGCTCCAGCTGCACGTCCACGGTGAACGTCGGCGACTGCCCGAAGGTGTGCTGAACGGCATTGGTCGCAAGCTCCGAAACGATCAGCCGGACGGTATCGGCGGCGTCGGATCCCGGGGGCATGCCCCATTCGCCGAGAATCTCCGCGACATATCTCCTGGCCGCGGAGACCGAGGCTGGCTCGCTCGGCAGAGTGACGGATACTTCCTGATGGTCTGCCATGGCGACGCTGTCCCTTTCCCACCGGGGCCGGACTCCGACTCGTAGCGGATGAACTTCGAGGACGGCCTCGGATTGTGGTCCGCGCCAGAGTGCCACTCATGGTGTTGCTATCGGGGGTGATCCCCCGAGATATGCAGATATCTGTCGCTCAAAGCGGTGAACTCTGCTGCGCGGAACCACCTTTGAGCCGGGTCTTGTGCAAGGTCCGTGGAGAAGCCGCGAAGGCCCTGTTGCGGGACGGTGCCCACCAGCTCTGGCCTCCCGGCGAGTTCGGCCGGTGGGCGGCCGGCAGGTGCGGAACAGCGGTTACGGGGGGTTACTGCCGACACCGGAATTTCCTCATGTGAATTTCCGGGTCCTGCCCGGGGAATCGACCGACGGCCCTCAGAAGGCAGTCGTGGGCGCGGTCCGCACGACCGTGTCCACCGCCTCCGTGATCTGCCGGTCCGTGAGGTCCGCCCGCGCGGTCAGCCTGAGCCGGGAGATCCCGTCCGGTACCGACGGGGGACGGAAGCAGCCCACCACGAGACCGGCCGCCCGGCAGTCGGCGGCCCACCGCACCGCCGCCTCCGGCGAGGGCGCCAGGACCGACACCACGGCGGCGTCCGGACGTACGGCGCTCAGGCCGGCGTCCGTCAGTCCGCGGTGCAGCGAGAGGGCGACGCTCCGGGCCCTGCCCGCCAGCTCCGGTTCACGGCGCAGCAGCCGTACGCTCGCCAGCGCCGCGCCCGCGGCGGCCGGTGCCAGACCGGTGTCGAAGATGAACGTACGGGCCGTGTTGACCAGGTGGTCGATGACACGGGCCGGGCCGAGGACCGCTCCGCCCTGGCTGCCGAGCGACTTCGACAGGGTGAGCGTGGCGACGACGCCGTCCGCTCCCGCGAGGCCCGCCGCGTCCAGCGCGCCCCTGCCGCCGTCCCCCAGGACGCCGAGCCCGTGCGCGTCGTCGACGAGGAGGGCCGCTCCGTACGCACGGCAGGCCGCCGCCAGTTCCGGCAGGGGCGCCGCGTCGCCGTCCACCGAGAACACCGAGTCGGTGACGGCGAGGGCGCGGCCCCCGTGCGCGTCGAGCGTCTTGCGCACGGCGTCGGGGTCGGCGTGCGGCACCACCGCGGTCGTGGCGCGCGAGAGCCGGCAGCCGTCGACGATCGAGGCGTGGTTGAGGGCGTCGGACACGATCAGCGCGCCGTGACCGGCGAGCGCGGTGAGGGCGGCGAGGTTGGCGGCGTAACCGGAGGAGAGGACGAGGGCGGCCTCGAAGCCGCAGAAGTCGGCCAGTTCCCGCTCCAGTTCGGCGTGCAGCCGCGTGGAGCCGGTGACGAGCCGCGACCCGGTGGCGCCCGCGCCCCAGCGGCGGGCGGCCTCCGCGGCGGCGGAGGTGACCTCCGGGCGGCGGGTGAGGCCGAGGTAGTCGTTGCTCGCGAGGTCGAGCAGGGCGGACTCGGCGGGGCGCGGGCGCAGGGTCCTGACGAGTCCGGCCGTGGCGCGCACCGCAGCCTGCTCGTCGATCCAGCCGAACGGGTCGGACGGTCCCTGGGGCATGAGTGAGTCCCTTTTGTAGGCAGCGAACAGACACTAGCCGGGGTCATGCTCGGTCAGGGTGTGGCAATACCCACACCCTGCGGGGCCGCTCTTGTGCGATTCCTCCCTGGCGGCAGGCTGCGCCGTAGGCCAGGATCGGCGCCATGGACCTGCTGAACACACTGGTGGAGAAGGGGTTGCGGCGTGAGCTGCCGACCCGCGAAGAAGCGCTCGCCGTGCTGGCGACCTCCGACGACGAGCTGCTCGATGTGGTGGCCGCGGCCGGAAAGGTACGCCGTCAGTGGTTCGGGCGGCGGGTGAAGCTCAACTATCTCGTCAACCTCAAGTCGGGCCTGTGCCCCGAGGACTGTTCCTACTGCTCGCAGCGGCTCGGCTCGAAGGCCGAGATCCTGAAGTACACCTGGCTGAAGCCCGACGAGGCGACGAAGGCGGCGGCCGCGGGGGTCGCCGGTGGCGCGAAGCGGGTGTGCCTGGTGGCGAGCGGGCGCGGGCCGACGGACAAGGACGTCGACCGGGTCTCGAAGACGATCGAGGCGATCAAGGACCGGCACGAGGACGTCGAGGTGTGCGCCTGCCTCGGGCTGCTGTCCGACGGGCAGGCGGAGCGGCTGCGGGCCGCGGGCGCCGACGCGTACAACCACAACCTGAACACGTCCGAGGGGACGTATGGCGCCATCACCACCACCCACACCTACGCCGACCGCGTGGAGACCGTCCAGCAGGCGCAGGCCGCGGGCATGTCCGCGTGCTCCGGGCTGATCGCGGGCATGGGCGAGTCCGACGCCGATCTGGTGGACGTCGTCTTCGCGCTGCGCGAGCTGGACCCGGACTCGGTGCCGGTGAACTTCCTGATCCCCTTCGAGGGGACGCCGCTCGCCAAGGAGTGGAACCTCACCCCGCAGCGGGCGCTGCGCATCCTCGCGATGGTGCGGTTCGTCTGCCCGGACGTGGAGGTGCGGCTGGCGGGCGGGCGCGAGGTGCACCTGCGCACCATGCAGCCGCTCGCGCTGCACCTGGTCAACTCGATCTTCCTCGGCGACTACCTGACCAGTGAGGGCCAGGCCGGTCAGGCCGACCTGGAGATGATCGCCGACGCCGGTTTCGAGGTGGAGGGGACGGACACGACGACGCTGCCGGAGCACCGGGGCGGTGGCGGCTGCGCGTCGGCGTGCGGCGAGCCGGTGTGCGGCGAGCCGGCGGCCGAAGGGGACGCCCCGGAGATCCCGGCCGCCCGTACGGACCTGGTGTCGGTACGCCGGCGGGGCGCCGGGACGGACCTCGCGCCCAATGCCTGAGCCGCTTTCCCCCGCCCTCTCGCCCGCGCTCTCCCCCGCCGAGCTGCTCCGGCTCGACCGGGAGCACGTCTGGCATCCGTACGGTCCGATGCCGGGCCGGGCCGAGCCGCTGCTGGTGGAGTCCGCGTCCGGCGTCCGGCTGCGGCTCGCGCGGGCCGCCCACGGCCAGGACGAGCTGATCGACGGCATGTCGTCCTGGTGGTCGGCGGTCCACGGCTACAACCACCCCGTCCTCAACGAGGCGGCGCGCGGTCAGCTCGACCGGATGAGCCATGTGATGTTCGGCGGGCTCACCCATGAGCCCGCCGTGCGTCTGGCCGCCAAGCTGGTGGAGATCACTCCGCAGCCGCTGCGCCATGTCTTCCTGGCCGACTCCGGTTCGGTGTCGGTCGAGGTCGCGGTCAAGATGTGCCTCCAGTACTGGCGTTCGGTCGGCCGTCCCGGCAAGCAGCGGCTGCTGACCTGGCGCGGCGGCTACCACGGGGACACCTGGCAGCCGATGTCGGTGTGCGACCCCGAGGGCGGGATGCACGAGCTGTGGCAGGGGGCGCTGCCGCGCCAGGTCTTCGCGGACGCGCCGCCGGCCGGGTACGACGCGGCGTACGCCGACCACCTGCGCGCGCTGATCGCCCGTCACGCCGGCGAACTGGCCGCGGTGATCGTGGAGCCGGTGGTGCAGGGCGCGGGCGGGATGCGCTTCCACTCCCCCGCGTACCTGCGGGTGCTGCGGGAGGCGTGCGACGCGCACGACGTGCTGCTGGTCTTCGACGAGATCGCGACGGGTTTCGGCCGTACGGGAACCCTTTTCGCCTCGGAGCACGCGTCCGTCTCACCCGATGTCCTGTGTCTCGGCAAGGCGCTGACCGGTGGTTACCTGACGATGGCGGCGACGCTGTGCACGTCCGAAGTGGCCGACGGCATCTCACGCGGCGAAGTCCCGGTCCTGGCCCACGGTCCGACGTTCATGGGCAACCCGCTGGCGTCGGCGGTGGCGTGCGCCTCGATCGACCTGCTGCTCGGCCAGGACTGGCAGGGCGAGGTCAAGCGCATCGAAGCGGGCCTGGGCGAAGGGCTGGCGGAGGCGGCGCGGCTGCCGGGGGTGCGGGACGTGCGGGTGCTGGGTGCGATCGGCGTCGTACAGCTGGACCGCGCTCTCGACGAGGCCGCCATGGCGGCGGCGACGGAGGCGGCGGTACGGGAGGGCGTGTGGCTGCGCCCGTTCCGCGACCTGATCTACACGATGCCGCCGTACGTCACGAACGACGAGGACCTGGACCGCGTCTGCCGGGCGGTGCGGGCGGCGGCGTCGGCGGGCGGGTGAGCGGCCCCCTGCCCACCCGGACACACAGACGAACTACAACGAACTGCAACCAATTACGACGAACCACTACGCAGGAGCACCACCCATGGCCGTCATCGTCGTCAGTGGCACCGGCACCGAGATCGGAAAGACCGTGGTCACGGCGGCCCTCGCAGCCGCCGCCCGCGCCCAGGGACGTACCGTCGCCGTGCTCAAGCCCGCACAGACCGGACTCGCGCACGGGGAGCCGGGGGACGCCGACGAAGTCGTACGGCTCGCGGGCGGCGCGGTCGCGGGGGTCGAACTCGCCCGCTTCCCGGAGCCGTTGGCACCCGCGACCGCCGCCCGCCGCGCCGGCCTGCCCCCCGTACGGCCGCACGACGTCGCCACGGCGGCCGCCGAGCTCGCCGTCGAGTACGACCTCGTGCTCGTCGAGGGCGCCGGCGGCCTCCTCGTCCGCTTCGACGACGACGGCGCCACCCTCGCCGACGCCGCCCGCCTGCTCGACGCGCCCGTACTCGTCGTCACCCCGGCCGCGCTCGGCACGCTCAACTCGACCGCGCTGACCGCCGAGGCGCTGCGCGCCCGCGGGATCGAGATGCTCGGGATCGTCGTCGGCAGCTGGCCCGGGGAGCCCGGCCTCGCCGAGCGGTGCAATCTGACGGACCTTCCCGAGGTCGCCGGAGGAGCGCCCCTGCTCGGCGTCGTCCCCGAGGGCGCGGGAGCCCTGGAGCCCGCCGAATTCCGCAGCCGCGCCACGACATGGCTCGCGCCCCGGCTCGGCGGCACCTGGTGCCCGTGAGCGCCTGAGCGCCTGAGCGCCTAGGGTCGTCGTCATGCGAGCACGTATCGACGAAATCGTCTTCGACTGCGCGGACCCGGCCGCGCTGGTCCGGTTCTGGGCCGCCCTGCTGGGCGGCGACCCCGTCGACCGGAGTCCGCACTGGTCGTACGTCGACCCGCCGGACTGGACGCGGGTCGCCTTCCAGCGCGTACCGGAGGGCAAGACCGTCAAGAACCGCCTCCACCTGGACCTGGAGGCGGGCGACCTGGACGCGGCGAGCGCCGAGGCGGAGCGCCTGGGAGCGACCAGGACGGGCGGCATCGTCACCGACGGGAACGGTTCCTTCCAGGTGCTGCGGGATCCGGAAGGCAACGAGTTCTGCTTCGTGAGCGGCGTGAGCCCCGCCACGGGGTAGGAATCGCGGTATCCGTACGCCCACGGAGGAGGTCCGCGATGCTGGAACGCCGCCGCAAGGTTCCCCGGGACGCCGTGCACCATCCGCTCTTCGCCCGTTTCTACGCCCGCGTGAGTGTGATCTCCGACCTGAGGAGCGGGGTCGCCGCGCACCGCGCGGAGCTGCTGTCCGGTCTCTCGGGCCGGGTCGTCGAGATCGGCGCGGGAAACGGGCTGAACTTCGCGTACTACCCGTCGGCCGTCTCCGAGGTGGTGGCGATCGAACCGGAGCGCAGCCTGCGGCAACTGGCCGTGAAGGCGGCCCTGGACGCCGGTGTCCCGGTGGACGTGGTGCCGGGCGCCGCGGAGGCGCTGCCGGTCAAGAGCGAGGCGTTCGACGCGGCGGTGGTGTCGCTGGTGCTGTGCAGCGTACGGGACGTCCCGCGCGCCCTGTCCGAGATCAAGCGTGTGCTGCGGCCGGGTGGCGAGCTGCGGTTCTTCGAGCACGGCCGGGGCGAGGGCCGGGCCATGGTGACGGTCCAGCGCGCGCTGGACCGCACCGTGTGGCCCCTGCTCTTCGGCGGGTGTCACACGGCGCGCGACCCTCTCGCGGGCATCGCGGCGGCGGGCTTCGACCTCGGGAGCCACCGGCGGCTGTCCGTACCGGAGAAGGGGCCGAAGCTGCCGTCGTCGCCCTGCGTGCTGGGCGTGGCACACCGGCCCCCGGAGGAAACGGGGCCGTCCGGCGGCTGAGACCGCGCGGCCCGCTCCCTCACCGACCCCACCCTCACAGACTCCACCGCCGCAGCTCTTCGGCGATCGCGTGCACGTCCGCCTTGCCTTCCTTGACCAGCCTGGCCAGGTCCCTCACCTGTTCGGGCGAGGTCGCGATCTTCAGGCCGCAGGCGACGAGGTAGCCGTACGCGACGGCCGAGGCGAACATCGCGTTGGAACGTTCCAGCGCGGGCACCTGGAGGAGCAGGTGGAGCAGGGCGGCGGCGCGGGCGGGCGCGTCGCCGTAGACGGGGATGCCGAAGATCTCCGCCTCGTGCCGGGCCACGGCGGCGACGAGAGCGCCCCAGTCGACGACCTGCGGGTCGCCGGGGGTCTTGTGCTCGGCGACCATGAGGAGCCAGGCGAGGTCGATCTTGAGAGTCAACGCTTGCCTTCGCGCTCCGTGCCGAACTCTTCCGCGAACACCGATTCGTACTGCTTCATGAAGTCGGACGCGGCCTCGACGAAGGTGCGGCCCACCTCGCCCGCGTCCTGTCTGACCAGTTCCTCGATGTAGCGGTTCACGCTCATCCCGCGCTGGAGGGCGCGCTGCCGCGCGGCCTCCGCGGTGGTCTCGTCCACGCGTACGTTCAGCTGGGTCTTCGCCACCCCTCCACGCTAGCGCGGTAGCGCTAGCACCGGCAAGGGGTGTCCGGCATACGGAAGGCGGTCGACGCGGCGGCCCCCGGGTGCTGGGATGACGCCATGAACGATCTTCGAATACGCGCCGCGAGCCCCACCGACCTCGACGCGGTACTGGCCTTCTGGAAGGAAGCCGCCGAGGGGACGAGCATCAGCGACGACCGCGCGGGCGTCGAGCGCCTCGTCGCCCGGGACCCCGACTCGCTGATCCTCGCGGAGCTCGGCGGCGAGCTCGTCGGCACGGTCATCGCGGGCTTCGACGGCTGGCGCTGCCACCTGTACCGGCTGGCCGTGCACCCGGACCGGCGGCGGCGCGGCATCGGCTCCGCGCTGCTCACGGCGGCGGAGGAGCGGTTCGTGGGGCTGGGCGGGCGGCGCGGCGACGCGATGGTCCTCGTCCGCAACGAGCTCGCACACCACGCCTGGCGCGCCGCGGGCTACGCCCCGGAGCCGCAGTGGCAGCGGTGGGTCAAGCCGCTCGTGGACTGACTTCTGCCGCAGTTTGCTGGTCCTTTACCATGGGCGGATCATTCATCCCCTTTTTTGAAAGGTGTGAGCGTCCGCCCATGGGCGAGCCTCCCAGTACCAGCAGTCGACATCGCGCACTCCTCCCCGCCCTGCCCGATCATGGGACGGAGGTGAACCGATGACCGAAGTGCTTCTGCTCGCCGTGGCCGTGCTGCTCTCGCTCGCCTGCGGAGCCTTCGTCGCAGCCGAGTTCTCGCTGACCACGATCGAGCGCGGAGACCTCGAGCGGTCCGTGGAGCGCGGCGAACGGGGTGCGGCGAGCGCTCTCAAGGCCGTACGCAGCCTCACGTTCCAGCTCTCCGGCGCCCAGCTCGGCATCACCGTCACCAATCTCCTCGTCGGCATGCTCGCCGAGCCTTCCATCGGCAAGCTGATCCGCGGTCCGCTCGAGGACGTCGGCCTCTCCCGCTCGGCGTCCTCGTCGGTGGCTCTGGTCATCGGTACGGCCCTGTCCACCGTCGTCCTGATGGTCGTCGGCGAGCTGGTGCCCAAGAACTGGGCGATCTCGTCACCCCTGGCCGTGGCCAGGGTGGTCGCCGCCCCGCAACGGGTGTTCAGCGCGGCCTTCCGCCCGCTCATCAGCCACCTCAACGGTTCGGCGAACCGGATCGTGCGGCGCCTGGGCATGGAGCCGGCCGAGGAGCTGGCCTCCGCCCGCAGCCCGCAGGAGCTCGTCGCCCTGGCGCGGCACTCCGCGCGGGAGGGGGCGCTGGAGGCCGACACGGCGGAGCTGTTCGTACGGACCCTGAACCTGGCCGAACTGACCGCGGAGAACGTGATGACCCCGCGCGTGCAGGTCACCGCGCTCGACGTGCAGGCCACCGCGGAGGACGTCGCGAACGCCACCCGCGCGACCGGCCTGTCCCGCTTCCCGGTCTACCGGGGCAGCCTCGACTCGGTCGTCGGCATCGCGCACATCAAGGACGTGCTGACCGTGCCCGCCGAACGCAGGCCGTCGTACCCCGTCTCGTCCCTGCTGCGCGAGCCGCTGCTCGTACCGGAGTCGCTGACCGTGGACCGGCTCCTCGACCGGCTGTCGGGCAAGCGCACCATGGCCGTCGTCATCGACGAGTACGGCGGCACGGCGGGCGTCGTGACGCTGGAGGACATCGTCGAGGAGGTCGTCGGCGAAGTGCGCGACGAGCACGACCCGCACGAGACGCCGGACCTCGCCCCGGCCGGCGAGGACGCCGACGGGCGGACGCTGTGGTCGGCGGACGGCGCGGCCAGGACGGACCAGCTGGAGCGGGTCGGACTGCGGCTGCACGACGGCCCGTACGAGACGCTCGCCGGGCTGGTCGCCAGTGAGCTGGGCCGCATCCCGGTCGTGGGCGACCGCATCGAACTGGCCGGATGGCAGCTGGACGTGGTGGACGCGGCGGGCCGCCGCGCGGCGCGCGTGCTGCTGCACGCCCCGCTGCCCGGGGAAGAAGAGGCCGCGGGCTCCTACGGCTCCGCGGGTTCCACCGGCTCGACCCGTTCCGGGGAAAAGGAGGCCGGGCGATGACCGCGGTCCAACTGCTCATCGGCCTGCTCACGCTGGTCGTCAACGCCTTCTTCGTCGGCGCGGAGTTCGCGCTGATCTCCGTACGCCGCAGCCAGATCGAGCCGGAGGCCGAACGCGGGAACCGGCGGGCGCACAGCGTCCTGTGGGGCCTCGAACACGTCTCGGCGCTGCTCGCGGCGGCCCAGCTGGGCATCACGCTGTGCACCCTGGTGCTGGGCGTGGTCGCCGAGCCGGCCATCGCGCACCTGCTGGAGCCGGTCTTCCACGCCGTCGGTGTGCCGGACGGGCTGACACACCTCGTCTCCTTCGTCATCGCGCTCGCCGCGGCGACGTATCTGCACATGCTCTTCGGCGAAATGGTGCCGAAGAACATCGCGCTGGCCGAGCCGGTGCGGATCGCGCTGCTGCTGGGGCCGCCGCTGGTGGCGCTGGCCCGTGCGCTGCGCCCGGTGATCTTCGCGATCAACGCCTTCGCCAACGCGCTGCTCAAGCTGTTGCGGGTGGAGGTCAAGAACGAGGTGTCCGCGACGTTCTCGGACGACGAACTGGCGCGGCTGGTCACCGACGCGGGCGACGCCGGCCTGCTCGACGACCGCGCGGCCGAGCGGCTGCACGACGCCCTGGAGCTGGGCCGGCGCCCGGTGCGGGACGTGGTCATGCCGGTGGAGCGCGTGGTGTACGCCCAGGTGGGAACGACCCCGGAGGACCTGGAGCGGCTGTCGGCCGAGTCGGGGTTCTCCCGCTTCCCGGTGCTGGAGGGTCTGCGGATCCTGGGTTACCTGCACGTCAAGGACGCGTTGGACGCCGTACCGCGCGATGTGCCGTTCCCGGTGTCCGCGCTGCGGCCGATCGCCCGGGTGCGGGCGGACGCGCTGCTCGACGACGTACTGACGGCGATGCGGCGCAGCCGGACGCATCTGGCGGCGGTGCTGGACGAGGACGGCAGTCCGGCGGGGCTCGTCACGATGGAGGACGTCCTGCGGGAGCTGGTGGGCCGGCCGGACCAGAAGCAGCAGTCCTGACCGTCGGCGCGGCCGGGGCGGCGAGGAGCGTCGCCCCGGCCGCGGCGGTGGGAGCGGCCGGGATACGATCGCTCCGCCATGGAAATGAATGCTGCCTACACCAGTTTTGTCGCGGTCGGCGACTCGTTCACCGAGGGCATGTCGGACGCGCTGCCCGACGGCTCGTACCGCGGCTGGGCGGACCTGCTCGCCGCGCGGCTCGCGGCGCGCACGCCGGGCTTCCAGTACGCCAATCTCGCCGTACGCGGAAAGCTGATCGGCCAGATCGTCGACGAGCAGGTCGGTGTCGCGGCCGCCATGCGGCCGGACCTCGTGACACTGGTGGGCGGGCTCAACGACACGCTGCGGCCGAAGGCCGACATGGGCAGGGTGTGCGGACTCCTCGAAGAGGCCGCCGGGAAGCTGGCGCCGTCCTGCGGGCAGCTCGTGCTGATGCGCAGCCCCGGACGGAACGGTCCGGTGATGGAGCGCTTCCGGCCGCGCATGGAGCAGCTGTTCGCCTTCATCGACGGTCTGGCGGCGCGGCACGGCGCCCTGGTGGTCGATCTGTACGGCGTTCCCGCGCTCGCCGACCCCCGGCTGTGGCACGTCGACCGGCTGCATCTGACGGCGGAGGGGCACCGGCGGGTCGCCGAGGCGGTGTGGCAGACGCTCGGACTCGCGGCGGAGGACGACTGGCGCTCGCCGCTCGCACCGGGCGTGACCCCCGGCTGGGCGGCGCGGCGCGGCAGCGACCTGCGGTTCGCGCGCGAGCACTTGGCGCCCTGGATCGGACGGCGCGTCACGGGACGGTCCTCGGGCGACGGGCGGCCGGCCAAGCGCCCGGAGCTGCTGCCGTACGACGGGCCCCTGCCGTAGCGCTCCCGCCCCTCCTTGTAGCAAGCCACACACAGGGGCGCTGCGCCGACCTGCAGAAACCGCCAGTAGAATCTGGTCGCGTGACTGCTGCTCCTGCGAAGCCCCGCATCCCCAATGTCCTGGCCGGCCGCTACGCCTCCACGCAACTCGCCGTCCTGTGGTCCCCCGAGGAGAAGGTGAAGCTGGAGCGCCGGCTGTGGCTCGCCGTGCTCCGCGCCCAGAAGGACCTCGGCATCGAGGTGCCGGACGAGGCCCTCTCCGACTACGAGCGCGTGCTCGACCAGGTCGACCTGGCGTCGATCGCCGAGCGCGAGAAGGTCACGCGCCACGACGTGAAGGCGCGGATCGAGGAGTTCAACGCGCTCGCGGGCCACGAGCAGGTCCACAAGGGCATGACGTCCCGCGACCTCACCGAGAACGTCGAGCAGCTCCAGATCCGGCTCTCGCTGGAGCTGATGCAGGGCCGTACGGTCGCCGTGCTCGCCCGCCTCGGCAAGCTGTCCGCCGAGTACGCGGAGCTGGTCATGGCGGGCCGCTCGCACAACGTCGCGGCCCAGGCGACGACCCTCGGCAAGCGCTTCGCGACGGCGGCCGACGAGCTGCTGGTGGCGTACGGACGTCTTGAGGAGCTGCTGGGCCGCTACCCGCTGCGTGGGATCAAGGGCCCGGTCGGCACGGCCCAGGACATGCTCGACCTGCTGGGCGGCGACGCGGGCAAGCTGGCGGACCTGGAGCAGCGGATCGCCGTCCACCTCGGCTTCTCGCAGGCCTTCACCTCGGTGGGCCAGGTGTACCCGCGCTCGCTGGACTACGAGGTCGTCACCGCTCTGGTGCAGCTGGCGGGCGCGCCGTCGTCGGTGGCGAAGACGATCCGGCTGATGGCCGGGCACGAGCTGGTGACGGAGGGCTTCAAGCCCGGCCAGGTCGGCTCGTCCGCGATGCCGCACAAGATGAACACCCGCTCCTGCGAGCGTGTGAACGGCCTCATGGTGATCCTGCGCGGCTACGCCTCGATGACGGGCGAGCTGGCGGGCGACCAGTGGAACGAGGGCGACGTGTCCTGCTCGGTGGTGCGCCGCGTCGCGCTGCCCGACGCGTTCTTCGCCTTCGACGGCCTGCTGGAGACCTTCCTGACGGTGCTGGACGAGTTCGGCGCCTTCCCGGCGGTCGTCTCCCGCGAGCTGGACCGCTACCTCCCCTTCCTCGCCACCACCAAGGTGCTCATGGCCTCGGTACGGGCCGGGGTCGGCCGCGAGGTCGCGCACGAGGCCATCAAGGAGAACGCCGTGGCCTGCGCGCTGGCGATGCGCGAGCAGGGCGCCGAGCGCAACGAGCTGCTGGACAGGCTCGCGGCCGACGAGCGGATCCCGCTGGACCGGGCGCGGCTCGACGAGCTGATGGCCGACAAGCTGTCCTTCACCGGGGCGGCCGCGCAGCAGGTCGGGGCCGTGGTCTCCCGCATCGAGGAGATCGTCAAGCGGCATCCCGACGCCGCCGGGTACGCCCCCGGATCGATCCTCTGATCCGCACGCCATGACGCCCGAAGAACTCCAGGCCGCCCGCGACCGCCTCGTTCCCGACGTGGTCGCGGGCGGCCTGCGGGTGCTTTTCTGCGGCATCAACCCGGGGTTGATGTCGGCCGCGACGGGCCACCACTTCGCCCGCCCCGGCAACCGCTTCTGGCCGGTGCTGCACCTCTCGGGCTTCACGCCCCGGCAGTTGAAGCCGTGGGAGCAGGACGAGCTCCTGTCCTACGGTCTGGGCATCACCAATGTGGTGGCCAGGGCGAGCGCGCGGGCCGACGAGATCAGCGACGAGGAGTTCCGCGAGGGCGGACGGCTCCTGACGGCGAAGGTCGAACTGCTGCGGCCGAAGTGGCTCGCGGTGGTCGGCATCACCGCCTATCGCACGGCATTCGGTGAGAAGAAGGCGATGATCGGGCCGCAGGAGCGGACGATCGGCGGGACCCGGATCTGGGCCCTGCCCAACCCGAGTGGACTCAACGCCCACTGGACCGCGCGGACCATGGCCGAGGAGTACGCCGGACTGCGGGCCGCGTCGCAGGACGACGGTCGGGATCCCGAAGTCACGCGCTAGGCGCGGAGACCGCCGACGCCCGGAAGCCGTCGGCCGTACCGCTCGGGCACGGCGGAAGCCGCACGCCGCCGGATCGTACTCGCCGCTCCCCCGACCAGCGAGTACGATCCGGCAGAACAAGCGCGCGAGCTGGGAGGACACACCGTGGGGCGGCTGACCGGCGGGGACCCCTCACTGCTGCGGCGGATCAATTCCGCCGTGGTGCTGCACGCCCTGCGGGGCGCCGGCTCGCCCACTCTCACCGACCTGACCCGCATCACGGGCCTCTCCCGGCCGACGGTCGAGGGTGTGGTCGAAGGGCTCATGGAGACCGGGCTCGTCGTCGAGGCCCCGGCCGAGGACGGCGAGACGCGGCGGCAGGGGCGGCCCGCGCGGAGGTTCCGGTTCCGGGTCGAGGCGGGACACTTGCTGGGCGTCGAGATCGGTCCGCACCGCATCGCCGCCCTGCTGTCCGGCCTCGACGGCCGCGTCATCGGCGCGGGCTCCCGCGAGGTGTCCGAGACCGCCTCGGCGGACGCGCGGCTCGACCGGGTACGCGCCACGGTCGCCGACGTACTGCGCCGCGCCGGAGTCGCCCGCAGCTCGCTGCGCGCCGTCGGCGTCGGCTCGCCCGGCATCGTGGAGGCCGACGGAACCGTGCGGCTGGGCACGGCCCTGCCGGAGTGGACCGGGCTGCCCCTCGGCGAGCGGCTCCGGCGTTCCTTCCGCTGCCCCGTACTGGTGGAGAACGACGCCAACGCGGCGGCCGTCGCCGAGCACTGGAAGGGCGCCGCCGTCGACTCCGACGACATCGTGTTCGTCCTGGCCGGGCTGAGCCCCGGCGCGGGTTCGCTGATCGGCGGCCGGCTGCACCGCGGGTACGGCGGCGCGGCCGGCGAGATCGGAGCGCTGCACCTGCTGGGCCGCGAGGTCACGCCGGAGACGCTGCTGTCGACGACGGACGAGCCGCTGCTGCCGCTGGACGAGCAGGCGGTGGCAACCGTCTTCCGGCGTGCCAGACAGGGCGACCCGGGGGCGCGGGAGGCCGTCGAGAGGTTCATCCAGCGGCTGGTGCACGACGTGGCGGCGCTGGTCCTGGCGCTCGACCCCGAGCTGGTCGTGGTCGGCGGGTGGGCGGCCGGCATCGACGGTGTACTGGAGCCGCTGCGCGGCGAGTTGGCGCGCTACTGCCTGCGTCCGCCGCGGGTGGCGCTGTCGCTGCTCGGTGAGGCGGCGGTGGCGACCGGTGCGCTGCGCCTGGCCCTCGACCATGTCGAGGAACAGCTCTTCGCCGTCGAGGGAACGGTGACGGCCCGCCGCTGAGCCGCGACGGGCCGCACCGCAAGTGCCTCACGTTCCGCAAGTGCCTCACGTTCCGCAAGTGCCTCACGTTCCGTAAGAGCCTCGCGTTCCGTAAGGCGGACGGAGTCAGGAGGCCCTGCGCTCCTGCCCGTGGTGGCTTATCTCCACGTCGCCCGAGTCACCGAAGGTGAGCCGGCAGGTGTCCGCCCGGTAGGTGGCCACGGAGACCGCGGCGGTCCTGCCCTCGGCGAAGTAACGCGTGGTGACGACGAGGACGGGCGCGCCGGGCAGCCGGTCGAGCTCCTTCGCGTCGTCCGCGCGGGCGGAGCCGAGTTCGACAGCACGGTCCTGGCCGTCCATCGCGAGGCGCTGCAGCTCCCGGAGCACGCTGCGTGCGCGGGCCACGCCCGAGGGTGCTCCGATGGCCGCGAGGTCCGGCACGGACGCGTCCGGTACGTACAGCAGCTCGGCTGCCACCGGCTGACCGTTCGTCACCCGGATCCGGCGCACCACGTGCACCTCGTCCCCGGCGTCGAAGTCGTCGTCGAGCATACGGACCACCGCGACGGGGGGCACGGCGCTCGCGCAGTCGACCGGCTGCCAGGCGTCGCCGGCCGCGCCCGGCCATCCGTGCTGCGAGGTGCCGACGTCCACACCCACGCGCGGCGGGGCGACCGTGGTGCCCACGCCGCGACGGCGCTGCAGGCGGCCTTCCAGTTCGAGCTGTTCGAGGGCCTGGCGGAGCGTGGCGCGCGCGACGCCGAAGCGCGAGGCGAGTTCACGCTCGTTGGGCAGGATCTCACCGACCGCGA
Organism: Streptomyces sp. NPDC003016; assembly: GCF_053591455.1. Classification (NCBI taxonomy): domain Bacteria; kingdom Bacillati; phylum Actinomycetota; class Actinomycetes; order Kitasatosporales; family Streptomycetaceae; genus Streptomyces; species Streptomyces sp. NPDC003016. The sequence continues at coordinate 139,813 of NZ_JBSFTV010000019.1, forward strand.
AATCGGAGTCGAGTGCCTCGCTGAGCACGGTCTTGAGGTGCCAGTACTTCGGCTCCGGCACCGTTTCGAGCTGCGTGGTCCCCACCCTGATCCTCCGCAATCAGCCTGTCCCCGGCGAGTTTCCGCGCCCTTGTTTATTAAAGGTTCCTGCACTAACTCTGCGACCATAAGTCCGTGGCCCCCCTTGGTCAAGACCAATCGGTGCAGGGCAGGCGCCGCTCCTAAGGGGCGAATGCGGTGAGTCTGTCGGGGTTGCGGACGATGCAGACACGCACTGGAGGAGGCCGCCCGCGACATCCAGCTGGAAGACCGCGCCGGGCTTCGAGCCGGACAGGACCAGCAGGGCCGGCCCGCCGTTGAGTTCCAGGAAGCGGAACTCGCTGCCGGCGATCGGTTGTTCGGCCGCGGCGAACAGGAAGCGTCCCACCTTGTCGGCGCTCCCCATGACCCGCAGTGGCGCCTTGGCCTTGCCGCCGCTGTCACCGCTGTCACCACTGTCACCGCTGTCACCGCTGTCACCACTGTCGCCGACGCGCCGGACGTCCGGCGCGAGCAGTGCGAGCAACGCGTCGAGGTCCCCTCCCGACGCCGCCGCGAGGAACCGCCCGGTGAGGTCGCGGCGTTCGGCCGGGTCCACGTCGAACCGCGGCCCGCGTTCCGCGACCTGCCGCCGGGCGCGTCCCGAGAGCTGCCGTACGGCCGGTTCCGGGCGTTCCAGGGTGGCTGCGATTCCTCCGTACGGGAAGCCGAAAGCCACCCGAGGACGAACACCGCGCGTTCCAGCGGGGAGAGCGACTCGAGAACGACGAGAAACGCGAGCGGGACGGAGTCGGCGAGCGGCTCGGGCAGCCACGGTCCGACGTACGCCTCACGCCCGGCCCGTACGTGGCGCAGCCGGCCGACGGCGAGCCGGGTGGTGATCCGCACCAGGTGGGCGCGCGGTGCGCGCGCGTCGTCACGCGACTGCGCGGACCAGCGCAGCCACGCCTCCTGCACGACGTCCTCGGCGTCGGCGACCCGGCCGAGCATCCGGTACGCCACTCCGGTCAGAACGGGCCGGTGCTCTTCGAAGACGTCAGTCACGGTGTCGGCGGCCACTCCCTCATCCCAGCCGACCTTCCCGCGCTGTCCGGACGATGACACCGCGGGGCTCCGTCCTGCGGGAGCGGGGCCGGACCGGAGCGCGCCGGACCGGTTCCCGGGAACGGTGGCCGGCTGTTCACTTGTGGTTCGTGTGGTTGCCGCGGCCGGGCACTAGGCATGGCGTCACACGCCGGACCGTCCGCGGGGCGGACACTCCGACGGCGTTCCGATCCACCGAACGACCGAACCGTCACTGGAGGCGCATCGATGCCGCACCGACCGCAGAGCCAGTCCCCCGACCGACGTTCCGTCCTGCGCGGCTCGCTGGCCGCCTCGGCCTCGCTTGCCCTGCCCGCCGCCGTCGGCGCCGCCACCGTGGGCGCGGCCGCCGCGCCTGCGCAGGCGCTCTCCGGCCGGCCGCGCGCCGCATGGGGTGTACAGACGGGTGACGTCACCTCCTCGTCGGGTCTGGTGTGGGTACGGTCCGACCGCCCGGCCCGGATGATCGTGGAGACGTCCGCGACGGAGTCCTTCCGCCACTCCCGCAGATGGCACGGCCCCCTGCTCGGGCCCGGTACGGACTTCACCGGGACGACAGCGCTGCGGGGCCTGCCCCCGGGCGAGCAGGTGCACTACCGGGTGACCCTCACCGATCCCGACGATCCCCGACGCACCGGGGAAGCGCTCCGGGGAACGTTCCGTACGGCGTCCGCGAGGCGACGCGAGGGCGTGCGTTTCCTTTGGTCGGGGGACATCGCGGGCCAGGGGTGGGGCATCAACCCGGACATCGGCGGCTACCGGGTGTACGAGGAGATGCGCCGCCTCGATCCGGACTTCTTCCTGTGCAGCGGCGACACCGTCTACGCGGACGGCGTGATCCGGCCGAGTGTGACGCTGCCCGACGGGCGCGTGTGGCGGAACATCACCACCCGGGAGAAGTCGAAGGTCGCCGAGACCCTGGACGAGTTCCGCGGGAACTTCCGCTACAACCTGCTGGACGGGAACGTACGCCGTTTCAACGCGCAGGTGCCCTCGATCGTGCAGTGGGACGACCACGAGGTGCGCAACAACTGGTACCCGGGCCAGATCCTCGACGACGCCCGCTACACGGAGAAGAACGTCGACGTACTGGCGGCACGGTCGATGCGCGCGTTCAGCGAGTACTTCCCGATCTCGACGCTCCCCGCGCGCGGGGAGGACGGGAAGGGAGGGAAGGGCGACGGCCGGGTCTACCGGGTGGTCGGGCAGGGTCCCCTGCTCGATGTCTTCGTCCTCGACATGCGGACGTACCGCAACGCCAACTCGCCCGGACGCCGGCCCGACGACACGACCGGCATCCTCGGCGCCGAGCAGCTCGCCTGGCTGAAGAAGGAGCTGTCGCGCTCCCGCGCGGTGTGGAAGGTGATCGCCTCCGACATGCCGCTGGGGATCGTCGTCCCGGACGGGGCTGCCGACTTCGAGGCGGTCGCACAGGGTGATCCCGGGGCGCCGCTGGGCAGGGAGCTCCAGATCGCGGAGCTCCTGCGTCACATCAAGCACGCCCGTATCACCGGCACGGTGTGGCTCACGGCGGATGTGCACTACACCTCGGCCCAGCACTACGATCCGTCCCGCGCGGCGTTCAAGGACTTCGCGCCCTTCTGGGAGTTCGTGTCCGGGCCGCTGGCCGCGGGCGGCTTCCCGTCGAGCCGGCTCGACGCCACCTTCGGGCCGGACCAGGTCTTCGTGAAGGCACCGGCCCGTGCCAACGTGTCACCCATGGAGTCCCCTCAGCACTTCGGCGAGGTCGAGATCGACGGCGGGAGCGGCGAGCTGACGGTGCGGCTGCGCGCCGAGGGCGGGACGGTGCTGTTCAGCAAGGTGCTGCAGCCCGGCCGCGTCGGCCAGTAGCCGAGGATCGGGAGGGAATCCGGGAGTCCAGGAATGCGGACGGGCTGGATTTCGCGGCCGGTCGTGGCTGAAAACGGTCACTAAGCCCCCAGAAGCGCGCTTAACCCATCAGTCACAGCGTGTTCGTGATCACGCAACACCGGTCGGCCACAGTGGTGCCATGACGGATGTGACTGGCATGACCGATACGACTGACACGACGGCCGCGACGGCCGCGACGGCCACGGCATCGCCGAAGCCTGCCCGCCGTGCCCACCACTGGCGGCGGGACCTCGTCGAACTCGCCGCCCTGTTCACCGCCGTGGCCGTCGCCGACGCGATCGCGAACGCGATCGCGCACGGCCCCGACGGACCGTATCTCCTCGTGGCTTCGGCCGTGGTGCTGGCCGCCACGGCCGGGTTCCACACCTGGTGGGCGCGGCGGCACAGCCATTCCCCGCCGCCCCCTGCCGACACCCGCCCCGGTCCCGGTACGGCCGGTGACGGTGCGCCGCCCGCCTCCGGGACCGCGCTCTGGCGGATGCGCACCACCGTCAGGGACGAGCCCGGCAGCCTGGCGCTGCTGTGCACCGCCCTGGCCCGCCACCAGGTGGACATCCTCACCCTGCAGACCCACCCGCTCGCCGACGGCACCGTCGACGAACTGCTGCTGCGCGCCCCCGCCACCCTCCAGGCCGCCGCGCTGAGCCGTGAGGTCTCCGCAGCCGGCGGCCGCGACACGTGGCTGGAGCGGGCCGACGCCCACGACCTCGTCGACGCCCCCACCCGGGTGCTCGGTCTCGCCGCCCGCACCGCGCTCGACGCCGCGGAACTTCCGCTGGCGCTGCGCCAGTTGCTCGGCCGCTGCACCATCCATTCGCTGCCCGCCACCAGCCTCACCGGCCGGCCCACCGGTGACGCCGCTCCGGTCGAGGGCGTCCTCGACGGCACGGTCATGAAACTGCGGGATCCGTCCGGCGGGACGATCACCGTCGAGCGCCACTACCTGCCCTTCACCCCGACGGAGTTCGCACGCGCCCGCGCCCTCGTGGAACTCGACGCCCGCCTCGGTCCGCGCGTCCCGCGCGGCGAGCAGGTCCTGACCCTCCCCGAGGGCAACGAGATCACCGTCCGCAGGGCCGGGCCCGACGACCTCGACGCCGCCCGCGCCATGCACGACCGCTGCGGCGACCGCACTCTGAGCCTGCGCTATCACGGTCCGATGGGCGACGCCGACCGCTACCTCGGCCACCTCCTCAGCCCGCGTTTCGGCCGCACCCTCGCCGCCTCGACGGCGTCCGGCCGCCTCGTCGGCCTCGGCCACCTGCTCTGGGACGGCGACGAGACGGAGGTGGCGCTGCTCGTCGAGGACGCGTGGCAGCGCCGCGGCATCGGCTCCGAGCTGTTGGGCCGCCTGGTGGCGCTCGCCGCCGAGGCGGGCTGCGAGAGCGTCTACGCCGTCACCCAGTCGTCCAACACCGGCATGGTCGCGGCCATGCGCGGCCTCGGCCTGCCCCTCGACTACCAGATCGAGGAGGGCACCCTGGTGGTCACCGCGCGGCTGGGTACGGCGGACGTACGTCCGCGTCCCGCTCACGCACAGGAACCGGTACGGACACGGGCGCACGCACAGACGCAGCGGCCCCGGCAGCACTGAGGGCCTCGCACAGGTCCCGCCACAGGTCCTCCACGTCCTCGAGCCCGACCGACATCCGCAGCAGCCGGTCGCTGACCCCCGAGGACCGCCGGTCTCCCTCGGCCACGATGCGGTGGCTGATGGAGGCCGGATGCTGGATGAGCGAGTCCACGCTGCCGAGGCTGACGGCGGGCGTGATCAGCCGTACGCCCCCGATCACCGCGTGCGGATCGCCGTACACCTCGAAGGCCACCATCGCGCCGCCGAGTTTCGGATAGTGCACCCGCGCCACCCGCGGATCGGCGGACAGCCGCCGGGCGAGCTCGGCCGCGGACGCCGACGCCGCACGCATCCGTACGGGCAGGGTGGACAGCCCGCGCAGCAGCAGGTATCCGGCCAGCGGATGGAGTACGCCGCCGGTCGCGAACCGCACCTGACGCAGCGCGCGGGCGAACTCCTCGTCGCACGCCACCACCCCGCCGAGCACGTCGCCGTGTCCGCCCAGGTACTTGGTCGCGCTGTGCAGGACGAGCCGCGCGCCGTCCTCCAGCGGGCGCTGGAGCACCGGCGTCGCGAAGGTGTTGTCGACGAGCAGCGGCACCGACCCGCAGGACCGCGCGACCGCCCGGACGTCGATCTCCGCGAGGGTCGGGTTGGCGGGGGTCTCGACGATCACGAGGCCGGTGTCGGGGCGGATCGCGTCTTCGATGCCGGCCGGGTCCACCCAGGTCACCTCGGTGCCGAGCAGCCCGGCGTTCAGCAGGTGGTCGCTGCATCCGTACAGCGGCCGTACGGCGACGACGTGGCGCAGGCCCGCGCTCGCCCGTACGAGGAGTACGGCGGTGAGCGCCGCCATGCCGCTGGCGAACGCGACGGCGCTCTCGGCGCCTTCCAGCCGCGCCAGGGCGTCCTCGAAGCGAGCGGTGGTCGGGTTGTCGAGCCGTGAGTAGACGGGCGGGCCCTCCGGCCGCGCGCCGGTGGCGGCGAACGCGTCGATCCTGGCCGCCTCCCCCCGGCTGTCGTACGAGGGGTAGGTGGTCGACAGGTCGAGCGGCACGGCGTGCAGTCCCAGCGCCGCGAGGTCTTCGCGGCCGGCGTGGACGGCTTCGGTGGCCAGGGCCCGGGGTGTGGTCGAGGCGTCGGTGTTCATGACATGACTCTGAACAGCTACCGGGAGGTACGGGCGGATGGCCGTGCTACGTTCGGCGTATGGCCGAATCCGTCGTACTGGACCCGGTCGATCTGCACATCCTGCGCCTTCTGCAGAACGACGCGCGGACCACCTACCGCGATCTGGCCGCCGAGGTCGGGGTCGCGCCCTCCACCTGCCTGGACCGGGTGGCGCGGCTGCGCCGCTCCGGTGTGATCCTCGGCCACCAGCTGCGCCTCGATCCGGCCAAGCTCGGCCGGGGCCTCGAAGCCCTGCTCCTGGTGCAGGTACGCCCGCACCGGCGCGAGCTCATCGGCCCGTTCGTGGAGCGCATCAGGGCGCTGCCCGAGTCGCGGGCGCTCTTCCACCTGACCGGGCCCGACGACTACCTCGTCCATGTGGCGGTGGCGGACACGGCGGACCTGCAGCGGCTGGTCCTGGACGAGTTCACCTCGCGGCGCGAAGTCGCCCGCGTGGAGACCCGGCTGATCTTCCAGGCGTGGGACTGCGGACCGCTGCTGCCACCCGCGGCCGGGCGCTGACGGCGAGCTGCCGTCAAGCCGCCGGTGACAGGCCGCCGGTGAGAGTCCGCCGGTGACGGTCCGCCGAGCCCGGACAGTAGTGACGCGGAGCCCTTTCCCGTACGAGGATGTCCGCATGTCAGTCACTTCGAGCAGCGCGCTCCTCCTCCCCCGCCAGGTCGCCGACGCGTACGTCGACGCACTCATCGCCCTCGACCCGATCACCGGCACGTACCTGGGGGTCGAGGAGAGCTCCCGCAGCCTGCCGGACTTCTCCCCCGCGGGGCAGGAGGCACTCGCCGGGCTGGCCCGCACCACGCTCGCGGAGCTGGACAGGGCGGAGGGCCTGCCCGGCGCGGACAGTGACGTCGAGCGGCGCTGCGGCCGGCTGCTGCGCGAGCGGCTGAACGCCGAACTCGCCGTGCACGAGGCCGACGAGAGCCTGCGCGCCGTCAGCAACATCCACTCGCCCGCGCACAGCATCCGCGGCGTCTTCACGGTGACGCCCACCGGGACCGACGAGGACTGGACGGCGGTGGCCGAGCGGCTGCGCGCGGTGCCCGGCGCCCTGGAGGGCTACCGGGCGTCGCTCGCGCTCGGTCTGGAGCGGGGGCTCCTGGGCGGTCCGCGCGCCACGGAGACGTTCACCGGCCAGCTGACCGAGTGGGCGGGCACCGGGCGCGGCTGGTTCGAGGAGTTCGCGGCCGCGGGGCCCGACGCGCTGCGCGCCGAGCTGGACGCGGCGGCCCGCGGCGCCACCGAAGCCGTCGCCGCGCTGCGCGACTGGATGCGCGACGTGTACGCCCCGGCTGTGAAGGACGCGCCCGACACGGTGGGCCGCGAGCGGTACGCCCGCTGGTCGCGCTACTTCAACGGCACCGACCTCGACCTCGACGAGGCGTACGCGTACGGCTGGTCCGAGTACCACCGCCTGCTCGGCGAGATGAAGACCGAGGCGGAGAAGATCCTGCCGGGCGCGGCCACCCCGTGGGAGGCGCTGGCCTGGCTCGACGAGCACGGCACGCACATCGAGGGGGTCGAGGAGACCAGGGCCTGGTTGCAGGGCCTGATGGACGAGGCCATCGAGGCGCTGGACGGTACGCACTTCGAACTCGCCGAGCGGGTACGGAAGGTCGAGTCCCGCATCGCGCCCCCCGGCGGCGCGGCGGCGCCGTACTACACCACCCCCTCCGAGGACTTCTCGCGCCCGGGCATCACCTGGCTGCCGACGATGGGCGAGACCCGCTTCCCGGTGTACGACCTGGCGTCGACCTGGTACCACGAGGGCGTCCCCGGGCACCACCTGCAGCTCGCGCAGTGGGTGCACGTCGCGGATCAGCTGTCCCGCTACCAGGCGTCGGTCGGCATGGTCAGCGCCAACGCCGAGGGCTGGGCGCTGTACGCGGAGCGGCTGATGGACGAGCTGGGCTTCCTCGGCGACGCGGAGCGCAGGATCGGTTATCTGGACGCGCAGATGATGCGCTCCACCCGGATCATCGTCGACATCGGCATGCACCTGGAGCTGGAGATCCCGGCGGACTCGCCGTTCCACCCGGGCGAGCGCTGGACGCCGGAGCTGGCGCACGAGTTCTTCGGCATGCACAGCGGGCGGCCCGCGGACTTCGTGGAGAGCGAGCTGACCCGCTACCTGTCCATGCCCGGCCAGGCGATCGGCTACAAGCTGGGCGAACGGGCGTGGCTGCTGGGCCGCGAGAACGCCCGCACGGCGCACGGCGACGCCTTCGACGCGAAGGCGTGGCACATGGCGGCGCTGTCGCAGGGCTCGCTGGGCCTCGACGACCTGGTGGAAGAGCTGTCGAAGCTCTGACGGCCCGGATACGCGGGTACGGCGGCCGGGTCGGCCCCGGATCCATGCACCTGGCCGCCGTCGCCCCGGACGCTTCATCCGCTCACCCGCGCCGGAACCCGCCCTCGGAGCGGCACCCCCGGTGCGCCGCGGGGAGGCGGGCGGACACGATCGCCGCGGCCCGCGGCCCGTGCCCGCTGCCGTACGGCGAACAGGCCCGTCAGCAGCCGCAGTGGTCGGATCCGGCGGGCGCGGTGAGCGGGTCGGTGTCGCGCCGCTCCCGGCCCTGCCGCGTCTCGACCTCGAAGCCCTCGCGGATCCAGTACTCGATGCCGCCGAGCATCTCCTTGACCTGGTAGCCGAGTTCGGCGAGGGCGAGAGCGGCGCGAGTGCCTCCGTTGCAGCCGGGGCCCCAGCAGTACGTGACGACCGGCACGGACGTGTCCAGGAGCCGCTCCGCCCGGGCGGGGATCTCTGCCGTGGGAAGGTGCAGGGCTCCGGGGACGTGCCCCTGGCCCCAGGCCGCGGTGGAGCGGGAGTCGATCACGACGAAGCCGGGGTCTTCGCCCGACGCGAGGACCGAGGCGACGTCGGACACGTCGGTGTGGAAGGCGAGGCTGGTGCCGAAGTACGCGGCGGCCGCGGCGGGGGCGGCCGGCGGGACGCGGAGAACGGCGTTCACGCGGGTGGCGGTGGTCTGGGCGGTGGTGATCCGCGTCGTCGTCATGGGTGAAAATCTACGGCGAGTGATCATCCGACTGAAGTGGGATTCCCCGGCTCTTCTCTTGATCTGCCGGTGGATTCCCTGTTGTCTCTGGGACATGACCGGATATTCACCGGACGCCACCGACTGGCGCATCCTGGAAGCCCTGCAACGCGAAGGCAGGGCCACGTTCGCCGAGCTGGCGCGCACCGTGTCCATGTCCGCGAGCGCCGTGACCGAGCGGGTGCGGCGGCTCGAAGAGGCCGGGGTGATCTCGGGCTACACGGCCGTCGTCGAGCAGGAGCAGCTGGGAATGCCCATCCTGGCGTTCGTGCGGCTGCGCTATCCGCACGGCAACTACAAGCCGTTCCACGACCTGCTCGAAACGACGACCGAGGTGCTCGAAGCGCATCACGTCACGGGCGACGACTGCTTCGTCATGAAGGTCGCGGCCCGTTCGATGAAGCACCTGGAAGAAATCTCGGGCCGGTTCGGCACGCTCGGCTCGGTCACCACCAGCGTCGTCTACTCCTCGCCGCTCCCCCGGCGCGCGCTCAGCCGCTGACCGAAGGCCGTGTGGTGGCGCACCACGGAGCCGTGCCGGTCCTTGACGACCTCGAGCTGGGTGGTGACGCGGCGCCTCAGGTCCGCGACGTGGCTCACGATGCCGACGCTGCGGTCGCGTTCGCGCAGGGAGTCCAGTACGTCGAGGACCTCGTCCAGGGTCTGGTCGTCGAGGCTGCCGAAGCCCTCGTCGATGAAGAGCGTGTCGAGCCGTACGCCGCCGGCCTCGTCGGTGACCACGTCGGCGAGGCCGAGCGCGAGCGCGAGCGAGGCGAAGAACGTCTCGCCGCCGGAGAGGGTCGCCGTGTCGCGCTCGATGCCCGTCCAGGCGTCGACGACGTGCAGGCCGAGTCCCGACCGGCCCCGGCCGCCGGCCCTGGCGTCGGAGTGGACGAGGGTGTAGCGGCCGGAGGACATGAGCTGGAGGCGGGCGGTGGCGGCGGCCGCGACCTGCTCCAGGCGGGCGGCCAGGACGTACGACTCCAGGCGCATCTTGCGTTCGTTGTCGGCGGAGGTGCCGGCGGTGAGCGAGGCGAGGCGCGCCACCCGCTCGTACTGTTCGCGCAGCGGGCCGAGGCGGCGCGTCTCCTCGGCGGCCTGCCGCGACAGCCGGGCGAGAGCGGCGCAGCGCTCGCCCGCGGCGTCGAGGACGGACGCGGCGTCACGCAGTCCGCGCTCGGCGGCGTCGAACTCCTGCTGGGCACGCTGCGGTTCGGCCCGGGGCCGGGCGGCGGCCGCGGCGGTCCCGGGCTCCGCCAACCGGTCGGCGACGGCGGCCTGTTCGCGCTGCCAGTCGTCGATCCGGTGCTGGAGGCCGCGCTGCTCCGCGTCCCCGAGCAGCGCTTCGGCTGCCCCGCGCGGGGTCTCGAAGCCGGCCTTGAACGCGGCGTCGGCGAGCCGGTCGTCGGCCTCCTTGAGGCGCTGGGCGGTGATCTCGACCGCCCGCACGGCTTCGGACGCCTCACCGAGCACCCGGACGCGGCGCTCCAGCAGCGCGGCATGCTCGGCGACACTGCGCGCTTCACCGCGGGCCCGGACCAGTTCGGCTTCGAGGGACGCCTGTTCGCGGTCGAGCGCTTCGCGCTGCGAGGTACGGGCGGCGGCACGCCGTTCGGCCTGCCGCTGCGCGTCGACGCGTCCCGCGTACTCGCGCTCGGCGCGGTCCAGCGCCTCACGGGCCGCGTGCAGACCGGCGGCCACGGCATGCGCCTCGGCGTGCTCCTGTCGCAACTCCTGGACCAGGGAGGTCAGTTCGCCGACGCTCACCTCACGCGGACGACCGGACCCGGCGTCCCGGAGGGCTTCCGCCGGGGCAGGTACCGCGTCGCCGGTCCCCGCCTCGGCCGGGCCGCCGCCGGTGGCGGAGCCGCCCGCCTCCGCGCGCGCCGCCGCGTGGTCCTCGCGCACCGCTGCCAGCGCGCGCTCCGCCCGGGAGCGCACCGCCTCGGCGTCCGTATGGGCGGCGTACGCCGCTTCTTCCGCCGTACGGTCCACCTGGTCCGCCGCCGCCCGGGCGGGCGCCGGGTGCTCGGTCGAGCCGCAGACCGCGCACTCCTGGCCGTCGCGCAGGTTCGCCGCCAGTTCGGCCGCGATGCCCAGCAGCCGGCGTTCCTTCAGGTCCAGCCATCGCTCGTGGGCCGAGGCGGCCTCCTCCCGGGCCGTCCGCAGCCGGTCCTCGGCGGCCGTGACCTGTTCGCCGAGCGCGTCGCGCCGGCGTGCGGCGTCGAGTCTGCGGCGGGCCGGTTCGAGCCGTCCCGCCAGGTGCTCGGCGCGGGTCACCGCGTCCTGGGCCGCTTCGATGCGCTCCTGGCAGCGGCGGCGGGTCGCGTCCCAGCCGTCCAGCCAGTGGGCGGCGTCCCGCAGCAGTTCGTCGTCGGCGCGGGCCTGCCGCTCCAGCGCCGCCCGCTCCCGGCCGATCTCCTCGCTGCGCCGCTCCGCCCTGCGTGCGGCTTCGAGGCCGCCGAGGTCCTGGCGGAGCCCGCGTTCCAGTGCGGCGAGGTGCTCGGCGCCGGTGTCGGCGAGGTCCGGCGGCAGTTCGGCCCGCGCGCGTTCGCGGGCCGCGCTCGCCGCGCGGTGCTCCCGCTCGGCGTCGTCGCGCAGCGCCAGGGCGGGGGCGACGCGGTCGGCCCGGCGGGCGCGGTCCTGGAGCGCGCGCAGCCGCTCGTACTCGGGGCGGCGCGCTTCGAGCGCGTCGGCGCGCCCGCGCGCGTCGGCGTATCGCTGCTGGAGGGCTGCCAGTTCGCGTTCGGCCTCCAGGGCGGTGCGGGCCGCGGTCCGCCGGCTCTCCGCCGCGGCGACCGCCGACTCCGCGATGCCGAGCCGTTCGTGCGCACCGCTGCGCGCGATCGCGGCCCACTCCCGTACGGCCTCGGCGAGTCCGGGCTCGCCGGGCTGCGCGTCGGGCAGCGGCCACGCGCGCGCGTCCGCGCTGTCGCCCGCCGCCTGCGCCATCCGCTGCGCGACGGCGAGCAGCCGCTCGTCCCCGGCCCGCACCTGCTGCTCCGCCGAACGGCGCAGTTCGGCGAGCCGCTCTTCGACGGCGGCGAAACGGCGGGTGTCGAAGAGCCGTCCGAGGAGCTTGCCGCGTGCCTCCGCGTCGGCGCGCAGGAAGCGCGCGAAGTCCCCCTGGGGCAACAGCACCACCTGGCAGAACTGCTCCCGGCTCATGCCGAGGAGCTGGGTGATCTCCTCGCCGATCTCCTGGTGGGAGCGGCTGAGCGCCTTCCACCCGGTGTCGGCCCGGTGCTCGCGCAGCCAGCTCTGCGCCTTCTCCGTGGTGAAGCCGGTGCCCTTCTTCTTGGGGCGCGGCTGTGCCGGGCGCCGGGTGATCTCCAGGCGCCGCCCGCCCACGGTCAGTTCGAGGCGCACCTCGGTCGGCAGGCCGTGCGGGGCGTGGTCGCTGCGCAGTGAGGCGCCGGGGCTCTGCCGGGCGCCCGGCACCGCGCCGTACAGCGCGTAGCAGACGGCGTCGAGGACGGAGGTCTTGCCGGCGCCGGTCGCTCCGTGCAGCAGGAAGACCCCGGCGGCGCTGAGCGCGTCGAAGTCGACCTCCTGGGTGGTGCCGAAGGGCCCGAAAGCCGTGATGTGCAGGGCGTGCAGCCTCATCGGGCGGCCCCGCGCACACCGTCCTGCGCGAGCGCGGTGTCGACGCGTACGTCGTCGAAGACGCTCTGGAGCACGGTGCGCTCCCGGTCGTCGGGGCCGCTGCCGCCGCGCACATGGGCCACGAAGTCCTCCGCGATCTGCTGGTCGTCGCGCCCCTTGAGCCGCTGGGCGTAGGACGCCAGGGGGTCCTCGGGGGCCCGTTCGGGGTCGAAGACGAGGCTGACGGTGTGCGGGAAGCGCGCGCTGAGCCGCGCCATGGGTTCCGGCGGGCGTACGGGATCGGTGAGCGTCGCCTCGATCCAGGACTCCTCGTGGCGTGCGAGGGCGGGGTCCTCGACGAGTTCCTCCAGACGACCGCGGATCCGGGCGACGCGCCTGGGCACGGGGCAGTCGATCCGCTCGCCCTCGACCTCGCCGCCGGGCCCGAGGCCGATCAGCCACATCGTCTTGCGGTGGTCCGCCTCGGAGAAGGAGTACGCGAGCGGGGAGCCCGAGTAGCGGACGCGCCCGGTGACGAGCTGGCAGCCGTGGAGGTGCCCGAGGGCCACGTAGTCGACGCCGTCGAAGACACCGGCGGGGACGGAGGCCACGCCGCCGACCGTGATGTCCCGCTCGCTGTCGCTCGGTTCGCCACCCGCGACGAAGGCGTGCGCGAGAACGACCGAGCGGGTGCCGGCGGGCCGCTCGGCGAGGTCGGCGCGTATCCGCTCCATCGCCGCTCCGACGACGGCCTCGTGCCCGGCCCTGGACGTCTTGAACTCCTCGCGCACCAGGGCGGGTTCGAGGTACGGCACCCCGTAGAAGGCCACGTCTCCGTGCGCGTCGGAGAGGACGACCGGCGTGGCGCACCCTGCCGGGTCGGTACGCAGATGGATCCCGGCCCGGTCGATGAGCCCGGCGCCGACGCCGAGCCTGCGGGCCGAGTCGTGGTTCCCGGAGATCATGACGGTCGGCACGCCCGCGGCGGCGAGCCGGTGCAGGGCCCGGTCGAAGAGTTCGACGGCGGCGAGCGGCGGCACGGCACGGTCGTACACGTCCCCCGCCACCAGCACCGCGTCCACGTCCCGCTCGCGCACCGTCGTCACCAGGTGGTCGAGGAACGCGGCCTGGGCGTCGAGGAGGTTCACTCGGTGGAAGGAACGCCCCAGGTGCCAGTCCGACGTATGCAGAATCCTCAAGAGACGGCTCCGACCTGCATGTGTACCTTCTTCCGCCCCCTGGGCCGGCGCCGTCCCGGCGCGGACCCGACTGTCAGCACGGACCACGTTAGCGCCGGTCGGCACCCGGCCTGTCACAGACCTCTGTTTTCACCGGGTTTCAGCGGGGGAAGGGAGCCGGCACAGTGCCCGGTCCGCCAGGGCGTCGACGGCGGCGCCGGTCCGGGTGGAGACGCCGGAGGTGTCGCGGGAATGCCCCCGGTGGCCGCCGCGGGAGGTGGGGATCCGCGGCAGACCCGGTCCGTGACGTGATCCCGGTCGGTGTCCGCACCGGGGTGCCTCCGCGAGCGGCGTCCCCTTCCGGGGCTTCAGGGGCGGCGTCCGCGCCGGGCAGACACACGGCGGCGGCCGGCTTCACGGGCATCACCATCGCCCTGCTCGGCCGCAACAAC